>NZ_JBLYED010000023.1:0-91662 GCF_048515765.1 Pseudomonas sp. H11T01 | reverse complement strand
TCGGGCTGGTCTCAATACTGGACACGATAACCCGGCTTAGCCGCTTAACCTGAACCGCCGTATACGGAACCGTATGTACGGTGGTGTGAGAGGACGGCGGATGTAAATCCGCCTCCTACTCGATTATGAGAGAACACCCATGACCGCCGCCGAAAACCGCATTCTAGAGCTGCGCGCTGAGCTGGATCAGCACAACTACCGTTACCACGTACTCGACGAGCCGAGCATTCCGGACGCCGAATACGACCGGCTGTTCCATGAGCTCAAGGCGCTGGAAGCGGCGAATCCGGAACTTGTGACCAGCGACTCGCCGACCCAGCGAGTCGGCAGTGCTGCGCTCTCGGCCTTCACTCAGGTGCGTCATGAAATACCGATGCTCAGCCTTGGCAACGCCTTTGAAGAAACCGACATGCGAGAGTTCGACCGTCGGGTGACCGAAGGTCTCGATCTGCCGGCGGGCGACCTGTTTGGTGGTGGCGTGGCGGTGGAATACAGCTGTGAGCCGAAGCTTGATGGCCTCGCGGTCAGCTTGCTGTATCAGGATGGCGTGCTGGTGCGCGGCGCGACTCGCGGTGACGGCACCACGGGCGAAGACATCAGCGTCAATGTACGGACTGTTCGCAACATCCCGCTCAAGCTGCAGGGCAGCGGCTGGCCGCCGGTGCTGGAAGTGCGTGGCGAAGTCTATATGTCCAAGGCCGGTTTTGAACGGCTCAATGCCACGCAACTGGAAGCCGGTGGCAAGACCTTCGCCAATCCGCGCAACGCTGCTGCCGGCAGCCTGCGGCAGCTGGACTCGAAGATTACCGCGAGCCGTCCACTGGAATTCTGCTGCTACGGTCTGGGCCAGGTATCGGCCGACATCGCGGACACCCATATTGGCAATCTGCAGCAGTTGAAGCAGTGGGGCATGCCAGTCAGTCGTGAGCTGAAACTGGCCAAAGGTATCGACGAATGCCTGGACTACTACCGTGATATCGGTGAGCGCCGTAATGCGCTGCCCTATGAAATCGACGGGGTGGTGTTCAAGGTCAACAGCCTGGCGTCCCAGCGCGAACTGGGCTTCCGTGCCCGTGAGCCACGTTGGGCGATAGCCCATAAATTCCCGGCGATGGAAGAACTCACCGAGCTGCTCGACGTGGAGTTTCAGGTGGGTCGCACCGGCGCCGTGACGCCGGTCGCGCGCTTGAAGCCGGTCAAGGTCGCGGGCGTCACCGTCTCCAACGCCACCTTGCACAACATGGATGAAGTGGCGCGTCTGGGCCTGATGATCGGCGACACGGTAATCATTCGTCGCGCCGGTGACGTGATTCCGCAAGTGGTGCAAGTGGTCACCGAGCGTCGCCCGGAAAACGCGCGGTCGGTGCAGATTCCCGAGAGCTGCCCGGTGTGCGGTTCGCATGTCGAGCGCACGCAGCTGGTCAAGCGCAGTAAGGGGCGTGAAACCGTCACCGAAGGCGCGGTATATCGCTGCGTCGGCCGCTTGGCCTGTGGTGCGCAACTCAAGCAGGCAATCATCCATTTCGTCTCGCGTCGCGCCATGGACATCGAAGGTCTGGGTGAGAAGAGCGTCGAGCAATTGGTGGATGAAGGTCTGGTGGCGTCACCGGCGGATCTCTACACCTTGAACTTCGAACAGATCGTCGACCTTGAAGGCTTTGCCGAGCTGTCCAGTAAAAATCTGCTCAGCGCCATTGCCGACAGTAAGAAACCGAGCCTTGGGCGCTTTATCTATGCGCTGGGTATACCCGATGTTGGCGAAGAGACGGCCAAGGTGCTGGCGCGTTCGTTGGCGTCGCTGGAACGTGTTCAGCAAGCATTGCCGGAAGTGCTGACGTACTTGCCGGATGTGGGGCTGGAAGTCGCCTACGAGATTCACCGCTTCTTTGAGGACGAGCACAACACGACGGTCATCGAACAGTTGTTGGCGCGTGGTCTGGATATCCAGGATCAGGGCGAGCTCGGTGCTGAGTTCGCTGCCAGCACGACCCTGGGTGGTTTGATCGACAAGCTGCATATTCCGTCGGTCGGACCGGGCGGCGCGCAGAAACTGGCCGACAAGTTCGGCTCGCTGGAAGGTGTTATCAACGCCGATTGGCTGGACATGCGTCAGGCACTTGCCGAGAAACAGGCGAAAGCGGTGCGTGAGTTCTTCGATAACCCTGAGCATGCCGAGCGCGCACTGAAAATCGAAGCGCAGCTGCACGCTTTCGGTATGCATTGGCAGAGCGAAAAGAAAGTCGTCGAAGGCCTGCCGCTGGCCGGCCAGACCTGGGTGCTGACCGGCTCCCTGGAGCTGATGAGCCGTGACATTGCCAAGGACAAACTCGAAAGCCTGGGTGCCAAGGTGGCAGGCTCGGTGTCGGCGAAAACCCATTGCGTGGTGGCCGGGCCGGGAGCCGGCTCAAAATTGGCCAAAGCCAATGAGCTGGGATTGAAGGTGCTGGATGAAGAGGCGTTTGTGGCGTTTCTGAGCAAGCACGGTATAGCGGTTTAACGGCGAGAATGCGATTTGATCGTTCCCACGCTCCGCGTGGTAACGCATCCCGTGACGCTCTGCGTCGCAGCCGAAGGCGATTGCTGCGCGTCCATGGCGGCATTCCCACGCAGAGCGTGGGAACGATCAGGTGTTAATCATGATCTAGTCTTGGCAGGCCCCAGGGAGAGATCGCCATGCACCGCTTCTTCGAACAACTGAGCTCACGCATCGCCGCGCCCTTTATGGGCGAAGGTTCGCGTAACAGTAAAGTCTGGCATTGTCGCTGCGGGCAGTCGCTGTTCTTTCGCAACAGCCAATGCCTGGCTTGCTCGGCGGCGCTGGGCTATCAGCCGCTGCAGAGTCGTTTGTCATCGCTTCAGCCAGGCCCGCAAGTGGAATCCTGGCAACTCGATGCCGACCCGCAAGCCGGGCTGTTCCGTCGCTGCGCTAATCTCGATACCCCGGCAGCCTGCAACTGGCTGCTGCCAGTCCACGGCCCCAGTGCTTTATGCCTTGCCTGTCGCCTGAATCACACCATTCCCGATCTTTCGATCTCCGAGAATCACGAGCGCTGGCGCCAAGTGGAAATCGCCAAGCGTCGCCTCGTCGCTCAGTTGATCGGCCTGGGTTTACAGATCATTCCGAAAACCCAGGATGAAGACGCCGGCCTGGCTTTTGATTTCGTCGGTATAGACCTCAAAGGCAAGCCTCCGACCACTGGCCACTCCAATGGCCTGATCACCCTGGATATCAAGGAGGCCGATGATGCCCATCGGGAACAGGTCCGTGTGCAAATGCACGAACCGTATCGCACCTTGCTCGGGCATTTTCGGCATGAAGTCGGGCATTACTACTGGGATCAGCTGATCGCCAACAGCCATTGGCTGGAAGCGTTTCGCAGCCTGTTCGGCGATGAGCGCGCAAGCTACGCCGAGGCGCTGGAACGGCATTACCAGCAAGGCGCGCCGGGCGACTGGCAGCAGAGCTATGTTAGCGCTTACGCCACCATGCACCCGTGGGAAGACTGGGCGGAAACCTGGGCTCACTACCTGCACATGATGGATGCGGTCGACACCGCACTGGACTTTGGCATGAGTGCCCGGGAGATGGATTTCGACTACCAGCCATTTCCCCTCAACACACTCTACGACCCAGAGCATCCTGGCGGTACGGCATTCCTGTCGTTCGTCAACGCCTGGATCGAACTGGCCGGGATGCTCAATGAGCTGTCACGCAGCATGGGCCAAGCGGATTTCTATCCCTTTGTCTTGCCAGCGCCGGTCATCGCAAAATTGCACTTTATTCATCTGGTCATCCAGCAAGAGGGCGGCCGGGCGGATGAGGTGATGAAGGACCATTAAAAAAATCAAAAGATCGAAGCCTGCGGCAGCTCCTGCGGGGTTTGCATACACTCCAGAGCCTGCGCAGGCGGCGATCTTTTAAGAACACTGCAGGTCCTTGACCTTGCTCATATTTTTTATCTGAAACCGACGGTTGTAACTTCTTGTCAGATCGGTACAATGGCGCGGCTCGCCTACTGGCGAGCGTCGTTATGGTGACCCCACCGGTCCCCCCGCAACGATCAGCCGTGAACCCGGTCAGGCCTGGAAGGGAGCAGCCGCAGCGGTGACATTGTGTGCCGGGGTGTGGCTGGTGGGGTTACCACCTTAACGTCAAGCCTTCGTTCAGCAAGGCTTCTCTTCCTTACGCAGAACCTCGATTTTTTCCTTTCTGTACGTTCATCGATCCTTCCGGATCGGCGTTTTATCCTGTCTGACTTGATTCTGTCCAGCTCGTCCTTTTTTGCATTCAGCGATGCATCACTCAGGCGCGAGCGAAAACACTCGCAACCGATGCCCGTCTGGATCGAGCGCAACGAAGGTGTAGCCGAAATCCAGGGCGACCGGCGCTTGTGCGATGGTCAGTCCTTTCTTGATCCATTCAGTGTGCAAGGTGTCGACGGTCGGGTTGTCGGCGACCGAAAACGCCAGTTCACCGCCACCCCCCGCAGCCTGGGCTGCTGGCTCTACCGTGTGCCGGGACCAGAGTCCAAGCTTCAGACCAGAATCGAGCACGAAGAGCGCAAAGGTCGGTGACAGTTCGACAGGGGGCTTTTCCAGCAGGCGGCTGTAGAAGTTGGCGCTGGTAGCGGGGCTGTCGACGTAGAGTAAAAGATAGTGGCTAGCGTTCATGGCGACTCCATTGTCCTGGTAGGGGCTGTGCAGTGCGCTCAAGTCTAGAGGTGTGCGCTGTCAGTTTCTGTCAGGAGTCGTTAAGAAAAGAGGAGGCAGATTTATCGGAATCGATAAGTCGGTCTCCTCTTTTTTGTTGCTTGGCTCTAAGGCTTGGACAAGGCCTGGTCTACCGCTGCTATCAGCTTTCCCAGATCCTTCGGGGTGGCTTTGTGAATGACACCGAACAAATAAGCCCGCTGTTCGTCTTCATCGCCCAGATCCGCGAAAAAGGCTTTCAGCTTTACCCCCAGCACATCGGCAAGCAGGAACAGGGCTTCCACGCTGGGGGTATAGGTGCCGGTTTCGAAGCGGCTGATGGTTTTAGGGTCAAAACCGGTTTTTTCACCTAGTTCAGCCTGAGTAAGCCCTGCTACCTTGCGGTAGCGCCTGATGGCTGGACCCAAACTTGAAATTTGCATCGCTCGATTCCCATTTAGAATCAAGAACTTAACGATAAATCTTTGCGTTAGACAACACCATAACTCATCACCTTGCTTTGCAAGATGTGATGTATTTCGTAGAATCCGCACCTGGTACAGGCATTTGGTGAGCTGGTTTCAAAAGGCGGGCTTACGGAACAGTCAATCATTGCATTGCTTTTGTTCTTCTAAACCAAGGACTTGGCAGAGGCGAAAAGGTCACGTCAATCGTTGCCGACGTTCTGCCCTCCAGTGTTACCGGATGCCTTGGTTCATCCTAGTTGATTTTCGCCGATTCGAAGGCCAAACGCCGTATAAAACGCTGTATTGCAAGCAGTTGAGACGATCAAGGGATTGTGTTGCGCTGTCAGGGGAAAAGCGAATCAGCCGGTCACCAGGCCAAGTCTGGGGCAGGGCATATCGATTGCTGTCTATGGAGTTTTAACATGCGTCTGACTCATGGATGAGAGATACCGCAGGGCCGTGGACGCAGCCGCCATTTTCTCCGAGACCGACCTGGTGGGGCGGATTACTCACGTCAATGACCAGTTCTGCCTGATTTCCGGCTACAGCCGGGAAGAGTTGTTGGGGGAAAACCACCGAATGCTCAGTTCGGGGTTACATTCCGCCGAATTTTTTACCTCGATGTGGCGCAGCATTGCCTTGGGCAAGGTCTGGAAAGGCGAAATATGTAATCGCGCCAAGGACGGCACGCTGTATTGGGTCGACAGCACCGTGGTGCCGCTACTCGACGATGAGACCGGGCGGGTGCAAAGGTACGTGTCGATTCGCTTTGATGTCAGCGAGAAACGTAAACTTCTGCACTCGCTGCAATGGCGGGTAGGCCATGACGTACTGACCGGTCTGCCCAATCGTGCATTCCTGTCTGACCTGCTCGATCAATCCCTGGATTTTTCCCGGCTGGAGAATATTTCGCTGGCGGTGTGCATGCTCGACCTCGACGGCTTCAAGGCGGTCAACGATGGTTACGGGCATGCCAGCGGCGATTTGTTGTTGGTGGAAGTCGCGAAGCGCCTGCGCGCGATCATTCGTGGCGAGGACGCGGTGGCGCGGCTGGCGGGTGACGAGTTCGTGCTGATTTTGCGCTATGTGCGCGACGTCTCTGAATTGGACGCTGCCTTGCACCGGGTGCTGGGGGCAATCTCCGCGCCTTATTCGATACTCGGCAAAGAGATCAATGTATTTGCCAGTATCGGCGTCACGCTGTTCCCCGCGGATAACGAAGATGCCGAAACCCTGTTGCGTCACGCCGATCAGGCCATGTACGTGGCCAAGCAGGGGGGCCGAAATCGCTACCATTTGTTCGATGTGTCACGTGACAGAGAGGTCAAGGTGACCTATCAGACCGTCGAACGGGTGCGTCAGGCGCTGGCCAGGGGAGAACTGTCGTTGCACTTTCAGCCCAAGGTCAATATGCGCCGCGGTTGCGTAGTGGGCTTCGAGGCGTTGTTGCGCTGGGAGCATCCGCAAAACGGGCTGGTGCCGCCCAAGGATTTTTTGCCGCTGGTGGAAGAGACGGATCTGATCGTCGACATTGGCGAATGGGTGATGGATCAGGTCATGACGCAAATGCATCAATGGCAACTGGTGGGGCAGAGCTGGCCGGTCAGCATCAATATCGCGGCCCGGCATTTTCAGCGGACGGATTTTGTCGATCGACTCAAGGCGGTACTTGAGCGGCATACCCAGGTGGCGCCGCAGATGCTCGATCTGGAAATAGTCGAGTCGGTAGCCATCGAGAGTATCCAGCATGTCAGTACGTGCCTGGAAGCGTGCCAGTCGTTGGGGGTGCAGTTCTCGCTTGGCGATTTCGGCACCGGTCACTCGTCACTGAGTTACCTCAAGCGTTTGCGCACACAAACGATCAAGATCGACCGGTCATTTGTCCGCGACATCCTCAATAACAAGGATGATCTGGCGTTGACTACGGCAGTGATAGGTCTGGCCCGGGCGTTCGGTCGAGAGGTGATCGCCGAGGGAGTGGAAACCATGGCGCACGGTGAATTATTGCTGCGTCTGGGCTGCGAAGTGGCCCAGGGCTATTTCATTGCCCGGCCGATGCCGGCCAGTGAGGTGCCAGGCTGGGTCGCGACGTTCAAGGTGCCGATGGAGTGGCAGGTGCTGGAGCAAGCGGTCTGACCGTCTGAGTGATTTGCGTCGCTGTGGTGGGTTCAACGGTGCCGGTATAGAGCTTGATGATCTCGTCGATTTCCCCGGACATTTTCATCTGCAGGAGAGTGCGAAGAATGAGTTGCACCGGCAATTTCGGGTCGTTGCGCACATAGCAGCCGACATTTTGTTCCTGCAAAACCGCGACACTGTGCAATTGTTGGTCGGGCATCAGTGTCTGATTGAACCAGTCCAGGGTCCATTGATTGCTCACTGCATAGTTGTATCGACCGGCCACGAGCTTTTGCAGTACCTGCTCCTGACTACGAGCATCGTCGCGGTGCAGTTGGCCGCTGTCGAACAGGGGTTGAAGGCCTGGATAGATATAGCCCAGCACCGTGCCGATAGGTTGTGAGGGCAGGCTTGAAGGCTGCACCTGGGCAGAAAGGTTTTGCGTGCTGACCAGCAGATCGCGCTGAAACAACAGTGGAGTGCTCCAGAGGTAGTCACCTGGCAGGTTGGGGAGCCAGGATTGCGCGGCATAACAGCGAACATCGACATCGCCACGCGCCATGGCACTTTGCACCCGGCCGCGGGCCAGCACGTGGAACTCGGCAGGGCGGCCGACCTGCGTTGCCAGGCTCAGCAACATGTCATGCAAAATACCCTGGGTCGGCTGATCGTGTTCGATTTGCACCATGGGCATGGCCCAGCTGTCGGTGATCGCGAAACGCAATGGCGCTTCTGCGGCAACACCGCTTGCGGTAATCAGCAGTAAAGTGGCCCAGGCTAAACGCATAATCTCTCCAGCAAGACCACAAACAAGGTCAATAAAAGCCTCCCAAAGAGCAGCTTAGCCAGATTAGACGAGCGCACCGGATGCAATTTCGCCCTTGCTCCGCTAGCATTACCCGCTTCCGCTTCCCAGTTGCGACGGTTTTCGATGAGTTATCAGGTTCTTGCACGTAAATGGCGTCCGCGCTCGTTCCGCGAAATGGTCGGCCAGACCCATGTGCTCAAGGCTCTGATCAATGCCTTGGACAGCCAGCGGCTGCACCACGCCTATCTTTTTACCGGTACGCGCGGGGTGGGCAAGACCACCATTGCGCGAATCATTGCCAAATGCCTGAACTGTGAAACGGGTATCACTTCGACGCCCTGCGGTACCTGCTCGGTGTGCCGGGAAATCGACGAAGGGCGCTTTGTCGACCTGATCGAGATCGATGCGGCGAGCCGGACCAAGGTCGAGGACACCCGCGAGCTGCTGGACAACGTGCAATATGCGCCGAGCCGCGGACGCTTCAAGGTCTACCTGATCGACGAAGTGCACATGCTGTCCAGCCATTCGTTCAATGCGTTGCTCAAAACTCTCGAAGAGCCGCCACCCTACGTCAAGTTCATCCTGGCGACCACCGATCCGCAGAAACTTCCCGCAACAATTTTGTCGCGGTGCTTGCAGTTCTCCCTGAAAAACATGACCCCGGAACGTGTGGTCGAGCATTTGACCCATGTACTGGGGGTCGAGAACGTACCGTTCGAAGACGATGCGCTGTGGCTGCTGGGCCGCGCTGCCGATGGTTCGATGCGCGACGCCATGAGCCTGACCGACCAAGCGATCGCCTTCGGTGAAGGCAAGGTCATGGCCGCCGATGTGCGGGCGATGCTCGGCACCCTTGATCACGGCCAGGTCTACGACGTGTTGCACGCGCTGCTCGATGGCGATGCCAAAGCATTGCTCGAAGCAGTGCGCCATCTGGCCGAGCAAGGTCCGGACTGGAATGGCGTGCTCTCGGAGATCCTCAATGTGCTGCACCGTGTCGCTATCGCCCAGGCATTGCCTGAAGGCGTCGACAACGGGCAGGGCGACCGTGATCGGGTGCTGGCGCTGGCCCAGGCGTTGCCGGCTGAAGATGTGCAGTTCTATTACCAGATGGGTCTGATCGGCCGCCGCGATTTGCCACTGGCGCCGGACCCTCGGGGTGGTTTTGAAATGGTCCTGCTGCGGATGCTGGCCTTCCGCCCGGCAGACACCGTGGACGCGCCGAGGCAGCCGCTAAAGCCAGTGGGGATCAGCCAGGCCACCGTTGATTCCGCAAACTCCGTGGCTGCCGCACCTATCGTTGCGCCGGTGGTCGCTGCCATTACTGCTCCGGTAGTTAGCGCGCCGGTCGAGCCTGTCGCTGCGGTTGTCGCGCCGATCCCGGAGCCGGTTGCTGCTGTCGTAGCCCCCATGCCTGTGGTCGCGCCGCTGGTCGTGGAACCTGTGGTGGTCGCCGCCGAAGTGGTGGACCTGCCCTGGAACGATCCAGTAGAGCCGGTGATCGAGCAACAACCGGCGGTAGAGCCGATGCTTGAGACTGCTTCCGAGCAGCCCCAATTGCCCCCAATGCCGGGGCCGACGCCAGACAGTGTGGTGCCGGATGCACCCGAGTGGGTGGCAACGCCGATTCCTGAACCCACATCGGCCGAGGTCGATGCGGCTACGCCGGGCATGGATCTGGATGACGAACCGCCGCTGGATGAGGACTATATCGAGCCGGACATGGATTCGGCTTACAGCTATCTCGACGAGCTGGCCAGTGAACACGCCGCAGAACCGGCCCCTGAGCCCGAACCTGCACCGGCCTTGCAGCCGGCGACCGGCCTGGCCCTGGAATGGCTGGAGTTGTTCCCGAAATTGCCGATTTCCGGCATGACTGGCAGCATTGCCGCCAACTGCACCTTGATCGCGGTCGATGGCGATCACTGGTTGCTGCACCTGGACCCGGCCCACAGCGCCCTGTTCAACGCGACCCAGCAGCGTCGCCTCAACGATGCGCTGAATCAGTATCACCAGCGTACGCTGACCGTCAGCATCGAGTTGATCAAGCCCGAGCAGGAAACCCCGGCCCAGGCAGCGTCCCGGCGCCGCGGCGAACGTCAGCGCGAGGCTGAAGAGTCGATCCACGGTGATCCGTTCATCCAGCAAATGATGCAACAGTTCGGTGCGGTGATCCGTAACGATACTATTGAACCTGTCGAGGCTCTGGTCAGTCAGGGCTAGTAACTGAAAGGTGCCTGGCCTGATGGGCCGGGCGCTGTTTTTATCCAAGTACTTTTGAGGTGATTCCCATGATGAAAGGTGGCATGGCCGGCCTGATGAAGCAGGCACAGCAGATGCAGGAAAAAATGGCCAAGATGCAGGAAGAACTGGCCAACGCCGAAGTCACCGGCAAGTCCGGCGGCGACATGGTGACGGTGGTCATGACCGGCCGTCACGACGTTAAGCGCGTCAGCATCGACCCAAGCATCGTTGAAGGCCTGAGCGAAGATGACAAGGAAATGCTCGAGGCTCTGTTCGCCGCCGCCGTCAACGACGCCGTGCGCAAGATCGAAGCCAACAGCCAGGACAAAATGTCCGGCGTGACCGCAGGCATGCAATTGCCACCGGGCATGAAGCTGCCGTTCTAAGTCGTTTTGGCGAGTTGGATGCATAACAAAAATGCCAGGTATTGAGCCTGGCATTTTTGTGTGTGGCGATGACTGCCAACGGCGTCGGTGACTCAGTGAATACTCGACGCCAGTTCGAAGATCGGCATGTACATGAGAATCACGATGACACCGATCAGCAGGCCGATAAACGTCATCAGCAACGGCTCGAACAGGCGCACGAACCATTCAAGCCAGCGGCTGATTTCTTCGTCATAGAAGTCGGCGCTGCGTTCCATCATGTAACCCAGATTGCCCGACTGCTCACCGGCCCGCAGCAGGCGCATCGACACCGGTGTGGTCAGCTCATTGTGTTCCAGCGCAGCGGACATCGCGTGTCCCTCACGAATACGTTCGCTGGCCGAGTCCAGTCGCGTCCGGGAGCCGACGTTGAGCAGCCCGCGTACCATGCCCATGGCGGTGATAATGGGGATACCGCCTTGCAACAATATCCCCAGTGACCGGTAGAAACGTGCCAATTCGTACATGACGATCCGCCGATGGATCGCTGGCACCCGTTCCAGTACCCGGTCAACGCCGCGGCGAAAGCGCGGCTGACGCATCAGCCATCCCAACGCCACGATAGTTGCGAACAGGCTAGTGAAAAACTCGGTCTGATGGTTATGCAGGAACATGCCGCAGGACATCAGCACCTGCGACATCCAGGGAAGGTTGGAGCCCAGGCCTTCAAAGACCAGACTGAAGCGCGGCACAACGTAGCCCATCAGAAACAGCACCACACCGCTGCCGACAATCAGCAGCAACACCGGATAGATCGACGCGCTGACGATCTTTTGCCGAACCTCATTCATGCGCTGTTGGTAGACCACATAGCGGCCAAGGGCTTCGCTGACGTTGCCGGTTTTCTCGCTGGACTGCACCAGCGCTATGTACAGCGGTGGGAATACTTCCGGCAACTGGCTCAGCGCCTGAGAAAAGGATTTGCCTTCATATAGCAGTCGTACCAGTTCACTCAGGGTCTTGCGTGCCTGGGGTGCGGTTTCCTTTTCTGCCAGGCTCTCCAGGGCATCGATCAGCGCCAGGCCAGCGTTGAGCAGGGTGGTCAACTCCTGACTGAACAGCAACAGGGGAAATACCTCATGACGACGCAAGGCGCCAAACCGCCAGCGCTGTTCGGAGCGCAGGCTGATCAGGCGCAGACCTTGTTCCTCGGCCACTCGTCGGGCCTCGGCGGGGCCCGGTGCATCCACCATCAGCGCTTTGATGCCGCCTTTGCCCATAACCTTGAGATGAAAACGCATGACGGTGTCCTCCTCATTGCCAGCTAGTGATTTCGGCGTTTTCGCCTTCGCCGCCGGGCTGACCGTCCTTGCCCAGCGACAGCAGATCGTATTCGCCATTCTCGCCGGGGAAGCGATAGATGTAATTGCGACCCCATGGGTCCTGCGGGACTTTTTTCTGCAAGTAAGGTCCGGCCCAGCGCGGTTCGTCGCTGGGGGCGGTATTGAGGGCCGCCAGCCCCTGTTCTGCGGTGGGGTAGTGACCCAGTTCGAGTCGATACAGATCCAGCGCCTTGCCCAGCCCTTCGATCTGCGCCTTGGCCACCTTGGCTTCCGAGCGGCCGAGCTGACTGAAGTATTTGGGCGCGACGATCCCGGCCAGTAGGCCGAGGACCACCAGCACTACCAGCAATTCAAGCAAAGTGAAGCCGCTTTGCTGCCGTCGGGTATTTCGATGATGACTGGACATAATGACCTCCTCGAGTGGGTAGGTCTGCTTATGCAATTGCTGTGCTCGCGGTCCTGTGTTGCCCTGCAGGCCACGTAATTGCTGGGCTCGTCGATGCGGCACAGAGCTTGCGTGATACCTCAAAAGCCCAGGTAAGTGGGTCAACAGCCCCAAAAAACGGGGGATTGTCGAGGGAGGATCAAGCATGCGAGTACTGACTACGGGTTTACTGGTCTGGCTGGCCACGACCTGCGCTGCCCAGGCGGACATCTATGTCTCACGTTCAGCCGACGGTGCTTATGAGATAACCAACGTCCGTCGACCGGGACGCCACTATGAAAAGGTCATCCGCGAACCGACGGTGGCGGTTGTGGCGCCTTCTTTGGAGCCGCAAATGATCGCGCAAATGCCCTATGCCAAGATGGTCGCCGCTGCCGCTACAGCCAATGATTTACCGCCTGCCCTGTTGCACGCGGTCATTCAGACCGAATCGCATTACAACGCGGATGCGCGCTCGGCCAAAGGTGCAATGGGGCTCATGCAGTTGATGCCCGGGACTGCCAGGGAAATGGGGGTCATCGATGCGCTCGATCCTGCTGCCAACATCCAGGGCGGGGCGCGCTACCTCAAGCGTCTGATGGTGATGTTCAACAACAATATCTCACTCGCCGTGGCCGCCTACAACGCTGGCCCCGATGCCGTGCTCAGCCGCGGTCGGATCATTCCGCCGTTCGCCGAAACCCAACGTTACGTGCCCAGCGTGCTGCGTCAGTACCGGCGCTTGCAGGGGTTGGCGGTCGACGCGCCTTTGTAGCATTCCCCACATGTGGGGACTCCTGAAAACCGGGCTTTTTTGGGGGGGCAGTTTCCCCCAGCCAGCTTTAGTTTTTTACTTAAACTGTTGAATTTAAATAAAAAATTAACTGGCATGGTGATTGCTCCGTCCATTTCACCGATGAACGCGACGCGAGGCCCTCCACCATGAAAGGGACCCACCCAACCCAACGGCTCAATCTGCTCTTCCTGAGCGGCTCCTTGCTGGGCCTTGAGCCCTTTACTGAACGGTACCAACGCCGTTATTTCCCGAGGCAAATACAGCCACTCAGAACCAACGTTTTAAGGAGCAGGACGTGAATAAAACAACCCCACTATGTATCGCTGCGTGCAGTGCGTTGTTGGTGGCCGGTCTGGGTGGATGGCTGTTGAGTCGGCACGACACAGTGTCGGCGCAAGCCGGCCCTGAGGGGCAGCGTCTGGTTCGCGATGGCGTGGCCATCGAGTTCCAGATACGCCCGATCGATGGCGACGACACGCTGATCGAAGGTGACTTCGCCGACGTGCGCTTCAAAGTCACCGACAGTAACTCGGGTCAGCCGCTGTCGGGCGTTGCGCCCGGCGCCTGGCTCGATCCGGGTCTGCTGGGACTGAGCCACACCGAACCACAAAACAGCTGCAAATCACGGGTCGAGATGTTTCTCAAAGGCAGCGTCGGTGCGCGACCATTGCTTGACCTCACCCGTTACTTCCTGTTGGTGCTGAACAAAGACGCGAGCCTGACGGTGATCGATCCGTCGGTTTCGGCGGACACCCCCAGCACCCCGATGCAAATCGAGCTCAAGCAGCCACCGATGGACTGGATCAGCAGCGGCGACAACAAGCGTGTGTTCGTTTCCATGCCCGCGGCGGGCGAGATCGCAGTGATCGACGCAGAGCAATTCCAGGTGACCGGTAACGTGGCTGCCGGGGTCGAGCCGCTGCGGGTCGCCTTGCAACCGGACGAACGCCTGCTCTGGGTGGGCAATGACACGCACGATGCCGGCAGCAGCGGCGTGACGGTGATCGACAGTCATTCACTCAAGCCCCTCGCGCAACTGGCAACCGGTGTGGGTCACCATGAGATCGCCTTCAGCAAGGATTCGCACTACGCCTTCGTCAGCAACCTCGACAGCGGCACTCTGAGCGTTATCGATATTGCCACGCTGACGCTGATTCAGCAGATCAACACCGGACCGCATCCGTTGTCCGTGGCCTATTCAGCGTTGTCCGAAGCGGTCTACGTGGCCGACGTCGAGGATGGCAGCATTACCGTGATCGATGCTCGCAGTCTGGCGCTGCGCAAGGTCATCAAGGGCAGCCAGGGGCTTGGCCCGATGCGCTTCACCCGCGACGGTCGCTTTGGTTTTGTGCTCAACACCCTGGAAGACCGCGCATTGGTCATCGACGCGGCCAGCGACACATTGATCCATAGCCTGGAGGTGGGCGCCGAACCCTATCAGGTGACGTTCACCGCCGCATACGCTTATATCCGCGGGTTGTCTTCACCCAAGGTCACGATGGTCAATCTGGGCTCGTTGGGGCAGGACCACGAGCCTATCAGCCAAGACTTCGAGGCGGGGCCGGCAGCGCCGCGTCAGGCGGGTGACCTGCCGGTGGCCCAGAGCCTGGCGCCGGGTCGCGAGGACAACTCGGTCTTCGTCGTCAACCCGGTGGACAACACCACCTATTTCTACGCCGAAGGCATGAATGCGCTGATGTCCGGTTACCTCAACCGTGGTCATACCGCCCGGGCGGCGATGGTGATCGACCGCAGCCTGCGCGAAGTCGAACCGGGGGTTTACAGCACGCGGGTGCGTTTGCCGGCAGCGGGGCGCTTCGACGTGGCTTTTCTGATCAACCAGCTGCAGATCATTCACTGCTTCACGGCACAGATCGAGCCCAGCCCAGCGCTGCAGCAGTGCCTGGTCATGCCAAAGGTAGAGCTTCTGCCTGGGCCTTTCACCGTGTCGCTGGGTAATCCCTACCAGTCCCGCGAGGGGCTGGACAAGGCCGGTGCGTGGTACCTGCATGAGCGCTCGGCTTCGTTGGGTGCGGACGTTGGCACCAACACTTACGCGAGCCTGCGGGTGTCGCCCGCGACAACCTGCCGGGCTACCCCGCGACAACCTACCGGTCTACCCATAAAGGGGCGTCATCATGAACCGAGTGACCTCACGGCTCTTGCTCACCTTCTGCACGCTGACACTGGCGCTCTCGACCAGCCTGGCCCAGGCCCATTCAGCCGAGGACCCTAGCGAGTACGCCAACCACGGTACGCCGGTGGTTTCACCCCAAGGGGCGGAGGTGAAAATCGTCGACGTGCCGCTGATCGATCAACACGGTCGGTCGGTGAGCCTGCAACGGGACCTGGTGAGCGACCGCATCGTGGTCATGGGATTCATCTACACCCACTGCACCACGGTCTGCCCGCTGGTGTCCTCGATCATGGGCAAGGTCCAAAAACAACTGGGTAGGCGGGCCGGAGGTGAGGTGCAACTGGTGTCTATCAGCATCGATCCTCAGCGCGATAGTCCGCAGCGGTTGCTCGACTATTCCCGCAGGTTTCAAGACGGGCCAGGCTGGAGCTGGCTGACGGGTGCGCCTGGGGCCATAGCTGCGACCCTCGAGGGGCTGGGCAGTGGCGATGGGGACTTAAAAAATCATGCGCCATTGATTCTCGTGGGGGACGGCACGAGCACCTACTGGACTCGTTTTTACGGCTTAACGGATCCGGCAGTGCTGCTCAACGAGATCGATCAGCTCAGCCAGAAACGGTTGCATGCCAGGCCAACCGCCATCGCTCAGGAGTCCAGCCATGAGACTTTTTGATTGGATCACCCCGGCGGTTTGCTTCGAGCAATTGCTCACCCTGCCTGTAGCCGGGCACTGAGAACAGGTGAACGCCATGTGGCTCACGGCCCGCCGGTGCATGATTCTGCTGATTTGCCTGAGCATGTCGGCCGCGGCTGTCGAACTGACGCCTCGGCTCGACCCGGCGATGCCCCGGCTCGTGTTGTCGAGCGCCGACCAGATCAGCCAGGCGGCCTACCTGAAACAGCTGGAGGACGACCGTGATCCTGGCCTGGAGAACGATCGACTGCGGCTCGGTACTTTGCTGCCGAGCACCGGGCCACTGGCGGAACCGGGTCACACCGTTGCCGCGGTGTTGCGCGACAGCATCGAGCGCATTAACGAGGCGGGCGGCATCCATGGGCGGCAACTGCAATTGAGCATTGTCGACCCGGGACCGGACCTGGCCAGCGCCGAGCAGGCGTTGCGCAAACTGATCGAAGACGAACAGGTGTTTGCCCTGGTGGCTCCGCTGGTGCCGGCCCTCGACGCACGCTTGCCCGCGCTGCTGGAGGAGGCTGGAGTACCGCTGGTGGGGCCGCAGACACTGCTCGGCGCCAGTGCGTCCAGTCGGCAGATCTTCGAGCCGCTGCCGGGGATTGGCGAGCAGTTCAAGGCGCTGGCCAATTACGCAGCCGATCATCTGGCACTGACCGCAGGCCCGGCTCTGATCGTCTACCCCGATGATGGATCGCTGGACACCCAGGCGCAAAATCTGCAGCAATACCTGGAGGGTCATGGCTGGCAGCAGGTGCGACGCCTGGTGTATTCCCAGGACGAGCGCGCCGCCGTCATCGGTGCGACCGGCGATGTCAGTTCAGTGTTCTATCTGGGCAGTGGTGAACACTTCAGTGAACTGGCCGGCCGTCTGCACAGCGTCGGATTGACGCCGTACCTGTTCGCCGCTTCGAGTCAAGTGGCCGGCGATGTCCAGCAGTTGCCCGAGGCGTTTTCCAGACGCTTGTTTCTAGCCTTTCCCTTCATACCCAGCGACTGGAGCGCACCAGGGCGCTCGGCCCTGACCCATCTGCGTCAGCGTCAGGGTCTTGATGGTCAGCATGCGGTGATGCAGGTGAGCGCGTATTGCTCGATGACGCTGCTTGGCGAAGCGTTGAAAAGGGCTGGCCGTAATGTCAGTCGCAAGACCTTGATCGAGGCATTGGAGAGTCTGCACGACTTCGACACCGGCCTGACTCCGCGGGTCAGCTTCGGGCGGGGCAAACGCATGGGGCTCAGCGGAGCCCATATTGTCACCGTCGATCTGGAGCTACTGCAGTTCTATTCGGTGGCCCCTTATGTCCCGCTCGACACGACGCCCTAGGGGCAAGGCCGGATCAGGATGAACGTGGGGATTTTGGCTATTTTTCGCGCTCAATCAGGGTGCCCGAGTTCGAGGCCATGGACTTTTCCCTGTCAGCGGGAGAGATCAGTGATCCGGTGCAAACAAAATTTGGCTGGCAGTTGATTGTCATGGAGAACCATCAGCGCCGACAATATGTCGAACGGGAGCAGCGGCTTGCCATGGCCAGGATCTATCTGGCTGGCCGGGCAGGCCCAGACCCAGGCGCAAAAGAATGCTCTGGCGCGTTTGCGATCGGTGAGTCATGTTGAACGAATTGACGATTGCTGAGGTTTGTCCCCAAACGGATTGGAGGTCCTCAGGTGTACTCCCCAACATTGGGGAAAGGTTCTGGACAGGCCCGCATGCTGCCCCAGCTCTGGGGGAAGCAGGCTACAGCGGAAAAAAATTTCTTATGAAATCAAGAGCATAAATCCAGCGTCAAGCCTGGCATGAAGCGTGCGTAAGCCTAAGTACGGTACGCACTCCCAGGTTCGACATCGGATCTGAACAGTTTCAAGGAGTCTGCCTTGTTAAACAAAGTACTGGTAGTCGAAGACGAACAGATCCTGGCGCAGAACCTCGGAGCGTATCTCGAGGCTCAAGGCCTGGAAGTCCGAGTCGCCCATGACGGTGGAAAAGCCGTAGCAATGGTTCAGGGCTTTTCACCCGATGTTGTAGTGCTCGATTTCCGTTTGCCCGATATGGACGGTTTTCAGGTGCTCGACGCTGTCCGCCAACACAGGGACTGCCACTTCGTGCTGATTACTGCGCATCCGACCAATGAGGTCTGTGAGCGCGCCGTGCAGCTGGGTGTCAGCCATATCCTGTTCAAACCGTTCCCGTTGGCGGAACTGGCCCGTGCAGTCTGTGACCTGGTGGGTATACGCCGCGAGCCTCGAGCAGGGGCAAACATGTCGGAAGGGTTTGTCGAACGACGTCAGAGCAGGAATGAGAATTTCCCCCTGCAGTTGTACGACGGTAGCTGGTTAATGGCGGATCGCAGACGAATGTCGTCGCTCTCGCCACCAGTCAACGACGAGCCACTGCTTACCGGGGAATAGTGGCGCGATAAGCGTTCAAGGCCCCCGCCGATGACCTGCCGCGCCGAATGGGCAATAGCCCCGGGACGTTGGAGTACAGGTCATGGAGCGTCTGTCTTTGGCTGCCGAACCGGTATCGACCGTTCGTGCACCGTCACGATTCACCAGCGAGCAACTGGCTCAATCCAGAGCCCTCGCCGCCAGCTCTGGCGAGCGAGCCCTGCAAGCACTGGAAACCCTCAGCGAACTGGACCCCGCAGCCTTCGTGCGCTGCCTGGGTACCACACTGCGTTACCCGGTACTCGACAGCGAAAGCCTGTTCAAGGCCACACCGATGTTCGATCGGGTCAGTCTGGCCCAGGCGCTCAAGCACGAATTCATTCTGTTGCAGCATGGCGATCAATTGCTCGGCGTGTTCGCCGATCCCTTCGATCCGTCGCGCCTTGTCTGGATCGATGATTGCCTGCAGGGCGCGCCCCTCTATTTGGTCCATGCAGCTGACCTCAAGACCTGCCTGGCCCGACATGAAGAGAGTTTTCACGCCGTCGATGCGCTGGATGCCCAGGCCGACGGCGCCAACGATCACAAAAAAGACACCCTGCACAGCCTGTCGCTGACCAGCATCAGTGAAGACGCCAGCGCCGTGGTGAAACTGGTCAACTCCACGCTCTACGATGCGCTGAAAATACATGCCAGCGACATCCATCTGGGCATGACCGGTAGCGGGCTGGTGATCAAATACCGGGTCGACGGCGTCCTCAACAACATCAGCAAAGTTCAAGGCAGCGAGTTCGCTGACCAGGTCATCTCGCGGATCAAGGTCATGGCCGAACTGGACATCGGCGAGAAGCGCGTGCCTCAGGACGGGCGCTTCAAGATCGGCATCAGCGGCCGGCAGATCGACTTTCGGGTGTCGATCATGCCGAGCATCTTCGGTGAGGATGCGGTGCTGCGGGTCCTCGATAAACAGGACCTGGCCGACCGGGTCAGCGGTGTACAGCTGCAGGCCCTGGGTTTCGCCGATGAGACCCTGCGCAGCCTGCGCCGACTGGCCGCCGAACCCTATGGAATGATCCTCGTCACCGGCCCCACGGGTAGCGGCAAGACCACCACGCTCTACGCGATGATCACCGAGATCAACCACGGCGTGGACAAGATCATCACCATCGAAGATCCGGTGGAATATCAGTTGCCAGGCGTGTTGCAGATCCCGGTCAACGAAAAGAAAGGCCTGACGTTCGCTCGTGGCCTGCGTTCGATCCTGCGCCACGACCCGGACAAAATCATGGTGGGTGAGATTCGCGACCCCGATACCGCACAGATTGCCGTGCAGTCGGCACTCACCGGGCACCTGGTATTTACCACCATTCACGCCAACAACGTGTTCGACGTCATCGGCCGTTTCAGCCAGATGCAGGTCGACCCCTACAGCTTCGTTTCCGCACTCAATGCTGTGCTGGCCCAACGGTTGATTCGTCTGGTGTGCCCGGCGTGTGCGGTCCCGCGTACTCCGGACAACGAGGAACTACTGGCGAGTGGGCTCGACCCGCAGGCCGTGGCGGACTACCGCTTCGTCCACGGCGTCGGCTGCAGTCATTGCCGTGGCACAGGCTATCGCGGACGTACCGCCATCGCTGAACTGCTGCACCTGGACGACGAAATCCGTCAGCTCATCGTCGAGCGCCAACCCCTGCCGAAAATCAAGGCCGTGGCCTGCAGCCGAGGCTTGCGTCTGCTGCGCAGCTCGGCGCTGGAACTGGTGCGCGAAGGGCGCACAACACTGGAGGAAATCAATCGTGTCACTTTTGTCGCGTGATCGTTATATCGCCGTGCTGGGTGCCAACGGTATTGGCCTCTGTCGCCGGCGCGGCCAAGAAAACCACTGGCTGGGCAGCGTTGGCCTGATCGGCGAGCGCTACGTGGACTGGTCATTGGCTGTGGACACCCTGGAGCACCTGCTCAGCGAACATGCGCCACAGGGCGCTGAGTTGAGTGTGGTGCTGTCGGCGCATTACCAGCGCTATTGCCTGATCCCCTGGAGCGAACAGATCAACAGTCCAAAGGAATTACTCGCTTATGCCCAGGCCTGCTTCGAGGATATCTACGGCGTGTCGGCTCAACCATGGAGCGTCACGCTGTCTCCCGAAGCTGCGGGCTCGAGCCGGATCGCCGCGGCCCTGCCGCAGGAGCTTCTGCTGAGGTTGCGCACGATGGCCACTCAACATGGTCTTCGTCTGCGTTCGGTCCAACCCTATTTGATGACCGCATTCAACCGGTTCCAGCGCCAATTGCGGCAGGGCGACTTGCTCTTCGTGGTCGCTGAACCGCTGCGCAGCGTGTTGCTGCTCAAGCGTGCCGGTCAGTGGCACGCGGTGCACTCGACGGGCTGTACTGACAGCGACGAGGCCCTGACGGCGCTTATCGCTCGTCAGTGCGAACTACAGGACAATCCTGACGCACCGACCTTGAGCGTTTACCTGCACGCACCGGGACGTCTGAACGATTTGCCGGATCTGATCGGCGTGCAATTGTCCCTCGAAGCCCAGGTCTCGGCGCCAGTGCGTGATGTGTTGTTTACCATGTCCCGGGCGGTGGCTTGACATGCGCCCGCTACTGCTCGACTTCCAGCCACGTCGGCGTATTCCGGTTCTCGGCGTCAGCCTGCTGCTCGTCAGTGTCCTGCTGGCACTGACCTGCGCCGCACTGTATCGGCACCTCAACGAACAGGAACAACTCCAGCAGCAACAGCTGCAGCAGGCCCAACACCAATTGGGCGGCGATGTTCCCGGCAAGGCTGGCCTGACGCCTGCCGAAAGCCGTGAACAGGAACAGAATCTGGCCCAGATGCGCCAGGTCTCACAGCAAATGCGCAGGCCTTGGGAACGCTTGTTCGCCATGCTTGAGTCGCTGCCGCAGGAGGATGTCGCCTTGCTCTCGCTGACTCCCGATGCGCACAAGGGCCAGGTCAGGATCAGTGCCGAGGCGCGCAATCTGGAGGCCATGCTGGATTTTCACCGGCGTCTGGAGAGCAGCGGAGAGCTGAGCGACGTGTCGTTGCTCAATCACGAAATCCTCACGCAATCGCCCGATCACGCAGTGCAATTCAACCTATCGGCCACTTGGGAGATCAACGATGCCAATCCCTAGATTGATCGTCCACGAGCAACTGCAGAACCTCGGCTGGCCCGGGCTTGCAGGAGCGGCGCTGATGGTGTTGGTCATGGCGTGGGCGGCGGTGGGCTTGTTGCCTGGCTGGCAGGCCCTGGAAAACGTTCGTCAACGCAGTCTTGAAGCCGATGACTATCTGGTGCGTATCGAACAGGGCAGCGCCATCGCGCCCGTAGTGCCCCAGCGTCAACTGGACGAGTTTCACCGGCAGTTGCCAGCGCAGCCCGAAGCCACTGTGGCCATCGACCGGATCTACGCGCTGGCCGCCGAACAGCAGATCACCCTGTCGCGCGGCGAGTACGCCCTGGGGGTCGATCCCAAGACGCACCTGGCGCGTTATCAGATTCTCCTGCCGGTACGCGGCAGCTACCCACAATTGCGTCGCTTCCTTCACGAATTGTTAGGTCAGTTGCCGGCGCTGGTGCTCGAGGATGTCGACTTTCAACGCAAGCGTATCGCCGACAGCGAACTGACTGGGCGCATCCGCATGACCCTGTATCTATCGAGGTCCAAATGAACAGACAACGTGCATTTGGCTGGGCTGCCTTCCTGACGATTGCCAGTGCGCTCGCCTGGGGGCCGGGGATGTTTTTCGACGACGCGCAATCTCCGGCCGACGCGACAAAAACCGCAGCCACAACCACCAGAGCCGGCAAGACTCACTCCGGCGCAGTGGCGGACAAGGCCGCAGCCGCTGCGGCAAAATCCCTGAACATGAGCCGCGACCTGTTTGCAGCCAAGAGCTGGACGCCTGCGCCAACCCAGGCAACGTTGACCGACGAAGCAGCCGCTGCAGCCGCTTTGGCACTGCAAACGAAAGTCGAACCGAGCGCGCCGCCACTGCCTTTTCAGTTCATCGGTCGGATGGACGATCGCCGCGACCTGCAGGTGTTCCTGCAGAACGGCGAAAAACTCTACGTCGTGCGGCTCGGCGACGTTATCGACGCTACCTATCGGATCGAGCACATCTCCGCCACGGAGCTGAGCCTGGTCTACCTGCCCTTGAATCTGTCCCAGACTCTGTCTGTAGGGAGTGCACAATGAAGTCTCTCCGTTGGGTCTCGCCCATGCCTTGCCTGGTTCTCGCGGTTTGCGTGAGCCTGGCCGGATGCGGTGCCACCTCCGCCAGAAAACAGGGCATGGCCCTGATTGAAGAGGGTCAATACGAGGCCGGACTGGCCCGTTTTGAGGAAGGGTTGCAGAAGTACCCTCGCGATACCGAACTGAACCTTGCGTTGAGTGCCGGCCATGCGCGTTCGGTCAGGGCGCTGCTGATTGAGGCCGATCAGGATCGTGCCATGCGTGACTTCGCTTCGGCGCGACTGAGCTACGGGCGAGTGCTGACCATCGAACCCAATAACGTTCGCGCCCGCGATGCGCTGCACCAGCTCGAACAGTTGCGCAATGTCGATGACTATCTGCGTCAGGGGCAAGCCGACTTGCGCCGGGGCGACGTGATCGGTGCCGAGCGTCAGGCTCACGACATTCTTGCCCTCGATCCGAAAAACGAAAGCGCGCTGGAACTGCGTCACAACATCGAACAGATACAAAGCCGCAACGTTGTCCCTTATCCGCAACTGCGCATGCGCATGGATCGCCCGGTCACTCTGGAGTTTCGTGACGCCAGCCTGAAGACCATTTTCGAGGTGCTGTCCCAGGTCGCAGGCCTGAACTTTATCTTCGACAAAGACCTGCGTCCGGACATGAAAGCCACTATCTTCGTGCGCGATGTCCGCATCGAGGATGCGGTGGAGCTGCTGCTGCAACAGAATCAACTGCATCAAAAGGTGGTCAACGACAACACGCTGCTGATTTATCCCGACTCACCGCAGAAGATCAAAGACTATCAAGAGCTGGTCATGCGCACCTTTTACCTGACCAGTATTGACGCCAACACGGCGCTGAACATGGTCAAAACCATGCTCAAGACTCGCGATGTATTCGTCGATGAACGCCTCAATACCCTGAGCATGCGCGATACCCCCGATGCCGTGCGCATGGCCGAAAAACTCTTGCAGTCCCAGGATCAGTCCAACCCCGAAGTGGTGCTGGAAGTCGAGGTCATGGAAGTGTCCCGGCAACGCATTCTCGACCTCGGCCTGCAATGGCCGAACACCTTTGGCGTGATCAACAGCGACGGCACCGGGGTGAGCATTCTCAATCAACTGCGCGGCATAAATTCCGGGCGGATCTCCATGTCGCCGTCACCGCAATTGAAGATCAATGCCCTGGACAACGACATCAACACCCTGGCAAGCCCCGTCATTCGCGTCAGCAATCGCGAGCAGGCCCGTATCCACATCGGTCAACGGGTGCCGATCATCAGCGCCACGTCGATGCCTTCGACCCAGGGACCGGTGATCACCGAGAGCGTCACCTACCTGGATGTCGGTCTTAAACTGGAAGTGACACCTATCGTCCACCTGAACAACGAAGTGGCGATCAAGATCGCCCTCGAGGTCAGCAACGCCACGCCGCTGGAACCGACCCGCGCGGGCACGATCCCGGTCCAGGTCGATACCCGCAACGCCCAGACCACCCTGCGTCTGCATGATGGCGAAACCCAGGTGCTGGCCGGCCTGGTGCGCAATGACCATGGCGCCACCGGTAACAAGATTCCGGGGCTGGGGGATATTCCTGGGCTCGGACGGCTGTTCGGCAGCAACAAGGATTCAGTGGGCAAATCCGAACTGGTGCTGTCGATCACTCCACGGATCGTGCGCAACCTGCCTTACCAAAGCCCCTCGGACATGGAGTTCCCGACCGGCACTGAGACCAGCATGCATATCCAGAACCTGGACCGTTCGAAGGAGCCGTCCGAGTTGACTGAACCGGGCCCTGACGCCGCACCGTTGGCAGCATTGCACACCACTGCGAGGCCTTGAATCATGAAGTGCAGCCAAGGGTTCACGCTGATCGAAGTGGTGGTCACGTTGGCGCTGATCGGGCTGCTCGCGGGTATCGCTGCGCCCCTGACCGAAACCGTGGTGCGGCGGGGCAAGGAGCAGGAACTGAAGACCGCGCTGTATCAGATTCGCGATGCCATCGATGCCTACAAGCGTGCGTCCGATGCCGGGTACATCGAAAAGTCCGTCACAAGCAACGGCTTTCCGCCCAGCCTGCAGGTGCTGGTGGACGGGGTGCGTGACATGCGCAGCGCCAAGGGCGCCAAGTTCTATTTCCTGCGACGTCTGCCGCGTGATCCCTTCGTCACGGCCAAGCACAACGACAGGGACGCCTGGGGACTGCGCTCCTATGACAGTTCTGCCCAGAGTCCACATGAAGGCGAAGACGTTTTCGACGTGTATTCGCGGGCCCCAGGCAAAGGCCTCAACGGCATCGCCTACAAAGAGTGGTGAACGTATGCGCCAGAGCAAAGGTTTTACCCTGATCGAATTGTTGGTGGTCATGGCCATCATCGCCACGCTGATGACGATTGCCGTGCCGCGCTACTTCACCAGCCTGGAAAACTCCCGTGAAACCACGTTGCGCCAGAGCCTGGCGGTGATGCGCGAGGCGCTGGATCACTACTACGGCGACACCGGGCATTATCCCGATTCCATCGACCAGTTGGTGGAGCAGCGCTACTTGCGCAGCCAGCCGCTGGACCCGATCACTCAACGCAAGGATCTCTGGGTACTGGTGTCACCACCGGGCGGCGTTGCCGGCGGGGTCGCCGATGTCAAGAGCGGAGCTACCGGGAGGGCGCGTGATGGCAGCCTCTATTCGGAGTGGTAGTGGGCAACGTCAACAGGGGTACACCTACCTGGGCGTGCTGTTTCTGATCATCTTGATGGGCGCGGCATTGGCCAGCACCGGCCAGGTCTGGTCGAACGTCGCCCGCCGCGACCACGAGCGCGAACTGCTCTGGGTCGGTAATCAGTACGCCCAGGCGCTGCTCAGTTATTACCACAGTTCGCCGGGCCTGGCGCAGTACCCTGAAAAGCTGGAAGAACTGCTCGAAGATCATCGCTTTCCGTTCCCCAAACGGCACTTGCGCCGGCTCTATCCGGACCCGATCGGCAGCACCGGTGAATGGGGTTTATTGCGTGGTTTCGACAACCGCATTACCGGTGTCTACAGCCAGTCCCAGGAGCAGCCGCTGAAGCAGGCTGGCTTTCCCATCGAATGGGTCGATTTCAACGGCATGAACCATTACTCAGACTGGCAGTTCGTCGCGCAAAAAGGCTTCCTCGACAACGCGGGTGGCGCGGCGACAGGCTCGTCCAGTCCGCTCAGTCCGCTGAGTCCGCTGAGTCCGTCCAGTCCGATGAGTCCGATGAGTCAATGAGGAACCGGACAAGGCAAAACCGTGTTGGCGGAAAGGCTCTGGGCGTGATGGCGGCCTTACAGCCGGCCTAAGGTCATGTGCCCGGCGCCTCATTACTTTAAGCCGACGGGCACTCCTTCTGCCTACACCTTCACCGAATGCTCGCGATCCAGCATTTTTTCGACCAACAACAACCCTAACTCCATGAGGCTATAGATCGCCAGGGCGAGGTTGCGGTGTTTGCCTTCCAGGTCATCGGACAAATCCAGAGTCAGGGTGCTGGCCGAGCAGAAGGTTTCATAGGCGTGGGCCAGCAAGGCTTCGGGGTTGATGTCCGGGGCGACGGTGAAGAACTGCGGCGGACGGTCGTTGATTGCGCGTGGCTTGTCCGATGGCGGCGGGGTCAGGTAGTGATCGAGGGGCTGTTGTACGGCCTCGTGGAGCTTTTTCGAATCGAGAGATTCGTCGGGCGAAACGTTTGGGGTTTCGGGGGGATTGGGGGTGACTTTAAACATTTTCTCGGATCCTTAATGTTGGAGCTGCCACCGATTCGCGACTAAACGAAGGGGTGGCGGCTGTACGCAGGTTAGTCGACCGGGGATCCAAGAAACCGGCGCGCCCGAGGGCGCCCTGCGCACAGCCACCATCAAGTGCAGGGATAGGAAATACCTGACTGATTGGAGCGCTATGCACCTTGGAAAACCACGGGCGACTAAACCCGATCGCTGATGGGCAGCGACTGGAGAACCTTAGTAGCGTGGGGCAAGGTGCACAAGCGGGGCGATTCTGGGGGATGTGTAGGCAATGGCGCAAGTTGGTGTAGTGCAGTGGAGGGTCAGAGACTACTAATCTGAGATCTGGAAAATCTGCTGCACCGTCCGGCCTTTCTGAGTTTTGGCACCCACCGCTTCGCCACCCTAAGGGAGCGCTCATGATCGCTGAAGAATCAACGGAGCGGCGCAGTCTTGCCGGGACTGGGTGGCTGCCCCCTGGGTTGGGGGACAAACGGGGGCGGACGAAGCCGACGCAGCGCTGCGCATTGAGCTATAACCAATGCAAATGCCCCCGGAACATCCATCATGCAGACACACGAGCACGCTGCCTCGCTCGATCCGGAAGCGACCAAAGAGCAACCCGATGAAGCGCAACAGCGCTTCATCCTGCTGCGCTGGTTTTCCTGGGTAAGCCTGGTCGTCGTTGGCTCGGTGGTACTGGTGCTGGGGGGGCTCTCCACCCGCTTTGTGGTGGTTGAAAGTGTCCAGCGTGATGCGTTGCTGACTGCCCAGTTCATCCAGGCCATCGCTTCGACGGAGGTGCGGTACGTCTCGATACCGAACGTGCGGACCATGGGTGAGTTGCTCGATCCGCGCCAGGACAAGGACTACCCCGACATCGTCGTGCAAGAGCGGATGAGCTCGCGTTGGCAGTTTTTCGACCATGTCGAGCATTTGCCGGACGTGTTGCTGGCCAACGTTTACGCGCCTGACCGGACGATCATCTGGTCGACCAATACGCAGTTGATTGGCCAGCGGATCATCGATGACGCTGATCTCGAGGAGGCCTTTCGTCTCAAGACCAATGTTTTCACCAGCTACCATGACATCGACCACGCCCGGGCGGAGCAGAAATTTCCGGTTGCCCCGGAGTTGTTTTTCATCGAGAACTACATTCCGCTCTTCGATGTCGACGAAAACAAGGTCATGGCCATGGTCGAGGTCTACAAGGAGCCCAAGGATCTGATTATCCGAATGACACGCGGGCTGATCCTGGTCTGGCTGGCGACGCTGCTGAGTGGCGCGCTGATCTATTTCGGTCTGTATTGGCTCATGCGCCGCGCCGCGGATTTGCTGGCCGCACAGCAGAAGCAACTGATCACCAATGAAACCTTCGTCGCCCTCGGCGAGATGTCCTCGGCGGTCGCCCATAGCCTGCGCAATCCATTGGCGTCCATTCGCTCGAGTGCCGAGTTGGCACAAGACATTGAAACCGGTCCGGCGCACAAGAACATCACCGACATCGTCAACCAGGTAGACCGCATGTCGAAATGGGTTCGCGAGCTCCTGCAGTCGCTACGCCCGATCAATGAAGAGGCCGACGCGGTGGATCTGGTGGCCACCGTGCGTGACAGCCTTCAGGCATTCGAACAACAGATCGCCCGAGCCAGGGTTCAGGTGAACTTCGAACCCGGGCAGGTGCCTTTGGTGCTCAGCCAGGAGGTATTGCTCAGTCAGATACTCAACAGCGTCATCGCCAACGCGCTGGAAGCCATGAGCGCGGGCGGGGTGCTGAGCATCGGGATCCAGCAAAACGCCGGGGGTCTGTGGCTGACCCTCACCGATACTGGCAATGGCATGAATGCGCAACAGAAACGCATGGTGTTCAAGCCGTTCTTTACCACCAAACAGGGCGGATTGGGGGTCGGTTTGATGCTGGTCAAACGCATCATGGAGCGCTTCGGCGGTTCGGTCACCTTGAACAGTCGCGAACAGCAGGGCACTTGCGTGAGCCTGCGATTCAAGGTGGCAGCACAAACCCGTTGCTCAACTTAGGTGTAAGTGTTTCCCCGCCTATGGGGCCCATTCCCCAGTTTTCCCCCCTGTTGTTTAGTCTGGATTACTTTCTAATCATTTGTTTTGTATTGATTTTTTGATCTGTACATATTTTGTCACGACTCTGGCGAGGTATTTGCTCAGTTGCATTTACCCCCCGTACGATTTCAGGGTGACAAGGATGGACAGGCAACCGTGTTCAAGCTTTTTTCGAGCCACTGTGTGGCGCCTTTCGGGTGTGATGTTGATGCTGATGGGGTGCCTGGATCTCTATGCCAGTCCCATTGATGACGTCAACCCGCCGTCGCCAACGGATCCGTCCGCGTACAACAATCCTGCCCAGGACCCCGTGAAGGCATTGAACAGCCTGTTGACCATGCCGGAGGCCAACAAGGGCTCGTTCGATTTGCCGAACGGCGTCGAGGGTGACAAGAACACCCCTCGAGCCGAAAATGAACTGCCACCGGCGGTGCAGACCAGCTTCAACTACCCCACCAACGGCAAGCCCAGCCCGCTGTTCGGTGCCCAGCCGTTCACTCAGCAGGTGTTGTTGTTCGAGGAATTCGGCCCGGAGCGTCTTGATCCGACCATCCCGGCCGCAACCATGGCCTTTCCGGTTGCCAGCAAGGGCCCGGCGCCAGAGCAGGATCCGCTCAGCGTCGCGCGTAGCTCCCCGCCCAGCAGTGCCATCGATGCCTTTTTGCGTCAACCGGGGCTGACGCCGTTCCCCAGCCAGTTTTCCAATGTGGTCGATCGCAACCCTTGGCAGGCGCAGATCGAGTACTTTCTCAATCGTCATGTCGGCTCCTCAGCTGAAGGTCGGCCGCCAGGAAAAGGCTGGTCGCATCAACGCTGGAACGAGTTTTATCCGCAGGCGGCCTACAAAACCGTACAGTCTGGCGCGCGGGTCAACGGCGGCGTGCGTGACAGTCGGCAGATGCACGGTTATGCCGTGGGCGAATTCGGTCCCGGCGGGCTGTACCACAACACCGCCGGCTATCCGAACACCGAGGGCACTGCCCGTGGCGTCGATTCGCGCTTTCACCCCAATATGCCGATACAGAATCACAAATCCGTATGGACCTTCGACGGTACGCTGCCACCCAAGCTGTTGATGGTGCGTTACGGCCAGCCACTGCTCATGCGCCATTACAACGCCTTGCCCATCGACCCCGCGGCCAACCATGGTTTCGGTTTGCACACCATCAGTACCCACGAACACAACGGTCATACCCCGGCCGAGAGCGATGGTTATGCCAATGCGTTTTTCTTCCCGGGGCAGTTCTACGACTATCGCTGGCCGATCCAGTTGGCTGGGTATGACAGCATCAATACCCGCGCCGAAGATCCACGGGCGGCGTTCCCTTGTGCGCCGGGCGAGACCCTCTGGGTCAACGACAGCACTCCGGGGCTCAAGACCTGCGACCACGGCACCATCAAGATTCGCGGTGACTGGCGCGAGACCATGAGTACCCATTGGTTCCACGACCATATGCTCGATTTCACCGCGCAAAACGTCTACAAGGGCAACGCGGCGATGATGAACTACTACAGCGCACTGGATCGCGGCAACGAAGCTGTGAACGATGGCGTCAACCTGCGCTTGCCCAGCGGCTCGGCCCTGCCCTGGGGCAACCGCGACTATGACGTTAACCTGATGATCGCCGACAAGGCCTGGGATCAGAACGGTCAACTCTGGTTCAACCCCTTCAACACCGACGGCTTTCTGGGTGATCAGGTCCTGGTCAACTGGCAGTACAAGCCTTACTTGAACGTGCGTGCGCGCAGCTATCGCTTTCGGATACTCAACGGCTCGATATCGCGCTACCTGAAGCTGGCATTGGTACGGGAAATCAAAGGCAGTGGTGGTGAATTCCAGGGACCCAAAGGCTCAGGACTGTCCTACAGCCGGGTACCGTTCCACATGATCGCCAACGACGGCAACCTTATGGAACACAGCGTGCCGTTCGACGGCAGCATGGACCTGGACGGCGATGGCGATAAACAGGACCACAACGCGATCCTCCCGACCCAAGGCATTGCCGAACGTTTCGACATCATTGTCAATTTCGCGAAAAACGGCATCAAGCCCGGTGACAAGTTGTTCCTGCTCAATCTCAAGGAACATGAGACCGGTAAAGGTCCCAAGCAAGATATTCCGTTGGCCGACGTGTTGTCGGAGAAATACCTGGCGGTGATCAAGCAGGGCAGCAAAGGGCCGCAATGGGACAAAGGCGACCCGGCGGTGGGCAAGATCCTACAACTGAACGTCAAGGCTTACACCGGCCAGGATCTGGCCATGGACCCCGCAGCCTACGAACCGGCCAAACCCGGCAAGCCCGCAGGCAGAACCATGATCGAGCTGAAACTTCACCGAGACAATGTGGCCGATATGGACCGGCTCAAACTGGCTCGGCATCGCACCTTTACCTTTGGTCGTTCCGATGGCACCGATCTGGCGCCCTGGACCATCAAGACCGACGGTGGCAAGGGCTTTAACATGGACCCTCGCCGGATCAGTGCGGCGCCCCAATTGGCCCAAGGCCCGAAGGACGCCGGCTTCAGCGGCGACGGCACCCTGGAAGTCTGGAAGATCCAGAACGGCGGCAATGGCTGGAGCCATCCGGTGCACGTGCACTTCGAGGAGGGGATCATTCTCAGCCGCGGTGGCAAGGCCCCGCCGGAGTGGGAAAAGTGGGCGCGCAAGGACGTCTATCGCATCGGCAGCGAAGACGATGGCAAGGATAACGTCGAGTTCGTGATCAACTTCCGCGAGTTTGCCGGCACCTACATGGAGCACTGTCATAACACCCAGCATGAGGACAACTCGATGCTACTGCGCTGGGATCTCGAACACCCTGGACAGTTCCAGTTGATGCCCACGCCGTTGCCGTCCTGGGATGGTGTCAGGTACGTGAACTCCGCTGCGTTGCCGACTTTGCGCACCGGTGATGGATTCGGTCCGCAGGTCCAAGTCAAGGCTGGCAACTAGCCACCGAGGAGGCGATGTCATGCAACTCAATCGTCAGCATGGCTGGACAGTCTGGACGCAGCGAGCCCTGATGCTCCTGACCTGTGCCCTGAGCAGCCTGGCGCTGGCCGATGACGTGCCATCGGCCACGCCCTGGGGGGCGGCCTATTTTCCCAATACATTGCTGACTGATCAGGATGGCCGACAGCTGCACTTTTTCGACGACCTGATCAAGGACAAGGTGGTGGTGATCAACTTCATCTTCACCTCGTGCACCGACTCGTGTCCGCTGGAGACCGCCCGCTTGCGCCAGGTCCAACAGTTGTTGGGCGAGCGGGTAGGGCGTGATGTGTTTTTCTACTCCATCAGCATCGACCCGCAGACCGATACACCGCCGGTCCTCAAACACTATGCGCAGAAGTTCAAGGTTGCGCCGGGCTGGTTGTTCATGACCGGCGACCAGGAAGAGATTACTCAGCTACGGCAAAAACTCGGCCTGTTTATCGAAGGCGTCGACAACGGCCGCAGCAAGGATCACAACCTCAGTCTGATTGTCGGCAACCAGGCCACCGGCCGCTGGATGAAAGCCTCACCGTTTGAAAATCCGTGGATTCTGGCTGACCAGCTGGGCAACAGCCTGCAGAACTGGAAGGTCGCAAGCCAAGAGGGCAGCTACGCCGATGCGCCGCAAATTCGCCCACCGAGCATGGGTGAGGAGCTGTTCCGCACCCGCTGCGCTTCCTGCCATACGTTGGGGATGATGGACGGGCAGGGCATCGGTCTGCGTTCGATAGGCCCCGATCTGTTGGACGTGACCCGTCAGCGCGATCCGCTCTGGCTCAGTCGCTGGATCAGGGAGCCCGACCGACTGCTGGCCGAGAAGGACCCGCTGGCGCTGGAATTGTTCGAGCGTTACAACCGGGTGTCCATGCCTAATCTGCGCCTCGACGAGGCCGCCGCTGCAGCGGTGCTGACGTACCTGCAGGAAGAGACCGACCGCCAGCACCCGCCAGTGGTTCAGGCAGCCGAGACGCATGTGCACCAAATGGATCATATGGATCATATGGATCATTCCGGCCACGAGCCGAAAATCCAGCCTATGATCCAGTAGAGGCAAAATACTATGACTGCGGGCCCTGTTGTAAGTCATGATTTTCTACTGCTGACGGGGCGTCGACTATAAGGTTCTAGGCAAGCATCCAGGACGTACTTTATGCAGATGCTGAAGCACATAAAAATATTCGCCCAGGGACAGTTTAACCTTCTGCACTGGTTCTCCCTGGCCAGCCTGTTCATCATCGCCGCTGTCGCCGTGGGGCTCGGTTATACCTCCACACGTCTGGTGGTCAGTGAGAGTGTCCAACGCGACGGACTGCTGACGGCACAGTTCATCCATACCATAGGCGCAGCGGAAGTCCGACACGTCGGTATGCCGCCAAGCCAGACCATCGGCAGTTTGCTCGATATCCGCGATTTGAGCGCCCAGACCGAACTTGATCGCGATCGCATTATCGCGGCCCGGGGGGAGTTCCTCGACCATATCCAACACTTGCCGGACATTCTGATGGCCACTGTCTATGCCCGGGATCGAACGATCATCTGGTCGACCAACCCGGCGTTGATCGGCGTACGGATCGAGGGCGACGAGGATCTGGACGAGTCGTTCGAATCGAAAGTGCAGGTTTCATCCGAATACCATAAGACCGATGAGGATCGTCAGGAGCAGAAGTTCCTTCGCCAACCCAAGTACCTGTTTATCGAACACTATATTCCGATGTTCGACGCCACCGGTGACAAGGTCCTGGCCACGGTCGAGATCTACAAGGAACCTCAGGATCTGGTTTTGCGTATCCAGCGCGGTTTCAAGCTGATCTGGGTGGCGACGATCCTCGGAGGCTGCCTGATCTATTTCGGACTATTCTGGATCGTGCGGCGGGCCGCGCGGATGCTGCAGGCGCAACAGAAACAACTGATCACCAGCGAAACCTTTGTCGCGCTGGGTGAAATGTCCTCGGCTGTCGCCCACAGCCTGCGCAATCCGCTGGCGACTATTCGATCGAGCGCCGAACTGGCCCAGGAAATCTCCAGTGAGCCTGCGCAAAAGAACATTTCCGACATCATCAGCCAGGTCGATCGCATGTCTCGCTGGGTTCGCGAGTTGTTGGTCTCACTGCAACCATTAAACTCCGATAGCGAGGCAGTCGACCTGGGCCTGGCCATCGAAGAGGTCGCGCAGGCCTTCGACCAGCAAATCAAACGGGCCGATGTCCGGGTCCATCTGTCGATACCAACGCTACCCCCGATCATCAGTCAGCACATGCATCTGGTCCAGATACTCAATAGTCTGTTCGCCAATGCCCTGGAAGCCATGGCGGACGGCGGTGTACTGACGATCGAGGTCGAGCTGCTGGCCGATGGGCACGTGCAAATGACCTTGACCGATACCGGCAAAGGCATGACCCGGCAGCAGGAACGCATGGCGTTCAAACCGTTTTTCACTACCAAGCAGGGCGGCCTCGGGGTTGGCCTGATGCTGGTCAAACGTGTCATGGAGCGATTCAATGGCTCGGTCAGTCTGACCAGCCGGGAACAGGAAGGAACCCAAATAAGCCTGATTTTTAAAGTGGCGGGAGGGGACCGTGGAACACAGTATTCTATTGGTTGAGGATGATCAGCTCCTCGCCGAAAATATTCAGACGTTTCTGGAGCGCAAGGACTTCGAGGTCACCGTCTGCCATTCGGCTGAAGAGGCGCTTGAATGCCTGCAGACCTGTCAGCCAGATGCGGTGCTGACCGATAACTCGCTGCCGGGTATGAGTGGGCACGAATTGATTCAGCGTCTGAGGGTCAGCGCGCCGGACTTGAAAGTGATCATGATGACCGGTTACGGCAATGTCGAAGATGCCGTGACGGCGATGAAAGAAGGCGCCTTTCACTACCTGACCAAGCCAGTGGCGCTGGCGGAACTCAAGCTGTTGCTGGACAAGGCGTTGGCCGCGGACCGTCTGGAGCGTACGCTGACGTTCTATCAGGAACGCGAGGCGCAGAAGTCGGGTGTGCAGGCGCTGATCGGCGATTCTCCGGCGATGCTGGCAATGAAAAACACCATTAGCCAGTTGCTCGACGCTGAGCGGCGCATGGCCAGTGGCGACCTGCCGCCGGTGTTGGTGGAAGGTGATACCGGCACCGGAAAAGAACTGGTGGCCCGTGCGCTGCACTTCGATGGGCCTCGCAGCAAAGGTCCGTTTATCGAGTTCAACTGTGCCTCGATTCCCTCCAATCTTCTGGAGGCCGAACTGTTCGGCCACGAAAAAGGTGCATTCACCGACGCCAAGGATCGCCGGATCGGCCTCGTCGAAGCTGCCGATGGCGGTACGTTGTTTCTCGACGAAATCGGTGAAATGGATCTGATTCTGCAGGCCAAGCTGCTCAAGCTGCTGGAAGATCGCACCATTCGCCGGATCGGCGCGGTCAAGGAGCGCAAGGTCGACCTGCGGATCATCAGCGCGACCAATTGCAACCTCGAACAGATGGTGCAGCAGGGCAAGTTCCGCCGCGATTTGTTTTTCCGTTTGCGGATCATTTCCATCAAGGTTCCGCGCCTGAGTGCTCGCGGCGAAGACGTGTTGACCCTGGCCCGGCATTTCCTGGCCCATCATGGCAAGCGCTATGGCAAACCCAACCTGTATTTCAGCCCCCAGTCGGAGGCACTGATGCGCGGTTACAGCTGGCCGGGCAATGTTCGTGAGCTGCGCAACATGCTCGAACAGACGGTGCTGCTGGCTGCCCATGAAATGGTCGGGCCAAGCCAGTTGAACGTCTGCCTGAGCCTGGTCGACGAGCCGCTGAACCTGCCGACACAGCCTGCGTCTCAACCTCAGTATCAGCCTCAGTATCACTCGGAGGTTTACAGCCACAGCGAGGATATGATCTCCATGAATCTGCCGGAAGTCGAACGGGACATGGTCAGGAAAATGCTCGACAAGACTGACTGGAATGTCACCAAGTCGGCACGCTTGTTGGGCTTGAGCCGTGACATGCTGCGCTACCGGATTGAAAAGCTGGGTCTGGCCCGCCCGGACAAGCGTCAATGGTGATGCCATCTGCTGAGCAGACGCCCTGGCATTTGACGGTGAACTGAGGCGCGGGTATAAACCGCGTCTCGTTGTTTTGTCGGACCTTTGCCCATGAGCTTCAGCCCCCTGATTCGCCAACTGATCGATGCACTGCGCACTTTGCCAGGCGTCGGTCAGAAAACCGCCCAGCGCATGGCGTTGCAACTGCTCGAGCGTGACCGCAGCGGCGGTTCGCGTTTGGCGCAGGCCTTGAGCCAGGCCATGGAAGGGGTCGGTCATTGCCGTTTGTGCCGCACGCTCACCGAAGACGATCTGTGCCCGCAATGCGCCGATCCGCGCCGCGACGATACGATTTTGTGCGTGGTCGAAGGACCGATGGACGTGTATGCGGTGGAGCAAACCGGTTATCGCGGGCGCTACTTTGTGCTCAAGGGGCATTTGTCACCGCTCGACGGGCTGGGGCCCGAGGCCATTGGCATTCCGCAATTGCTGGCGCGGATCGAAGAGCAAGGCAGCTTCACCGAGATCATTCTGGCCACCAACCCGACGGTTGAAGGCGAAGCCACGGCCCATTACATCGCGCAGTTACTGGCCAACAAAGGCCTGATCACCTCGCGCATCGCCCATGGCGTGCCACTGGGTGGCGAGCTGGAACTGGTGGATGGCGGCACCCTGGCGCATTCGTTTGCCGGGCGTAAACCAATCTCGCTTTAATCCTCCCGACGCGGTGTGGCCGCCGAAAAAATCGCAGGCTCCTACGGATGTACGCGATCCCCTGTAGGAGCTGGCGAAGCCTGCGATTTTTTGATCTTCGAGCTTACTTATCCGTCAACGCAAACTGCGTCAGGCAGAAGGTCGGTATGCCCATGTCTTCCAGGCGCTGAGAGCCGCCCAATTCAGGCAGATCGATAATCGCCGCGGCTTCGAAAACCCGTGCGCCCATGCGCCGTACCAGATTGGCCGCGGCAATCAGGGTGCCGCCCGTGGCGATCAGGTCATCGAATATCAGCACCGAGTCGCCTTCGCACAGGCTGTCAGCGTGGACTTCAAGGAAGGCTTCACCGTATTCAGTCTGATAACCCTCGGCGAGCACGTCGGCCGGCAATTTGCCCTGCTTGCGGAACAGAATCAGCGGTTTGTTCAACTGGTAAGCAATGATCGAACCGATCAGGAAACCGCGAGCATCCATCGCGCCAATGTGCGTGAAGTCGGCTTCGACATAACGATGGACAAAACTGTCCGCCACCAATCGCAAGGCCTTTGGTGATTGGAACAGTGGTGTGATATCGCGAAAGATCACCCCAGGCTTGGGGAAGTCGATCACCGGGCGGATCAAGGATTTGATGTCGAAGGAGTCGAAGACCATCGTCGAAGTGTCCTGGCGGGCTGGGGAAGGGCAGCTCGGCAGTATAAACCCGGCCGAGCCTGTTCGCTCGACCGCAAGGTGGCTGGTCAGCCTTCCAGCGAACCGCCGGCCAGGGCGCAGAGCTGGATCGGATCGAGAATCTGCACTTCCTTGCCTTCGGCGGCGATCAGCTCGTTTTGCTGGAAGCGGGTAAACACCCGGGACACGGTTTCCACCGCCAGGCCCAGATAGTTGCCGATTTCGTTGCGCGACATGCTCAGACGAAACTGATTGGCCGAGAACCCACGCGCGCGGAAACGCGCCGACAGGTTGACCAGGAAGGTTGCGATACGTTCGTCGGCGGTTTTCTTCGAGAGCAGCAGCATCATTTGCTGGTCGTCGCGAATCTCGCGACTCATCACCCGCATCAATTGGCGGCGCAGCTGTGGCAGTTGCACGGACAGTTCGTCGAGGCGATCGAAGGGGATTTCACAGACCGAGGTCGTTTCCAGCGCTTGCGCCGAGACCGGGTAGGCTTCGGTGTCCATACCTGATAGTCCGACCAGTTCGCTGGGCAGGTGGAAGCCCGTGAGCTGCTCCTCGCCGCCGTCGCTCAGGCTGAAGGTTTTCAAGGCGCCGGAGCGTACTGCATAGACGGACGCAAACGTATCGCCCTGACGAAACAGGAATTCACCCTTTTTTAGCGGGCGACCACGTTTGACGATCTCGTCCAGCGCATCCATGTCTTCCAGATTCAGAGAAAGTGGCAAGCAGAGGGGAGCCAGGCTGCAATCCTTGCAATGGGCCTGGTTGTGAGCGCGCAGCTTAACTGGCTCGGACATTTCTTAAATCCTTGTGGGAAAACACACATAAGATGTAAGGGTAACTCACGGGAGGACGTTCCGACCAGCTCGCACGGTGATGGCGTGTCGTCATAACGCTATCGAATTATTGACCCATAACCACATTGGTAATGTTGCGCTAGATAACCCGCGAAAAACGTTGGCTATTCTGCTGTTCCAGATACGCATCGAAAACCATGCACACTGAGCGCACCAGTAGCCGTCCGGCCGGCAATACGCTGATTCTCTGGTTGTCGAGTTCGATCAGACCATCCTCGGCCATGGTCTGAAGCTGTGGCCACACGTCGGCGAAGTAGCCGCGAAAATCGATATTGAAGGCTTGTTCGATCACCGCAAACTCCAGGCTGAAGTTGCACATCAGCTGCTGAATCACCTCCCGACGCAGACGATCGTCCTGATTGCACAGCAGGCCGCGACTGGTGGCCAATTGGGTGTCGCCCAAGGCGGTCTGATAGTGGTTCAAATCACTGCTGTTCTGACAGTACAGGTCACCGATCTGGCTGATAGCCGACACGCCGAGGCCGATCAGGTCGCAATGACCATGGGTGGTGTAGCCCTGGAAATTGCGCTGCAAGGTCGACTCTTCCTGAGCAATGGCCAATTCGTCGTCGGGCAGGGCGAAGTGATCCATGCCGATATACCGATAACCTGCCGCGCTCAGTTGCTCGATCGTGCGATGCAGCATTTCCAGTTTCTCGGCAGGCGCCGGCAGATCGTTGCTGTTGATCCGCCGCTGCGGCATGAAGCGCTCAGGCAAATGCGCGTAGTTGAACACCGAGAGCCGGTCCGGTTGCAGGTTGATGACTTCGTCTACGGTGCGGGCGAAGCTGTCCGGCGTCTGCTTGGGCAGACCGTAGATAAGGTCGATGTTGATTGAGCGAAACTGCAAGGTTCGGGCGGCTTCGATCACTGCTCGGGTTTCTTCCAGGCTCTGCGGGCGATTGACCGCCCGTTGCACCTGCGGATCGAGGTCCTGCAAACCGATACTGACGCGGTTGAAACCCAGTTCGCGGAGCAGGCCCATGGTCGACCAGTCGGCTTCGCGAGGGTCGATTTCGATGCCGTAGTCGCCGGAGTCATTGTCCAGGAAGTTGAAATGCCTGCGCAGCTGGGCCATCAATTGGCGCAGTTCGTCATGACTGAGAAAGGTCGGGGTGCCGCCGCCGAAGTGCAATTGTTCAACCTTCTGGTTCGGGTCGAGGTGGCAGGCGATCAGCTGGATCTCTTGTTCCAGACGCTGCAGATAGGGCAAGGCGCGACCACGGTCCTTGGTGATGACCTTGTTGCAGGCGCAGTAGTAGCAAATGTTCGCGCAGAACGGGATATGCACATACAGCGATAACGGTCGCAGCGCCTTGCGGCTGTCGCGCAGCGCATGCAGCAGGTCAAAGGTGCCGACCTGGCTGTTGAATTGCACCGCGGTCGGATACGAGGTGTAGCGCGGTCCCGCCAGGTCATAGCGGCGGATCAGATCTGTGTCCCAACGAATGGCGTCGAGCATGCGGGCATTCCCCCGGATAGGCTGGCAGTGTCCGTGAGTCTAGGGGGTTCACAAGAGGGGCATGTTGATTTGCATCAAGGGCGATTCTGTCGGAGATCGTTGTCGCTTGCTCGCGATAGGCGCGCCGCCGATTTAATGCCCCATCAACCAATGCTGATGCGGCCCCGGCAGGGTCCAGATGCCAAACAGCATCACCAATAACCCGCCGGTCATGCGTACGCTGCGTTTGCGCAGCAGGGCGGTGACCCGTTCGGCGGCAAGGCCGGTGGCCAGCAGCACCGGCCAGGTGCCGAGGCCGAAGGCTAGCATCAGCAGCGCGCTGTCGAGGGCATTGCCCTGGCTGGCGGACCAGAGCAGCGTGCTGTAAACCAACCCGCACGGCAGCCAGCCCCAGAGCGCACCCAGCAGCAAGGCACGGGGCAGACTCGATACCGGCAACAAGCGGTTGGCGAACGGCTGGATATGCTTCCAAAGGCCGCGTCCGAGGCTTTCGATACGCGTCAGGCCGCTCCACCAACCGGCCAGGTACAGGCCCATGGCAATCAGCAGCAACCCGGCGAGTACGCGCATGAACATCGCTGCCGGACTGTTGGCCACCGCCCAGCCTGCAAGGCCGATCAGCAGGCCGGCCGCCGCGTAGCTGAGAATCCGTCCCAGGTTGTAAGCCAGCAGCAGGCGAAAGCGTCGGCTGCGTTGCTCCTTGGGAATCGCCAGGGTCAGCGCGCCCATCAGTCCGCCGCACATGCCCAGGCAATGACCGCCACCGAGTACACCGAGAATGACTGCGGAAACCAGCAGCGGGGCCAGCTCAAACATGGGGAGGAGCCTTGTCTTTCGATTGGGACGGGGTGGAAGCAGGCGGGTGACCGCTGGCCTCGTCGACGCCAGCCTGGTGGTTCGGGTCCTGGTCGTCGAACAGAATGCTGTGGGCCGGGCCGTCGAGGTCGTCGTACTGACCGCTGTCGACTGCCCAGAAGAAGATGTAAATGGCGATGGCCACGATCAGCAGCGCCGCCGGGATCATCACATAGAGAGCTGGCATGGGTAGACTCCATGCCCGCGCGGCTCAGGCCGGCAGCGGGCGGGTTTCTGGCGTGGCGCTGGCCGCAGGCGTGCTCGGCATGCGAGTCAGGCGCAAAGCATTCAGCACCACGGTCAACGAGCTGAGAGACATGCCGATCGCCGCCCAGATCGGCGTGATCCAGCCGAGGGCGGCGAATGGCAACATGAGGCCATTGTACAGCCCGGCCCACAGCAGGTTCTCGATGATTACCCGGCGCGTGCGTCGCGCCAGGCTGAAGGCTTGCACCAGTGCGTCGAGGCGGTTGGACAGCAGCACCGCGTCGGCGCTGGTTTTCGCCAGATCGGTGGCCGAGCCCATCGCCACGCTGATATCGGCAGCGGCCAGTACCGGCACGTCGTTGACCCCGTCGCCGAGCATCAGCACCTTGCGACCCTGCTGATGCAAGTGTTGCAGCACTTGCAGTTTGTCATCAGGACGCAGACCACCACGGGCCTCGTCGATACCCAGTTCGGCGGCGACGCTGGCGACCATCGGTGAGCTGTCGCCGGACAGCAGCAGCGTGCGCCAGCCACGCGCCTTGCAGGCGGCGAGCAGGGCAGGGGCGTCGGCACGCAAGCGGTCGTCGAGGACAAACCAGGCCAGCGCACCGTGGTGGTCACCGAGCAACAACCATTGACCCGGCTCATCGGGCATCGCCGGTACAGGGCAGTCGCTGAGTTCACACACAAACGCCGGTTGGCCGATGCGCAGGCGCTGCTCACCCACCCGACCTTCAAGGCCAAGCCCAGGGGTGCTGAGGACTTCTTCGGCGGCCAGCGGTGCACGGCCAAAGGCACGGGCGATCGGATGTTCGGAGCGGTTTTCCAGCGCCGCGGCAAGGCCCAGGCACTGATCGCTGTCCAGCGCGCCCAGCACCCGAATCGAACGCAGTGCCAGGCGGCCCTCGGTGAGGGTGCCGGTCTTGTCGAAAATCACCGTATCGATCTGATTCAAACCTTCCAGCACATGGCCGCGCGTCAGCAGCAGTCCGAGTTTGTGCAGCGTGCCGGTGGCGGCGGTGAGGGCGGTCGGGGTGGCCAGGGACAGTGCGCATGGGCAGGTCGCGACCAGCATCGCCAGAACGATCCAGAACGCTCGGGACGAATCCAGCTCCCACCACAGCAGACCAATGGCTGCCGCGGCGATCAACGAAAGCAACAGGAACCATTGCGCAGCGCGGTCGGCGATTTCTGCCAGTCGCGGTTTTTCCGCCTGGGCGCGATCCAGCAGACGGACGATGGCTGACAGCCGAGTATTCTGACCCAGCGCCAGCACTTCGACGGTCAACGCACCTTCGACGTTCAGAGTGCCGGCGGTGACCGCGTCGCCCAGGGTCCGAGGTTGTGGCAGGTATTCGCCGGTCAGCAGCGACTCATCGATGCTCGACTGGCCGTCGAGGATCTTGCCGTCGGCCGGCAAAATGGCACCGGGATGCACCAGCACCCGGTCGCCCAAGCGCAATTCACTGAGCAGGATGCGTTCGCTCTGGCCGTCATCGCTCATGCGCAGGCAGGAAGCGGGCAATAAATTGACCAGCTGTGCGGTGGCGGCGGCGGTGCGTTCCCGGGCGCGGCGCTCCAGATAACGCCCGGCAAGCAGGAACAGTGCAAACATCCCGACCGCGTCGAAATACAGCTCGCCGACCCCGGTGATCGAGGTCCAGATGCCGGCGATATAGGCGCTGCCAATCGCCAGTGACACCGAAACGTCCATCGTCAGGTGGCGGGTACGCAGGTCGCGCATGGCACCTTTGAAGAACGGCGCGCAGCTGTAGAAGACAATCGGAGTGGTGAGGAACAGCGCGACCCAACGCAGGATGGTGTGCAGTTCGGGGCTCAGGTCGATATTGAATTCCGGCCAGGTGGCCATGGTCGCCATCATCGCCTGGAACCACAGTAAGCCGGCGACGCCCAATTGGCGCAGGGCCAGACGGTTTTCACTGGCCAGTTGTTCGGCGGCGCGGTCGGCTTGATACGGATGCGCGGCATAACCGATGTGGCGCAGTTCGCTAAGCACCTGGCTCAACGGCAACTGGCTATCGGCCCAGCGCACGTGCAAACGATGGTTGGACAGGTTCAGCCGTGCTTCGGCGACCGCCGGCAGGCTGCGCAGGTGTTTCTCGATCAACCAGCCGCACGCGGCGCAGCTGATACCTTCCATCAGCAGGGTGGTTTCGGCGAGCTCGCCTTCGTGGCGGACAAAGGGCTCCTGCACATCAGCGCGATCGTACAGCGCCAGTTCGTCCACCAGCTGCACCGGCAGCGCCTCGGGGTTGGCTGAGGCTTCACTGCGATGGCTGTAATAGCTTTCCAGACCCCCGGCGACAATTGCCTCGGCCACGGCCTGACAGCCCGGGCAGCAAAGCTCGCGGGTTTCGCCGAGAACGACGGCGGTGAACCGGCTGCCGGCCGGGACGGGCAGGGCGCAGTGGTAGCAGGGGGTTGGACTGGTCATGAGGTGGAGTCTATATCGTCCGGGAGGGCCTCATCGCGAGCAGGCTCGCTCCCACATTTTGATCGATGTCGTGCACAACATATGTGTACACCGCAGATCCACTGTGGGAGCGAGCCTGCTCGCGATGCGCAAAGCGCGGCTTTATTTCTACTGGTCTTCCGCACCCTGCAGCGGCTCATCACCGAGCAGCAGGTCTTTGTCATGGCTGACTTGTTCTTCCTCGAACATACGCCAGGTCTTGTCGTCCTGCACACCGAGCAGTTCGACGAAGCGACGACCTTCGACCTTGTCGGTCAACTGGCCGATATAGCGGCCTTGTTCGGTTTCGCTGCGAGCCAGGGTGATCTTGCGATCCTTCTCCGGCTGGGTTGGCGAGATCAGGTTCAGCTCCAGGGTTTTTGGCTGGCTGTTGCCGCTCAGGCGCAGGTCGACTTCGCCGGTCACCTCATCCAGATGCACACTGGCGCGCAGCAGCAGGGTCTGGGCCAACAGTTCACGGTCCAGCGAGCGGTTGATGCCTTTACCCGCTTCGTAATAGTTGTCGTTGACCAGGTTGTCCGGGTTTTTGACCGCGATGGTCACCATGGACAAGGTCAGGGTGACCGAGCAGGCCAGAATTCCGATGATAATCCACGGCCAAAGGTGCTTGTACCAAGGGCTTGCGGCAGTTGCTGCGGGCATGGTGACTTCTCTCAACGAATTTGTGGGCCGATGAATCGGCTCTTGGCTTCAATTTGGACGTTTGCGTCATCGGCATCCTTGAGGGTGAATTTCACCTCGTTAGTGCTCGACGGCAATTGTTCCGGCGCGCTCGACAACTCGACCGGCATGCTGAAAATCTCACCAGCACCGACTTTGATCTCGCGCTTGCCTTGCAGCTTGAGGTCCGGCAGGCCAGAGGCTTCCAGCAGATAGGTGTGGTCGCGCTGGTCTTTGTTCATGATTTTCAGGCTGTAGACGTTCTCGATCCGGCCTTCGGCGTTCTCGCGATACAGCACGCGGTCTTTACTGACGTCGAAACCGACCAGCGAACGCATGAAGAACGCGGTCACCAGCAGGCCGATCATTGTCAGCAGTACCAGCGCATAACCGATCAGACGCGGGCGCAGTTTATTGGTTTTTTGCCCGGAAAGGTTGTGCTCCGTGGTGTAGCTGATCAGGCCGCGGGGGTAATTCATCTTGTCCATGATGCTGTCGCAGGCGTCGATACACGCGGCGCAACCGATGCATTCAACTTGCAGGCCGTCGCGAATGTCGATGCCGGTCGGGCAGACCTGAACGCACATGGTGCAGTCGATGCAGTCGCCCAGACCCATGGCCTTGTAGTCGGCGTCTTTCTTGCGCGGGCCGCGACTTTCGCCGCGACGCGGATCGTAGGAAACGATCAGCGTGTCCTTGTCGAACATCACACTCTGGAAGCGCGCATACGGGCACATGTAGATGCACACCTGCTCGCGCAACCAGCCGGCGTTGCCGTAAGTGGCGAGGGTGAAGAAGCCGACCCAGAAATACGACCAGCCATCGGCCTGGCCGGTGAAGAAGTCGATGGTCAGCTCACGAATCGGCGAGAAGTAACCGACAAAGGTCATGCCCGTGACGAAGCCGATCAGCAGCCAGAGGCTGTGTTTGCTGAACTTGCGCAGGAATTTGTTGGCACTCATCGGCGCTTTGTCGAGCTTGATGCGCTGGTTACGGTCGCCTTCGGTGACTTTTTCGCACCACATGAAAATCCACGTCCAGACGCTCTGCGGGCAGGTATAGCCGCACCAGACGCGCCCGGCGTAGACAGTAATGAAGAACAGACCGAACGCGCTGATGATCAATATGCCCGAGAGCAGGATGAAGTCCTGAGGCCAGAAGGTTGCGCCGAAGATGAAGAATTTGCGCTCCGGCAGGTTCCACCAGACGGCCTGATGGCCGCCCCAGTTCAGCCAGACCGTACCGAAATACAACAGAAACAGCCCGGCTCCGCCCATCATCCGCAGGTTGCGGAACAGACCGGTAAAGGCGCGCGTGTAGATTTTTTCCCGAGAGGCGTAGAGATCGACGCTGTTATTCGTATTTTTGGCAGGCGGGGTAACGTCGTGTACCGGAATCTGGTTGCTCATTATTGCATCCCACGGCAGTGGAAAAATGCCTCGGTCAGTACATGCCGACCGCGGTCAAAAGGGTGTTGCAGTGGCGCAATGATACGCCTGTAGCTCTAGATCAAGGGTGCGACCTTTGGTCGCGTTGGGAGAAATCCAGAGATGGTGTAGCAAATGTAACAAGTCGTGATTTGAATCAATTGACTTGTGAATTATGGACGGTTTTGGCGGGTGAGTGGGGCAGCCAGAAACAAAACGGCCCCGCCAATTTTCATTGGCGGGGCCGTTTGGTGTTGCGATCAAGCGTTTGCCTTACTCGGCGTCAGCAGCCTTGTTACCGTGGGACAGGCTGTAAACGTAAGCGGCCAGCAGGTGAACCTTGTCGTTCCCTTGCAGTTGTTCCTGAGCAGGCATCTGGCCCTGACGGCCGTGGCGGATGGTCTGCTGCAGTTGGGCGAAGCTCGAACCGTAGATGAACGCCGCCGGGTGAGTCAGGTTAGGTGCGCCCATCGCTGGGGTACCTTTGCCTTCCGGACCGTGGCAAGCCACGCAGTTGGTCGCGAAGAGCTTCTGACCGGCAACCGGATCAGCTTTCGCACCTTCTGGCAGTTTGCGGCCATCAAGATTGGTCAGGACGAAAGCAGCAACGTCGCTGACGCCTTGCTCGCCAATCACTTCGCCCCATGCTGGCATGACCGCGTGGCGGCCACCCATGATGGTGGTCTTGATGGTTTGTGGCTCGCCGCCCCAGCGCCAGTCGGCGTCGGTCAGGTTAGGGAAGCCATAAGCACCTTTGGCGTCGGAACCGTGGCAGACCGAGCAGTTGGAGGCGAACAGGCGGCCACCCATCTTCAAGGCTTGCGGGTCTTTGGCGACTTCTTCGATCGGCATGGAAGCGAACTTGGCGAAGATCGGACCGAACTTGGCGTCCGATTTAGCCATTTCCTTTTCCCACTCGTGTACGCCAGTCCAGCCGGTCTGGCCGTTGGCGAATGCCGTCTGCTTCTCGTTGTCGAGGTAGCCGTAGCCTGGCAACAGGCCTTTCCAGTTGCCCAGGCCTGGATACAGCACCAGGTAGCCCAGGGCGAAGATGATGGTGCCGACGAACAGCATGAACCACCATTTCGGCAGTGGGTTGTCGTACTCCTCGATCCCGTCGAAGGAGTGGCCAACAGTCTCTTCGGTGGCTTCGCTGCGCTGGCCCTTACGGGTGGACAGCAGCAGCCAGGTCAAGGCGAAGATGGTACCCAGACTGAGGACTGTGACGTACAGACTCCAGAACGTAGTCATTCTTTGTTACTCCTAGAAGCTTGCTCGACGTGCTTGATGGCTTCGGGATCATCCGCGAAAGGCAGCAAGGTCGCGTCTTCAAACTCGGATTTGCGCTTGGGGCTGAACACCCAAAGTGCCAGACCGATAAAGGCAACCATCACGACAACGGTGCCCAGGCCACGAATCATCCCGATATCCATCTAAATCACCGTTTGCTTTTGATGATGGTGCCCAGGCCTTGCAGATAGGCCACCAGCGCGTCCATTTCAGTTTTGCCCTTCACAGCATCCTTGGCGCCGGCGATGTCTTCGTCGGTGTAAGGGACGCCGAGCGTGCGCAAGACTTCCATTTTCTTCGCGGTGTCTTTGCCGTCGAGCTTGTTTTCCACGAGGAACGGGTAAGCTGGCATTTTCGACTCAGGCACTACGTTGCGCGGGTTGTACAAGTGCGCACGCTGCCAGTCATCGGAGTAACGACCGCCGACTCGAGCCAGGTCCGGACCGGTACGCTTGGAACCCCACAGGAAGGGGTGGTCCCAGACGCTTTCACCGGCAACCGAGTAGTGGCCGTAGCGTTCGGTTTCAGCGCGGAACGGACGGATCATCTGCGAGTGGCAGCCGACACAACCGTTGGCGATGAAAATGTCACGGCCTTCAAGTTCCAGCGCCGGGCGCGGCTTCATGCCTTCGACTGGCTTGTTCGTGACGTCCTGGAAAAACAGCGGAACGATCTGGGTCAGGCCGCCGATACTGACGGCGATGACCATGAAGAAGGCCAGCAGGCCAATATTCTTCTCGACTGCTTCATGCTTCATCAGTGAGCTCCAACTACAGCAATCTGAGCGGCGGCTTCAGCTTCAGCCGGGTTCGAGGCGCGTACGGTACGGAACACGTTGTACGCCATGAACAGCATGCCGCTGGCAAAGAACGCACCGCCCAAAGCACGAACAATGAAACCAGGGTGGCTGGCTTGCAGCGCTTCGACGAAGGAGTAGGTGAGGGTGCCGTCATCGTTGATTGCACGCCACATCAGACCCTGGGTGATGCCGTTGACCCACATCGACGCGATGTAGAGCACGGTACCGATGGTCGCGAGCCAGAAGTGAGTGTTGATCAGGCCGGTGCTGTGCATCTGCGGCCGACCGAAGAGTTTCGGGATCATGTGGTAGATGGCGCCGATCGAGATCATCGCAACCCAGCCCAAAGCACCGGCGTGTACGTGGCCGATGGTCCAGTCAGTGTAGTGAGACAGCGAGTTGACGGTCTTGATGGCCATCATCGGGCCTTCAAACGTCGACATGCCGTAGAACGCCAGGGAGACGACCAGAAAGCGCAGGATCGGGTCGGTGCGCAGTTTATGCCAGGCGCCCGACAGGGTCATCATGCCGTTGATCATGCCGCCCCAGCTTGGAGCCAGCAGGATGATCGACATCGCCATGCCCAAAGACTGAGCCCAGTCCGGCAGAGCGGTGTAGTGCAAGTGGTGCGGGCCGGCCCAGATGTACAAAGTGATCAGTGCCCAGAAGTGCACGATCGACAGACGATAGGAGTAGATCGGACGCTCGGCCTGCTTCGGAACGAAGTAGTACATCATCCCCAGGAAGCCCGTGGTCAGGAAGAAACCCACGGCGTTGTGGCCGTACCACCACTGGATCATGGCGTCAGTCGCACCGGCGTAGGCCGAGTAGGACTTGAAGAAACTGACCGGCAGGGAAGCGTGGTTGACGATGTGCAGCATGGCCGTCACAACGATGAAGGCACCGTAGAACCAGTTACCGACATAGATGTGCTTGGTCTTGCGCTTGACGATGGTTCCGAAGAACACCGCACCGTAGGTGACCCAGACGATAGCCAGCAGAATAGCCAGTGGCCATTCCAGTTCCGCGTATTCCTTGGTGGTGGTGTAACCCAGCGGCAAGGTAACGATCGCGCCGACGATTACAGCCTGCCATCCCCAGAAGTGGAAGGCGGCCATGCTGTCGGAAATCAGTCGCGTTTGGCAGGTTCGCTGCACGACATAATAAGAAGTGGCAAACAGTGCACAACCACCGAAGGCGAAAATCACCAGGTTGGTGTGCAGCGGGCGTAAGCGTCCAAAAGTCGTCCACGGCAGGCCAAAGTTAAGTTCTGGCCATACGAGCTGTGAGGCGATGAAGACACCGAGCCCCATGCCAAGGATCCCCCAGACCACCGTCATGATGGCGAACTGGCGGACTACCTTATAGTTATAAGCAGTCGGACTGATTGCTGTGCTCATTCTAAGGTTCCACGGTTTGGGTGTTTTATTAGGAGTAAAAATCGGTCGCAAGTATGGAGAAAGCAGGGTGTCATTGCAACGCGCCATGACCTGGGTCAATGCTTCCCGACGCTGATTCTGCGGCCTTTCCATGCGCCGCGTAAGGACAAAAATGCCCCCGGACAAAATGTCGCAGTGGATGAAAAAGGCGAGGGGTACAGGTCAGATGTAACTGGGTGTGTTGAAACGAGGAGATCAGCTGACAGGCGGTAACTTGCACGACAGCCGGTATAAACCAGCCTTTGCGGCCTGTCATCGAGCAGAATCGTCGAACGCATCAGTTACAGATGGCCTATGACCGACAGGTGCCAGTCCACTAACGGGCAAGCTTAGACCCGAATCCTGAGAGTGGAAAGGCGGACCATTGGAGGGTGCGACACTTGGTCGCGTAGAGGCAGGGAACTGCCGCATCCTGAGCGGATGCGACAGTGAAGCAGTTACTGGTTATTCGCTTTTGCTTTGCACGAGCTCCTTTTCATCAGTGCTGTGGGACAGACTGAAGACATAGGCGGCCAGCAACTGCACTTTGTCATTGCCGAGCAATTCGGTCTGCGCCGGCATATGGCCTTGGCGACCATGGCGAATGGTCTGTTGCAACTGCGCAAGGCTAGTGCCGTAGATAAAGCCGGACGGTTGCGTCAGGTTCGGTGCGCCCATGGCTTCGGTGCCGTGTCCGGCCGGTCCATGGCACGCTACGCAGGTGGTGTTGAACACTTGCTGTCCGGCTTGCAGGTCGGCAGTACTCTCGGCAGGCAGCGGCAGACCGGCCAGTCCATGACGTACATAAGCAGCGACATTCTTCACACCGTTCTCGCCGAGGATCTCGCCCCAGGCCGGCATGGCCGCCATACGGCCGCCCATGATGGTGGTTTTGATCGTGTCGGCGTTGCCGCCCCAGCGCCAGTTGCTGTCGGCGAGGTTGGGGAAGCCGAACGCACCCTTGGCATCCGAGCCGTGGCAAACCGCACAATTGGAGGCAAACAGGCGACCGCCCATTTTCAGCGCTTGCGGGTCTTTGGCGACGTCTTCCAGAGGCATGGCGGCGAACTTGGCGAAGATTGGGCCGAATTTGGCATTCGCCTTGTCCATTTCCTTTTCCCACTCATGCACACCCGTCCAGCCGTTTTCATAGCCCGGCAAGATGCCTTTCCAGTTGCCCAGGCCGGGGTAGAGGATCAAGTAACCGACGGCAAAGACCAAGGTGCCGGCGAACAGCATGAACCACCATTGCGGCAACGGATTGTCGTACTCCTCGATGCCGTCGAAGCTGTGGCCCATGGTCTGGTCGACGCTGCCTTTGGTTTCGCCCTTGCGCGTACCGATCAACAGCCAGGTCAGGCCGATCAGGCTGCCAATAGTCAGTACGCAGATGTACGTACTCCAGAAGGTGGTCATGGCCGAATGCTCCTTGTCGCAGTTGCGGCGTTTTTAGTGTCGGGCAGCGGTTCATCGGCAAAGGGCAACAGGCGTGCTTCGGCAAATTCCGGATTGCGCTTGGCGTTGAACACCCAGAGCGACAGGCCGATGAAGGCGATCATCACCACCAGTGTGCCGAGACCGCGGATCATTCCACTATCGAGTTCAAAACCCATGGCTCACCTCTTGCTCTTGATCGCAGTGCCAAGCACTTGCAGGTAAGCGACCAGTGCGTCCATTTCGGTCTTGCCCTTGAGCGTGTCGGTGGCGCCGGCAATGTCGGCGTCGGTGTACGGGACGCCGAGGGTACGCATGGCACGCAGCTTGGTTTCGGTGTGGCTGCTGTCGAGCTGATTGGCCACCAGCCATGGATAACCGGGCATCTTCGACTCCGGCACGACGTTGCGCGGGTTGTACAAGTGCGCGCGGTGCCAGTCTTCGGAGTAACGACCGCCGACCCGGGCCAGGTCCGGACCGGTGCGCTTGGAGCCCCAGAGGAACGGGTGATCCCAAACGCTTTCCCCGGCCACCGAGTAGTGGCCGTAGCGCTCGGTCTCGGCGCGGAACGGGCGGATCATCTGCGAGTGGCAGCCGACGCAGCCTTCGCGGATATAGATGTCGCGACCTTCCAGTTGCAGCGCGGTGTAGGGCTTCATGCCCTCGACCGGTTTGTTGGTCACGTCCTGAAAGAACAGCGGGACGATCTGGGTCAGACCGCCGATGCTGACGGCCAACACCATCAACAGCAGCAACAGGCCGACGTTTTTCTCGATTGTTTCGTGTTTCATGTCGGACTCCTCAGGCCATCTGCGCCGCGGTGGCGACTTCGGCTGGCACAGAAGCACGCACGGTGCGCCAGGTGTTGTAAGCCATTAGCAACATGCCGCTGAAGAAGATCGCGCCGCCCACCAGCCGCACGACGAAGCCTGGGTGGCTGGCCACCAGGGTTTCGACGAAGGAGTAGGTCAGCGTGCCGTCTTCATTGACTGCGCGCCACATCAGGCCCTGGGCGATGCCGTTGACCCACATCGAGGCGATGTAGAGCACGGTGCCGATGGTGGCGAGCCAGAAATGCGCGTTGATCAGGCCGATGCTGTGCATGGCCGGGCGGCCGAAGATTTTCGGAATCATGTGATACAGCGCGCCGATCGAGATCATCGCAACCCAACCCAGAGCGCCGGCGTGAACGTGGCCGATGGTCCAGTCGGTGTAGTGGGAGAGGGCGTTGACGGTCTTGATCGCCATCATCGGACCTTCGAAAGTCGACATGCCGTAGAACGCCAGGGAGACCACCAGAAAGCGCAGGATCGGGTCGCTGCGCAACTTATGCCAGGCGCCCGACAAGGTCATCATGCCGTTGATCATCCCGCCCCAGCTCGGTGCCAGCAGAATCAGCGACATCACCATGCCCAGCGACTGTGCCCAATCCGGCAGCGCGGTGTAGTGCAGGTGATGGGGACCTGCCCAGATGTACAGGGTGATCAGTGCCCAGAAGTGCACGATCGACAAACGATACGAGTACACCGGACGCTCGGCCTGTTTCGGCACGAAGTAATACATCATCCCGAGGAAGCCTGCGGTGAGGAAGAAGCCCACGGCGTTGTGGCCGTACCACCACTGAACCATGGCGTCGGTCGCCCCGCCGTACAGCGAGTAGGACTTGGTCAGGCTGACCGGAATTTCCAGGTTGTTGACGATATGCAGAATCGCCACGGTGATGATGAACGCACCGAAGAACCAGTTACCGACGTAGATGTGCTTGGTCTTGCGCTTGGCCAGTGTGCCGAAGAACACGATGGCGTAAGCAACCCAGACGATGGTGATCAGGATGTCGATCGGCCATTCCAGCTCGGCGTATTCCTTGGAGCTGGTGTAGCCCAATGGCAGGCTGATGGCCGCCAGCAGGATCACCAGTTGCCAGCCCCAGAAGCAGAACGCAGCGATTTTCGGCGCAAACAACTGGGTTTGGCAGGTGCGTTGTACCGAATAAAAGGAACTGGCAAACAGCGCGCAACCGCCGAAAGCGAAGATCACCGCATTGGTGTGCAGCGGGCGCAGGCGACCGAAGCTGGTCCACGGCAGGTTGAAGTTGAGTTCGGGCCAGACCAATTGGGCAGCGAGAAAAACCCCGAGCCCCATGCCGACGATGCCCCACACCACCGTCATAATGGCGAATTGGCGGACCACCTTGTAGTTATAGGCGGTACTGATAGAAGTGTTCATGGTTCCCCATCCACGGTTCAGCTGAAGTGAAAGCGACTGCGCACGGCATCGGCGCGCTCACTTCTTCTGGAGTTATAGGCAGACTAAAAGCGAGGCAAGCATGGACAAAGAGCACAAGGCCAGTATTGACGGGGATCAATGGGTGCACTGCCTGCAGGATCACGGCTGGCTGTGGAATGCCGCACAACAACCGACTGCGATGGCAGAGCCAGTGACGCTGATTCTGGCCCATGGTGCCGGCGCGCCGATGGACAGCGGCTGGATGAACGACATGGCTGAGCGCCTTGCCGGGCATGGGGTCAACGTGTTGCGCTTTGAGTTTCCCTACATGGCCCAACGACGCCTGGACGGCGGAAAGTGTCCGCCCAATCCGGCACCGAAACTGCTGGAATGCTGGCGTGAGGTGTATGCCCTGGTGCGACGCCATGTCGCTGGGCGTCTGGCCATTGGCGGCAAGTCCATGGGCGGGCGCATGGCCAGTTTGCTGGCGGATGAATTGGGGGCGGATGTGCTGGTGTGTCTGGGGTATCCGTTTTATGCGGTGGGCAAACCGGAGAAACCGCGTGTGGCGCATTTGGCCGGGCTCAAAACTCCGACTTTAATAGTGCAGGGCGAGCGGGATGCATTGGGCAATCGTGAGACGGTCGAGGCTTACCCATTGGCGCCGAGTATCGAGGTGTTCTGGCTGGTAGCGGGGGATCATGATCTGAAGCCGTTGAAGGCTTCGGGGTTTACGCATGAGCAGCATTTGGAGGCTGCGGCGCAGAAGGTGGCTGAGTTTCTTCTGTGATATTTGCGGCGCCGGTCTACCGGACAACATCACTTTTTCCTTGGCAATAAAAAACCCGGCAGTTTCACCTCCCGGGTTTTTGTCTTTCCAGCAACTATCAGCGATTAAACCGCTCCACCAACGAATACTGGGTGTTCGCAGTTTTGGTCAGCTCTTCACTCAGCAGTGCCGAGTGCTGTGCCTGTTCCGATGTCTGATCGGCAAGCTGTGCAATGGTGCTGATATTGCGGCTGATCTCTTCGGCCACAGCACTTTGTTCTTCGGTGGCGGCGGCGATCTGGGTGGTCATGTCGGTAATGTGGGCCACTGCTTCGCTGATGCCCACCAGCGCCTTGTCGGCCTCAAGTACCCGCGCGACACCTTCTTCGGCCTGGCGATGGCCGGCGTCCATGGTTTGTACGGCGGTGCTGGCGGTCTGTTGCAGCTTGGCGATCAGGCTGTGGATCTGCCCGGTGGACTCACTGGTGCGTTGCGCCAGTTGCCGTACTTCATCGGCAACCACCGCAAAACCGCGCCCCATTTCCCCGGCACGAGCCGCTTCGATGGCGGCGTTCAAGGCCAGCAGGTTGGTCTGGTCGGCGATGCCTTTGATCACATCGACCACGCCGCCGATTTCGTCGCTGTCCTTGGCCAGTTGGGTCACGGTGGCGCCGGTCTCACCGACCACCACCGACAGACGCTGGATGGCTTCACGGGTTTCGCCAGCGATGTCGCGGCCGCGACTGGTCAGGCGATTGGCTTCCTGAGTGGCGTCGGCGGTGCGCTGCACGTGGCTGGCGACTTCCTGGGTGGTGGCAGCCATTTGATTGACAGCGGTCGCCACTTGCTCGGTCTCGACCCGTTGACGCTCAAGCCCGGTGGAGCTCTTGTGGGCCAGGGTATCGGATTGACGGGCTTGGTCGTTCAGGTGCTCGGCGGTGTCCTGCAGACGCGTCAAGCAGGTTTTCAGCCGTGCCTCCTGGCTGAGAATGGACATCTCCAGGCGCGCCTGGGCGCCGCGGCTGTCGGTGTACATCTGCGCGATCAGCGGGTCCGAGGTGGTCTGCTCGGCCAGGTGCAGCAAGCGCTTGAGACCGCGTTGTTGCCAGCTTAAGCCGAGCAGGCCCAGCGGCACCGAGAGCCCGGCGGCCAAGGCGAAGCCCCAATGGGAGTTGAGCCAGATGCCAATCAGGAAGCTCAACTGGCTGACCAGAATGAACGGCAGCCAGTCTTGCAGCACCGGCAGCCATGTGTCCCGTTTAGGGATTGCTGACTTGCCCTGATTGATGCGTTGGTAAAGCGCTTCGGCGCGGCGGACCTGTTCGGCGGTGGGTTTGACCCGCACCGACTCGTAACCGACCACCTGATTGCCTTCGAAAACCGGTGTGACATAGGCGTTGACCCAGTAATGGTCACCGGTTTTACAGCGATTCTTGACAATGCCCATCCATGGCAAGCCTTGCTTCAGGGTGCCCCACATGTGCGCGAACACCGCCGCCGGGACGTCCGGGTGACGTACCAGGTTGTGCGGTGCACGGATCAGTTCCTCACGGGAATAACCACTGACTTCAACGAACGCATCGTTGCAGTAGGTGATCACGCCTTTGGCGTCGGTGGTGGATATCAACCGTTGCTGAGCGGGGAAGGTCCGTTCGCGTTGTGTGATGGGCTGGTTATTACGCATGGCTTGTTCAATCCGCAAGGCTTTGTCAGGTTGTCGGCCATGGCGGGGGTTTATTAAGTTTTTTTTTGCTCCTGCAAAAAGCATTACGCGAGCATCGGATAGGTAAACAACCCGAAGTGCAGCAGATTCAAACCAAAGTGCGTGGCGATTGCTGCACTTAGTCCGCCAAAACGGTAGGCCAGACCGTAGCCGACCCCGGCAATACTCGCCAGCAGCACCCATTGCCAGCCAGCGCCAAGATGCGCCAGGCCGAAGAGTAGCGCCGCGCATATCAGGGCAAGATTTTCGCAGTAGGGCAGTTGTTTGAAGCGCTGGCTCAAACCGCCCTGAATATAGCCACGGAACAAAGCTTCCTCGACCAGGGTCACCAGCAGCAGGTTGTTCAGGACCCAAAGCCAGCCTTGACTTGGCCACTTCGGTTCCCAGTGAATGATGCCCAGCAACACCGCGCCACCGAGGGCGGCCAGTGCACTCAGGGTCAAGGCCAGGGCGGTCGCGTACAGCGAAAGACGCAAGGAGCGTCGACCGACAATCCAGGGGCACACCAGCAACAGCCAGAAGCCAATCAGTGGTTTGTCCAGATTGAGGTACATCGAGTACGGCACCGCATCATCGGTAAAAACTTCGGGGCCAATGACGCTGCCGTTATAGAAACCCGGTAGCCAATGCAGGGCCAGCGCGAGGGCCAGTACCACGAACAAACTGTGGCCGAGATAGCGGCCATAACGGCTCTTTTGCTGGCGCACGGCTACGCCTGCGAGCAGCAGTAGGGCAATGGCGATCAGGGCTGTTGCGTCCAGTTGGCCGGCGAATAGTGCGAGGCTGTAGCCGATGGAGAGGAGTGCCAGATAGAGCCATGGCAAAGCGATCATGTGAAGTCCTTTGGGGCGGGAGTCTTACCTGAAAAATTGAAGCGGCGCGCAATTATAAGCAAAGGAACCAACCCACCAGCCAAACTAAAACACCGCCTGAGAGGGCGGTGTTTTAGGTCAGGTGGATTTAAGAAGCGATCAATTGCCGCAATACGTAATGCAGAATCCCCCCCGACTTGAAGTACTCGACTTCATTCAAGGTGTCGATCCGGCACAGCACTTCGATCTTCTCGCTGCTGCCGTCTTCACGGGTAATCACCAGTGTGAGGTTCATGCGCGGTTGCAGTTCGACGCCGGTCAGTCCCTGAATATCCAGGGTTTCCTTGCCGCTCAGTTTCAGGCTCTTGCGGTTCTGATCAAGTTTGAACTGCAACGGCAGCACGCCCATGCCCACCAGGTTGGAGCGGTGAATACGCTCGAAGCTCTCGGCGATCACTGCTTTGACGCCCAACAGGTTGGTGCCCTTGGCCGCCCAGTCGCGGCTCGAGCCGGTGCCGTATTCCTGGCCTGCGATCACTACCAGCGGCGTACCCGCAGCCTGATAACGCATGGCCGCATCGTAGATCGGCAGTTTTTCGCCGGAGGGGATGTAGATCGTGTTGCCGCCTTCTTCGCCGCCGAGCATTTCGTTGCGGATACGGATGTTGGCGAAGGTGCCGCGCATCATCACTTCATGATTGCCGCGGCGCGAGCCGTAGGAGTTGAAGTCGCGCGGCTCCACACCCAGTCCACGCAGGTAGCTCCCGGCCGGACTGTCGGTCTTGATGTTGCCGGCAGGGGAGATGTGGTCAGTGGTCACCGAATCGCCAAGCAGCGCCAGCACTCTGGCGCCCTTGACGTCGGCGATCACCGGCAAGGGGCCGGCGATGTCATCGAAGAACGGTGGATGCTGGATATAGGTGGAGTCTTTCTGCCAGACATAGGTCGCCGCTTGCGGGACTTCGATGGCTTGCCACTGTGCGTCACCGGCAAACACTTCGGCGTATTCCTTGTGGAACATTTTGGTACTGACCTGGGCCACCGCGTCGGCGATTTCCTTAGCACTGGGCCAGATGTCCCGCAGGTACACCGGTTGGCCATCCTTGCCTTCACCCAGCGGCTCGCTGCTGATGTCGATCCGCACGGTTCCGGCCAGGGCGTAGGCCACCACCAGCGGTGGCGAGGCCAGCCAGTTGGTTTTCACCAGCGGATGCACGCGACCCTCGAAGTTGCGGTTGCCGGACAATACCGAGGCGACGGTCAAGTCCGACTGTTGAATGGCTTTTTCGATCGGCTCCGCCAGCGGTCCGGAGTTACCGATGCAGGTCGTGCAGCCGTAACCGACCAAGGCAAAACCCAGTTCATCGAGGTATTGGGTCAAGCCTGCGGCCTTATAGTAGTCGGTGACCACTTTCGAGCCGGGTGCCAGTGAACTCTTGACCCAGGGTTTGCGTTTGAGGCCTTTCTCTATGGCTTTTTTCGCCACCAGCCCGGCCGCCATCATCACGCTGGGGTTGGAGGTGTTGGTGCAGGACGTGATCGCGGCGATTACCACTGCACCGTTTTTCAAGCGATAGGTCTGGCCTTCGAAGCTGTAGTCCGCTTCGCCGACAAGATCAGCGCTACCCACCGCGACACCGCCGCCGCCTTCGCTTTCCAGGCGACCTTCTTCTTTGCTGGTAGGTTTGAACTGCAGGCCGAGAAAGTCGGTAAACGCTTGGCCGACGTGCGGCAGCGATACCCGGTCTTGGGGGCGTTTCGGTCCGGCCAGACTGGCTTCGACGCTACCCATGTCCAGCGCCAGGCTATCGGTGAATACCGGCTCTTTGCCGGGCAAGCGCCACAGGCCTTGAGCCTTGCTGTAGGCCTCGACCAGTTTTACCGTGTCAATCGACCGACCGGACAAGCGCAGGTAGTCCAGGGTGACGTCATCCACCGGAAAAAATCCGCAGGTAGCGCCGTATTCCGGGGCCATGTTGGCAATGGTTGCGCGGTCCGCCAACGGTAAGTCGGCGAGGCCGTCGCCATAGAATTCGACGAATTTTCCGACCACGCCTTTTTTGCGCAGCATCTGGGTGACGGTCAGTACCAGGTCGGTGGCAGTGATGCCTTCCTTGAGCTTGCCGGTCAGCTTGAAGCCGATGACTTCCGGAATCAGCATCGACACCGGTTGGCCGAGCATGGCCGCTTCCGCTTCAATACCGCCAACGCCCCAACCGAGGACACCGAGACCGTTGATCATGGTGGTGTGGGAATCGGTACCGACCAGCGTATCCGGGAAGGCATAGGTGCGGCCGTCTTCATCCTTGGTCCAGACGGTGCGGCCGAGGTATTCAAGGTTGACCTGGTGACAGATGCCAGTGCCCGGAGGCACTACGCTGAAGTTGTCGAAGGCGCTCTGGCCCCAACGCAGGAAGGCATAGCGTTCGCCATTGCGCTGCATTTCGATGTCGACGTTTTGTCCGAAGGCTGCGCTGGTTGCGAATTTGTCGACCATCACCGAATGGTCGATCACCAGGTCCACCGGTGACAGCGGGTTGATACGTTGCGGATCGCCGCCGGCCTTGGCCATGGCCGCGCGCATGGCGGCCAGGTCGACCACTGCGGGTACGCCGGTGAAGTCCTGCATCAACACTCGCGCCGGACGGTACTGGATTTCCCGGTCGGAGCGGCGCTCCTTGAGCCAGGCCGCGAGGGCCTTGAGGTCGGCACCGGTGACGGTCTTTTCGTCTTCCCAGCGCAGCAGGTTTTCCAGCAGGACTTTCAGCGACATCGGCAGCTGGTCGAGGTCGCCGAGTGATTTGGCGGCCTCGGGGAGACTGAAGTAGTGATAGGTCTTGTCGTCGACCTTTAAGGTTTTAAGGGTTTTCAGGCTATCGAGGGACGGCATTGAATGACTCCTTTTAGTCCGCACGGCTACGGACCTGACGGGACGGGCAGAGCCATTAACCTAGCTCTGATTGGGGCATCTGGCGAGGGCGCGATCCTGGAAATAATTGATGCCGTGCCCCCACTGGACTCTATGGGCAAGTCCAGGGTTGCGAACTCGGCTATCATGCGCCGGTTTTCGTGACAGGCTTTGCTTTAGAGCAAGTCTGGGCATCGCGTGCAGTGGCTGAATTCTTCGCCAACTGCCCAGGAGTATTAATGAACACCCTCTTTATGCATTGCCGGCCGGGCTTCGAAGGCGAAGTCTGTTCCGAGATATCCGAACATGCCGCGCGTCTGAATGTAGCCGGTTATGCCAAGGCCAAGACTAGCAGCGCCTGCGCCGAATTCGTCTGCACCGAAGACGATGGCGCCGAACGGCTGATGCGTGGTCAACGTTTCGCCGAGCTGATCTTCCCGCGGCAATGGGCTCGCGGCATGTTTATCGATTTGCCGGAAACCGATCGCATCAGTGTCATCCTTGCTCAGATGGCGACATTCCCGACTTGCGGCAGCCTGTGGCTGGAAGTGGTCGATACCAACGATGGCAAAGAACTGTCGAATTTCTGCAAGAAGTTCGAAGGCCCGTTGCGCAAGGCGCTGACCAACGCCGGTAAGTTGGTGGACGATGCCAGCAAGCCACGCTTGCTGCTGACCTTTAAAAGCGGTCGCGAGGTGTTTCTCGGTCTGGCGGAGTCCAACAACTCGGCAATGTGGCCGATGGGTATTCCGCGCTTGAAGTTTCCCCGCGAGGCACCCAGCCGGTCGACACTGAAGCTGGAAGAGGCCTGGCATCACTTCATCCCCCGCGATGAGTGGGACGAACGCCTGCACAGCGACATGACCGGCGTCGATCTCGGGGCTGCACCGGGTGGCTGGACCTGGCAACTGGTCAATCGCGGGATGCTGGTGACCGCCATCGACAACGGCCCGATGGCTGAGAGCTTGATGGACACCGGGCTGGTTCAGCACCTGATGGCTGACGGTTTCACCTTCAAACCCAAGCAGCCGGTGGACTGGATGGTCTGTGATATCGTCGAAAAACCCGCGCGTAACGCCGCGCTGCTGGAAACCTGGATTGGCGAGGGGCATTGCCGCGAAGCGGTGGTCAACCTGAAGTTGCCGATGAAACAGCGCTATGCGGAAGTGAAGCGCTTGCTCGAACGCATCGAAGATGGCTTCAAGGAGCGCGGCATTCGCGTCGCCATCGGCTGCAAACAGCTGTACCACGACCGCGAAGAAGTGACCTGCCATTTGCGTCGGCTGGATGTGAAGAAGCCCAAGTCCCGCTGATACACACCCACAGGTGCGGTGTACGCCACAGATGACGTTAAGCCCGGCTTTGCGCGACAATGCCGGCCAGTTTCAGGAGTGAAGTATGAGTCAAACCATCGATACGCCCGTCGACGCGATCCTCGACGCCACTGGCCTCAACTGCCCGGAGCCGGTGATGATGCTGCACCAGCACATCCGTGACCTGCAGCCTGGCGGCCTGCTCAAGGTGATCGCCACCGATCCGTCGACCCGTCGCGACATTCCCAAGTTCTGCGTGTTTCTCGACCACGAACTGGTCGAGCAGCGGGAAGAGGCGGGCACCTACCTGTACTGGATTCGCAAGAAGCTCGATTAGCCCGCCGAACGGCTAATCCGGATCCGCTTGCGCGCACTGCGTGTCAGGCGGATCGACAGCATCAGCGCTGCGCAACTCAGGCCCACGATCAAGCCTTGCCACAGCCCGCTCGGGCCGCTGGCGGTACCGAGCCAGTCGGTCAGGCCGAGGGCGTAACCCACCGGCAAGCCAATCCCCCAGTAGGCGAACAGCGTCAGGATCATCGTCACCCGCGTGTCCTGATAACCGCGCAAGGCGCCGGCCGCAGTCACCTGAATCGCATCCGAAAACTGGAACAACGCCGAGTAGATGATCAGCATCGACGCGACCTGAATCACCCTCGGGTCGGCGGTGTAGATCGTCGCGATGTGCTCGCGCAGCAACAGCATCATGCTGGCGGAGATACAGGCGTAGGCCAGTGCAGTGCCCATGCCGACACCCGCGGCAAAGCGCGCTTCACGGGGCTCATCACGCCCCAGCGCCTGGCCGACGCGCACGGTCACGGCCATCCCCAGGGAGTAGGGGATCATGAACACCAGCGAGCTGAAGTTCAGGGCGATCTGGTGTCCGGCGACCACGGTGGCGCCGAGGCTGCCGATCAGCAGGGCGATCACCGCGAAAATACTCGACTCGGCGAACACTGCGATGCCGATTGGCAGGCCGATGCTCAGCAGGCGTTTGATCACGGCCCACTGCGGCAAATCGAAACGACTGAACAACTGACTCGACTGATACGCCGGTGCCCAGCGGGTCCAGCCCGCCATGCCGAGCATCATCACCCACATCACAATCGCCGTGGCCCAGCCGCAACCGACACCGCCCATCGCAGGGACGCCGAAGTGGCCGTAGATGAAGATGTAGTTGAGCGGAATATTCAGCGCCAGCCCACAGAGGCCCAGTACCATGCTCGGGCGGGTACGGCCAAGGCCATCGCTGAAGCAGCGCAGCACATGGTAGAGCGCGACCGCTGGCAATCCGGTGGCGATGCCGCGCAGGTATTCCATGCATGGGCCGATCAGTTCGGGATCGACCTTCATGACATGCAGAATCGGCTCGGCACTGAACAGGATCAGCGTCGCCATCAACCCCACCACCAAGGCCAGCCATAACGCCTGCCGCACAATCGGGCCGATCTCGCCGTGAGAGCCGGCACCGAAGCGCTGCGCGACTTTCGGGGTGGTCGCCAGCAGCGTGCCGGTCATCAGCAGGAACACTGGCACCCAGATCGAGTTACCCAGCGCCACCGCCGCCAGATCCCGCGGCCCGACACGGCCCGCCATGACCGCATCGACGAAGCCCATGGCCGTGGTCGCCAGCTGCGCGATCATGATCGGCAAGGCCAGGCCCAGCAGGTTACGCAGTTCGAGACGAACCCGGGCAGGGCGGTTGAGGGAAATAGCGGCAGGGCTGTCAGTCACGGAATTCACAAGCGAAGCGTCCAAAGGTGTTGATGCGCAAAGCGGCGCATTCTACGCCTTGACGCAATGGTCAGGAAAATTCCTGTGTTGGGGATTTGTAAGCGTTAATCGGACGTTCTGGTCGGGCATGGTCCTGTGGGGAAGGGGCATGCCCTAATGCCGGTAAGTGAAGCGTCCTCGGTCTTGATATAAGGACGATCTAATGTGGGAGCGGGCTTGCTCGCGATGCAGGCAGCGCGGTTCTCCGGATGTACCGTGTCGCTACCATCGCGAGCAAGCCCGCTCCCACACTTGATCTGTGAAGCTTTGGAAATTTCATCAATTGAACTCGGCATTTGGGAAAACCCACTCGCCACAGGTAGGCGGTGACTTCCAAAGCCTGCTGGCTCCCCACCCTCAACTACGCCTACACTGCGGCTCCGCGAAAGGAGCCTGCCATGCTGATTGTTGCCGACGAAAATATTCCGCTGCTCGATGCCTTCTTTGGGGGCTTCGGCGAAATCCGGCGCTTGCCGGGGCGCTCCATCGACCGCGCCGCCATCGAGCAGGCCGATGTGTTGCTGGTGCGCTCGGTGACCAACGTCGACCGCGCGCTGCTTGAAGGCAGTAATGTGCGCTTTGTCGGCACCTGCACCATTGGCACTGATCATCTGGATCTCGATTACTTTCAGCAGGCTGGCATCACCTGGTCCAGCGCTCCGGGCTGCAACGCCCGCGGTGTGGTTGACTATGTACTCGGCAGCCTCCTGACCCTGGCAGAAATCGAAGGCGCTGACCTGAGCCAGCGCACCTATGGTGTGGTCGGTGCCGGTGAAGTGGGGGGGCGGTTGATCAACGTGCTGCGGGGTCTGGGCTGGAACGTGCTGGTGTGCGATCCGCCACGGCAAGCCGCTGAAGGCGCGGATTTCGTCAGCCTGGAACAGATCATCGAGCAGTGCGATGTCGTCAGTCTGCATACCCCGCTTAGCAAAAACGGCGATCTGCCAACCTGGCACCTGTTCGATCAAACACGTTTGAAGCAACTCAAATCCGGCACCTGGCTGATCAATGCCAGCCGTGGCCCGGTGGTGGATAACGTTGCTTTGCGCGAAGTATTGCTACAGCGTGAGGACCTGCAAGCGGTGCTGGACGTTTGGGAAGGCGAGCCGCAGGTCGACGTCGCCCTGGCCGATCTGTGCGTGATTGCTACCCCGCATATCGCGGGTTACAGCCTCGATGGCAAACAACGCGGCACGGCGCAGATCTATCAAGCGTTTTGCGACTACCAGGGGCAGGCACCTCAGGTCAGTCTCGATGATTTGTTGCCCGCGCCGTGGCTGGCTGACGTCAGTCTCAGCGCCGATAGCGATCCGGCCTGGGCGCTGGCCATGGTGTGCCGCGGTGTCTACGACCCGCGCCGTGACGATGCGGATTTCCGTCGCAGCCTGGTGGGCAGTATTGAAGAGCAGCGCACCGCGTTCGATGCCCTACGCAAACATTATCCGCTGCGGCGGGAGATTGATGGGCTGACGGTGAGGATCAAGGGCGAATCGCCTGCATTGCAGCAAATCGTCGCGGCGCTTGGGGCGGTGTCTACTCAAAACTGAGTTGGCTTCATCGCGAGCAAGCGAACGTCGCCCGGCCCTTCCCACATTAGATTCGCGGTGCACACAAAATGTGCGTCTGATGCGGTCAAGTGTGGGGGCAGCCGGTCGACGCTCGATTGCTCGCGATGGGTCGCGCAGCGACCCTAAAAAGCAGCCATAAAAAACCCGGTCTCAAAGGCCGGGTCAAGAGGACGTGAGGCTATGTATCAGTCTTGCTTGGCAGGCTTGACCAATCGTTGTTCCAGTGCGCGGCAAGCTCTCTGAATCATGTCTTCAGTGATCGGTACTTCGCGCCCATCAGCGTCGATAATCGAGCAACCCAGAGACTGGTCCGGCTGGGTGCGGATCACTTGAATTTTGTCTTCGCGGCTGTTTTGCAAGGACATGGCCTGTCTCCTCATCAGGTTGTGTACCTATTCTAGAACCGTCAGGTGACCAAGCTGTGACAACTCCCTACAGGATCGCCAAACGGCATCGTCAGTCCACCAGAAATACCCTTCAACTTCCAGCCAGACATTAGATCAATAACATCTAGGCTCTAGTGTCAGAGTTCATATTTAACCTGACTCATTATGATTTACAGCGTCCGACGAATCGGTCGGTGTAGGCTTGGCTGCGTTTATCCCTTCAGGTTGTGCTATCGGATGATCTTCATGCTTTCTTCTCGTCACCGCCGTGCGATCCGCCTGGCCACTCATTTCATTGCGCCGTACCGCTGGCAGGCGTTTGGCGCTTTATTGGCCCTGATCGTCACCGCCGGCATCACCTTGTCCATGGGGCAGGGCATTCGCCTCATGGTGGATCAAGGCTTCATGACCCGGTCGCCGCAGCTGCTCAACCAGTCCATCGGTTTGTTTCTGTTGCTGGTGTTAGGGCTGGCGGTGGGCACTTTTGTGCGTTTCTATCTGGTGTCATGGATTGGCGAGCGTTGCGTGGCGGATATTCGTCGGCAGGTGTTCAATCATTTGATCTACCTGCATCCGGGCTTTTATGAAGACAACCGCAGCTCGGAAATCCAGTCGCGGTTGACCGCCGACACCACGCTGCTGCAATCGGTGATCGGCTCCTCATTGTCGCTGTTTCTGCGCAATGCCTTGATGGTCATTGGCGGCATCGTGCTGCTGTTTATCACCAACCCCAAACTCACCAGCATCGTGGTGGTTGCCTTGCCGCTGGTGTTGGCGCCAATCCTGATCTTCGGGCGCCGGGTGCGTAGCCTGTCGCGCTTGAGCCAGGACCGTATCGCCGATGTGGGTAGTTACGTGTCCGAAACCCTTGGACAGATCAAGACCGTGCAGGCCTATAACCACCAACTGCAGGACGAGCAACGCTTCGCGGTGACCGTTGAAGAGGCGTTCGACACGGCGCGTAAACGCATCATGCAGCGGGCCTGGTTGATCACCCTGGTGATCGTGCTGGTGCTCGGTGCCGTTGGGGTCATGCTCTGGGTCGGTGGCATGGACGTGATTGCCGGGCGCATTTCCAGTGGTGAACTGGCGGCCTTTGTCTTCTACAGCCTGGTCGTCGGCGGCGCCTTTGGCACCTTGAGCGAAGTGATCGGCGAGTTGCAGCGGGCGGCGGGTGCGGCCGAACGAGTTGCTGAATTATTGCGCTCGGAAAACATCATCCAGGCGCCGGTCACCGGGCGGGTTAAATTGCCGGCGCGTGTCGAAGGTCATCTGGTTTTGCAGGACCTGCGTTTCTCCTATCCGTCGCGGCCGGAAAGCTATGCCATTGACGGACTCAATCTGACCATCAAAGCCGGCGAAACCCTGGCGCTGGTCGGGCCTTCGGGCGCTGGCAAATCAACCGTGTACGATCTGCTGCTGCGTTTCTACGACCCGGCGCAGGGCTGCATCCTGCTGGATGGGCACCGGCTGACCCAACTCGATCCCATGGACCTGCGCCGCTGCTTCGCGCTGGTTTCGCAAAGCCCCGCGCTGTTTTTTGGCAGCATCGAAGAGAACATCCGCTACGGCAACCCATCGGCGACCCTGGCCCAGGTACAAGAAGCGGCAAAAATTGCCTACGCTCACGACTTCATCGAGAAAATGCCCCACGGCTACCAGACCCACCTCGGTGATGCGGGCCTCGGTCTCTCCGGCGGTCAGCGCCAGCGCCTGGCGATTGCCCGAGCGCTGCTGGTCGACGCGCCGATCCTGCTGCTGGACGAAGCCACCAGCGCCCTCGACGCCCAAAGCGAACACCTGATCCAGCAAGCCCTGCCAAGCTTGATGAAAAACCGCACCACCCTGGTCATCGCCCACCGCCTGGCCACGGTCAAAAACGCTGATCGCATTGCCGTGATGGATCAAGGAAAACTGGTAGCGATCGGCACCCATCAAGAACTGATTGCCAGCAATGCGTTGTATGCGCGATTGGCGGCGTTGCAGTTTAATGATGGCAAGCCTGAACTCGATGTCTGACCGTAGGAGCTGCCGCAGGCTGCGATCTTTTGATTTTCCGATTTCACGCCAAAAAGATCGCAGCTTGCAGCTGCTTCACCTGCTATTGATCATCAAAATACCGCTCATGCCAGTCCACCAGTGGTTGCGGCGAGTTGAGTTTCTGGCCGTAGATCACTGAATAAGACAACACGTTCTGCACGTACTGGCGGGTTTCGTCGAAGGGAATGCTTTCAACCCAGACGTCGAAGCTTAGGTGGTCGGCGCCTCTGAGCCATTGCCGCACGCGGCCGGGGCCGGCGTTGTAGGCGGCGGAGGCGAGTACGCGGTTGCCGTTGAACTGGCTGTGGACCTGGCTCAAGTAGGCGGCACCGAGCTGGATGTTCTTGTCCGGGTCCAGCACTTGCTGCGGCGAGGACAGAGGGATGCTGAATTTGCGCGCGGTTTCCCTGGCGGTGACGGGCATCAGCTGCATCAAACCGCTGGCACCGACACCGGAGCGGGCGTCGTCCATGAAGGCGCTTTCCTGGCGGGTGATGGCAAACACCCAGCTCGAATGCAGGCCGCGGATCTTGGCTTCGCGCACCAGGGTTTCGCGGTGAGCCATCGGGAAGCGTATGTCCAGATCATCCCAATACTGCGCCTGACTAATAGTGCGGATCGCCGGGAAGTACCATTTCAGGTCGTAGGCCAATTTGGCCTGAGCAACCATTTCGTCGCGGCTGAAGTGGCGACTCACGTGGTACCACTCGCGGCGACCTTCGACGATCTGCCCGCGAGCGTGGAGCTCCAGGGCGCGGCGCACGCCGGGGGTATTGCGAACCTTGTTGATAGTCGCCTGGCTGAGCACCAGGGGCTTGTTGATCAGCGAATACGGCGACTGCGCGCGGTCGGCAGCGAGGAAGCCATAGAAGTCACGCTCATGGGCGAGGCTTTTATAAAGCACCAGCGCTTGCGGATTCTGCGGTTGGGCCAACTCCAGGCTGCGGGCCTGCCAGTAACGCCAGCGGTTGGTGGTGGCCAGATCCTGCGGCAGTCTGCGGGTCAACTGATAGGCATCGTCCCAGCGCGCCAGGCGCAGCAGCAGGCGCAGGCGCCATTCGGAAACGGTGTTGTCACGCAACTCCGGATCGTATTTGGTCATCACGTCGAGGGCGCGGCTGTCGAATCGGCGGGCCAGAGTCAGACCGATTTCCCGAGCGATTGCCACTTTTTCGTCACGGGAGAAGTGCATGCTGTTGGCATAGCCGTCGAGCAGGTCCATGGCTCTGTCCGGATCCTGACGAGCCAGGCGGCGCAGACCCAGACCGACTACGTCGGACATGGCTTCATTGACTGGCGTAAAGCGTGACGGTTGGTTGAGCAGCTCCGGTTTCTGGGCAACCTCGACCAGCCACCTGCCTTGCGGGGCGAGGGTGGTCAGGCCTTGTACCAGGCTGTTGGCCAGCGGGTAGTTGCGGGCGTCGGCGGCCAGCTTCGCGCGCTGCCAGCGTTTTTGCTCGGTCAATTGACCTTCGGCGGCCCACTGGCCGAACAGCGCATCGCAGGCCTCGGGTTGGGATTTGCCGGTCAGCCAGAGCTTTTCAGCGTTGGCATAGCCTTCAGCCTTGAAGTTGTGGCCCAGCTGATATTGGCCGAACAAACAGTCCAGTTCGGTGAAGTTGAGCTTGGGGTCGTAGTATTTGACGAAAGGTTGCCAGTCGCCACGCTCAGCCAGCCAGCGCAACCAGCGCAGTTTCATCCAGTTGGCTTGCGGCAGGTCACCATGTTCGGCGAGGAATTTCTCGATCTCGGCGTTGCTGGCGGTTTTCAGTCGAGCGGTCAGCTCGTCGTAGGCCAGGTACGGCTCCAGCGGGTAATCGCTGAGCGCCTGGCTGTAACGGAAGTACGGGCCGGAATCACCCTTGGCCAAGGCACGCTTGGCTTCATCGTAATACTGGCGTTGTTGAGACAAGTCTGCAGCCTGGACGGATTGAACGGCAGTGGCAGAGAGAAGCAAACAAGATAAAAAGCAGAAAATGCGGCTGCGCATGAGACGTCCGGGCAGAGAAATCGTGACAAGTGTCGGCGGTGCCAACACTGATTATCCGTAGCTTAGCCTTTTGCCAGTAGCCGGCGAAAGCTTTGCCGGCCTGTCGGTACAAGTTCTGGATAAATGTTGTTCGGGGTGCTGTGAAGGTGAAATTGCCGGCCGCCTAAGGTCTCAAGTCAGGTAGAATACGCGCCCGGTTTTTGGAGAAGCTCATGACCCTGCTCAAATTCAGCGATGTGTCCCTTGCTTTCGGCGCTATGCCGTTGTTGGACAAGGTGTCCTGGCAGATCGCCCGTGGTGAGCGGGTGTGCATCATCGGCCGCAACGGCACTGGCAAATCCAGCATGATGAAGCTGGTCAAAGGTGACCAGAAGCCCGATGAGGGCTCCGTCTGGCGCGCGCCAGGGCTCAAAATCGGCGAATTACCGCAAGAATTGCCTCTGGCCGACGAGCGGACCGTGTTCGACGTGGTGGCCGAGGGCCTGGACGGCGTCGGCGAGCTGCTCGCGCAGTATCACCACCTGAGCCAGAACATCGTCACCGACGCTGATCTGGACAAGCTGATGCACGTCCAGCATGACCTCGAAGCCCGTGACGGCTGGCGCTTGCAGCAATTGGTAGACAGCACCTTGAGCCGTCTGCAACTGCCGGCCGACAAGACCCTCGCCGAATTGTCCGGCGGCTGGCGTCGTCGCGTCCTGCTGGCTCAGGCACTGGTGTCCGAACCGGATCTGCTGCTGCTCGACGAACCGACCAACCATCTGGACATCGGTGCAATTGCCTGGCTCGAAGAGGCTCTGAAGGATTTCCAGGGCGCCGTACTGTTCATCACGCACGACCGTTCTTTCCTGCAAAACCTGGCGACCCGGATTCTCGAACTGGACCGTGGCGGCCTGATCGACTGGAACGGCGATTACGCCAGCTTCCTGGTCCACAAGGAGGCCACCCTGGCCGCCGAAGAGACCGCCAACAACTTGTTCGACAAGCGCCTGGCCCAGGAAGAAGTATGGATTCGTCAGGGCATCAAGGCCCGCCGCACCCGTAACGAAGGCCGCGTCCGCGCGTTGAAAGCCCTGCGTGTAGAACGTAGCGAGCGCCGTGAGCGCACCGGCAAAGCCAATATTCAGCTGGATACCGCCGACAAGTCCGGCAAACAGGTGATGGTTCTCGAGAACGTGAGCTTTGCTCACCCGGGCGGCCCGTTCCTGATCAAGGACTTCTCCATGGTCCTTCAGCGTGGCGACCGTATCGGTCTGCTGGGCGCCAACGGTACAGGCAAGACCACGCTGTTGAAGCTGATGCTCAACGGTTTGCAGCCAACCAGCGGCACAGTGGAAGAGGGGACACGCATCGACGTGGCCTACTTCGACCAATTGCGCCATCAGTTGGATTTGGAAAAGACCGTGATCGACAACGTGGCCGAAGGTCGCGACTTCATCGATATCGATGGTCAGAGCCGTCACGTGCTGAGCTACCTCGGCGACTTCCTGTTCAGCCCGCAGCGTGCCCGCACGCCGGTCAAGGCGCTGTCCGGTGGTGAGCGTGCTCGCCTGTTGCTGGCCAAACTGTTCAGCAAACCAGCGAACCTGCTGGTACTCGACGAACCGACCAACGACCTCGACGTAGAAACCCTCGAGTTGCTGGAAGAGGTCTTGCTGACCTTCAACGGCACTGTGTTGATGGTCAGCCACGACCGGGCATTCCTCGACAACGTGGTCACCAGCACCCTGGTCTTCGAAGGTGAAGGCAAGGTTCGTGAATACGTCGGTGGTTATCAGGACTGGCTGCGTCAGGGCGGTTCGCCGCGTCTGTTGGGCGTGACCGAGAACAAGTCCGGCAAAGCCGAGCTGAACTCCGCTGTTGTCACGCCATCTGCTGCAGCCGCTCCCGCACAGGAAGCTCCGGCAGCCAAGAAAAAGCTTAGCTACAAGCTCCAGCGCGAACTGGAAGCCTTGCCAGGCGATATTGAAGCGAAAGAGCAGAAGATTGCTGCTGTTGAGGTCGAAATGGCTGATGCGAGCTTCTATCAGCGTCCTGCCACGCAGACAGCGGCGGTAATCGCTCAATTGGAGCAATTGCAGGCTGAACTCGAAGTGTTGGTCGAGCGTTGGGCCGAGCTGGATGCCTGATTGATCGGCTAGCAGCGTAAAAAAAGCCCGGCCTCACGGATGTGAGCGCCGGGCTTTTTGCAAAAACCAAATCTGTGGGAGCGAGCTTGCTCGCGATGCAAGCAACTCGGTCGGTCTGTAATGCCGAGGTGATGCAATCGCGAGCAATCTCGCTCCCACATTAAATATCTGCGGTTTCGGAATCAGCTCTTGACCAGTCGAACCGCTAGCACATCGCAAGGCGCGCCGTGCAACACATCATTGGCGGTGGAGCCGAGCAGTAGCGCCAAGCCATGTCGGCCGTGGCTGCCGACAACGATCAGGTCGCATTCCTGTTCCTTGGCCAGATGATGGATCTCTTGGCGCGGTTGGCCGTAGGTCAGGTGACAGTTGGCTTTGGTGGCCTCCGGGTATTTCAGGATCAACCGGTCGAGCCGCTCTTTGGCCTGGTCGAACTGTTGTTGCTGCAATTGCGAAAGGTCCATGGGGACGTCGCCGCCGAAAGCCATGGCCATAGGCTCGACAATATGGACCAGTGAGAGTTTGGCGCCATTGCTGACGGACAGTTCACGAGCGCGCTTGATGACAGGGTCGCATTCTTCAGTGAGGTCAACAGCGACCAGGATGTGTTCATAGGGCATGGAAGGCACTCCGGAGGATTGCGATAACGGTAAGTATGGCTGGTTTCAAGCGGATTGGTTTCAGTGGGGCGCAATCCGCTCCTCAAGAATCGGGAGTACACATATGACGGTCTGGATAGTGGTGTCAATCCTTGCGCTGGTTTTAAGCCCTTTGGCCTGGTTGCGACCTTCGCGCAATCAGAGCGGGCGGATGGCCCTGCGCATGGAAGCGCGTCGTATTGGCTTGGCCATGCAGCTGGCGCCTCAGGAGTGGCCGCACTGGCTGGAGCAAGAACCGCCAAGCCCTTGCGCCCAATACCATCGGCCACGACGCAGCGCTAAAGCAGCGTGCTGGATCTACTGGCAGACAGCGTCGGGCGTTTGGCTCAATCAATGGCGGGAAGTGTGTGAGGATGAGGTGTTGCTGGAGCATTTCAACAAATTACCAGCCAACGTCTTCAAGATCGAAGCAGATAAGCAAATGATCGCGTTGTATTGGGGCGAAAAGGGCGACGCGAGTGTTTTGCAGGAGATTGCAGCAGTGCTCAAAGCTCTGGCCTAAAACACGATCCCCGTCGTAGGGGATTTGTGTGATTGGCGGGTATCGCAGGCAATAAAAAGCCCGACATCATCATCGGGCTGGAGTTGGCCAGGCAGGCCGGTAATTCGGTAAATCGCAACGGCATATGTTTCGTGGCGCTGATCTTACCCTTGGCATTCGCTCAAGGTGTTCATATTTTTTTGCGGTCCTCGCAAGCTTAGCCCGAGAAAGCCAAGAGCAATGCGGGTTAGGGCGACTTTTCTAATTATTGACCCTATGAATGACTGGGCATGCGTTGGCGTGTTGATGATCTTCCCGGCGCTGAAGTGACCGCAAAGTCGCGTTTCAACCAGTATTTTGGGCGATTGACAATTGCCTGAAATTCCGTGAAGGTGGCGTACCCAAATCAAACGGGCGTATGAATTGAGCGTTTGTATTACAGATCGCTCCTACAGAATCCCGACTATCGCGTTGGCGGGTGTGCCTGGCGGATTGGCGTAGCATCGACGGAGACGTCAGTGCCGAGCCAGAAGTTAGCGTCCGACGTGTACTGTTCAGCTTCCATATCGTGGAGATCAGTTGATGATTTACGAAGGTAAAGCCATCACGGTTAAGGCTCTTGAAAGTGGCATCGTCGAATTGAAATTCGACCTCAAGGGTGAGTCCGTCAACAAGTTCAACCGTCTAACCCTGAACGAACTGCGTCAGGCCGTAGACACCATCAAGGCAGATGCTTCGGTCAAGGGTGTGATCGTCAGCAGTGGCAAGGACGTGTTCATCGTCGGTGCCGACATCACCGAATTCGTCGAGAACTTCAAGCTGCCTGATGCAGAGCTTGTTGCAGGCAACCTCGAAGCCAACAAAATTTTCAGCGATTTCGAAGACCTGAATGTTCCGACCGTAGCCGCGATCAACGGCATCGCCTTGGGCGGCGGTCTGGAAATGTGCCTGGCAGCGGACTACCGCGTCATGGCCACTACGGCCAAAATCGGCCTGCCGGAAGTCAAACTGGGCATCTACCCAGGCTTCGGCGGTACGGTGCGTCTTCCACGGATCATCGGTGCCGACAACGCCATCGAATGGATCGCCGCAGGTAAGGAAAACCGTGCCGACGACGCGCTGAAGGTAGGCGCAGTCGACGCTGTGGTTGTTCCAGAGAAGCTGCAAGAAGCGGCACTGGAACTGCTCAAGTGTGCCATTTCCGGCGAGTTCGATCACAAGGCCAAGCGTCAGCCGAAGCTGGAAAAGCTCAAGCTCAACGCGATCGAACAAATGATGTCGTTCGAAACCGCTAAAGGTTTCGTGGCCGGTCAAGCGGGCCCGAACTACCCGGCGCCGGTTGAAGCGATCAAGACCATCCAGAAAGCCGCGAACTTCGGTCGCGACAAGGCACTGGAAATCGAAGCTGCCGGCTTCGTGAAACTGGCCAAGACTTCTGCTGCGCAGAGCTTGATCGGTCTGTTCCTGAACGATCAGGAGCTGAAGAAAAAGGCCAAGGCCTACGACGAAATCGCTAAAGACGTGAAGCAGGCTGCCGTACTCGGCGCTGGCATCATGGGCGGTGGTATCGCTTATCAGTCGGCTTCCAAAGGCACGCCGATCCTGATGAAGGACATCAACGAGCACGGTATCGAGCAAGGTCTGGCGGAAGCCGCCAAGCTGCTGGTGAGTCGCGTTGATAAAGGTCGCATGACCGCAGCGAAAATGGCTGAAGTGCTTAACGGCATTCGTCCGACCCTGTCCTACGGTGATTTCGGCCACGTCGACCTGGTCGTCGAAGCGGTCGTCGAGAACCCTAAGGTCAAGCAAGCTGTTCTGGCTGAAGTCGAAGACAAGGTCAAAGAGGACACCATCCTCGCGTCGAACACCTCGACTATTTCCATCAGCCTGTTGGCCAAGGCCCTCAAGCGTCCGGAAAACTTCGTCGGCATGCACTTCTTCAACCCGGTGCACATGATGCCGTTGGTGGAAGTGATTCGTGGCGAGAAGTCCAGCGAGCTGGCGGTTGCCACTACTGTTGCCTATGCCAAGAAAATGGGCAAGAACCCGATCGTCGTCAATGACTGCCCGGGCTTCCTGGTCAACCGCGTTCTGTTCCCGTACTTCGGCGGTTTCGCCAAGCTGGTCAGCGCCGGTGTGGACTTCGTCCGTATCGACAAGATCATGGAGAAATTCGGCTGGCCGATGGGTCCTGCGTACCTGATGGACGTGGTCGGCATCGACACTGGCCACCACGGTCGTGACGTGATGGCTGAAGGCTTTCCGGACCGCATGAAAGACGACCGTCGTTCGGCCGTTGACGTGCTTTACGAAGCCAAGCGCCTGGGGCAGAAGAACGGCAAGGGCTTCTACGCCTACGAGACCGACAAGCGCGGCAAGCAGAAGAAAGTCGCCGACCCGTCGGTGCTGGAAGTGCTCAAGCCTATCGTTTTCGAGCAGCGTGAAGTGACTGACGAAGACATCATCAACTGGATGATGATCCCGCTGTGCCTGGAAACCGTGCGTTGCCTGGAAGACGGCATCGTCGAAACCGCTGCCGAAGCCGACATGGGTCTGGTCTACGGTATTGGTTTCCCTCCATTCCGTGGCGGTGCGCTGCGTTACATCGATTCCATCGGTGTTGCAGAATTCGTTGCCCTGGCTGACCAGTACGCTGATTTGGGCGCCCTGTACCACCCGACCGCGAAGCTGCGTGAAATGGCCCAAAACGGCCAGAGCTTCTTCGGTTAAGCGCCCAAACGACTAGAGCGAGAATATTTATGAGCTTGAATCCAAGAGACGTCGTGATTGTCGACTTCGGTCGCACCCCGATGGGCCGCTCCAAGGGCGGCATGCACCGCAACACCCGCGCTGAAGACATGTCGGCGCACCTGATCAGCAAACTGCTGGAACGCAACGTCAAAGTCGATCCAGCCGAAGTCGAAGATGTGATCTGGGGCTGCGTCAACCAGACCCTGGAGCAGGGCTGGAACATTGCCCGCATGGCGTCCCTGATGACGCAGATCCCGCACACCGCTGCCGGCCAGACCGTCAGCCGTCTGTGTGGCTCGTCGATGAGCGCACTGCACACCGCAGCCCAAGCGATCATGACCGGCAACGGTGACGTTTTCGTGGTGGGCGGCGTCGAGCATATGGGTCACGTGAGCATGATGCACGGTGTCGATCCGAACCCGCACATGTCTCTGTACGCGGCGAAAGCCTCGGGCATGATGGGTCTGACCGCGGAAATGCTCGGCAAAATGCACGGCATTACCCGTGAAGCGCAGGATGCCTTTGGCGTGCGCTCCCACCAGCTCGCCCACAAAGCGACCCTGGAAGGTAAGTTCAAAGACGAAATCATCCCGATGCAGGGCTACGACGAGAACGGTTTCCTGAAACTGTTCGATTACGATGAAACCATCCGTCCGGAAACTACCCTGGAAAGCCTGGCGGCATTGAAGCCAGCGTTCAACCCTAAGGGCGGCACCGTAACAGCGGGTACTTCCTCGCAGATCACCGATGGTGCTTCGTGCATGATCGTGATGTCGGCGCAGCGTGCTCAGGACCTGGGCATCCAGCCAATGGCGGTCATCCGCTCGATGGCAGTGGCAGGTGTGGACCCGGCGATCATGGGCTATGGTCCAGTACCGGCAACACAAAAAGCACTGAAGCGCGCGGGCCTGGGTATTGCTGATATCGACTTCTTCGAACTCAACGAAGCTTTCGCTGCACAGGCTCTGCCGGTGCTGAAAGATTTGAAAGTGCTCGACAAGATGAACGAGAAGGTTAACCTGCACGGCGGCGCGATTGCTCTGGGCCATCCATTCGGTTGCTCCGGTGCGCGTATCTCCGGCACCTTGCTCAATGTGATGAAGCAAAATGGCGGCACCTTCGGTGTGTCCACCATGTGCATTGGTCTCGGCCAGGGCATTGCCACCGTCTTCGAACGCGTTTAAGCGTTTCGTCGATGGAAGCCGGGGCCTTGTGCCCCGGTTTTTGTTTTTCTGAAGATTTATTTTTTTTATGTGCAGGAGGGCCAGAACATGAATTTACAACCCGGGCTCTATGAGCATTACAAGGGGCCGCAATATCGCGTTTTTGCAGTCGCGCGGCATTCCGAAACCGAAGAAGAAGTGGTGTTCTACCAAGCGCTGTATGGCGATTACGGCTTTTGGGTGCGTCCCTTGAGTATGTTCCTGGAGTCGGTCGAAGTTGACGGCGAACAGGTGCCACGCTTTGCTTTGGTGCAAGCCGAACCAAGCATTTTTCCGTAGCCATAAGGTGAGTGCGCGCAGAACCCTGCGCTTGACCTCACCTTGTTGCCACTATATATAGCGGTGCCGCGTCAGGCGCCAACCGCCTTTCACTTCTAGAATTCAGGAATTTTCTGATCCATGGGCAAATCGCTGGTCATTGTGGAATCCCCGGCTAAGGCCAAGACCATCAACAAGTATCTGGGCAACCAATACGTGGTGAAGTCGAGTATCGGCCATATCCGAGACCTGCCCACCAGCGGTTCGGCTAGCGCCAGCAAAGAACCTGCTGCCAAGCGTGGCAAGGCCGCCGCAGGTGAAGCTCCCGCGCTCTCTCCGAAAGAGAAAGCGCGCAAGCAGCTGGTCTCGCGCATGGGTGTCGATCCCGATCATGGCTGGAAAGCCAAGTACGAGATTCTCCCGGGCAAGGAAAAGGTCATCGAAGAGCTGCGCCGGCTCGCCAAAGATGCTGACACCATCTATCTCGCAACCGACTTGGATCGCGAGGGGGAAGCCATTGCCTGGCACCTGCGCGAAGCCATTGGTGGTGATGACAGCCGCTACAAGCGCGTGGTGTTCAACGAAATCACCAAGAAGGCGATTCAGGAAGCCTTCTCCAAGCCAGGCGAGCTGGACATTGATCGGGTCAACGCCCAACAGGCACGTCGTTTCCTCGACCGCGTGGTGGGTTACATGGTCTCGCCACTGTTGTGGCAGAAGATCGCCCGTGGTTTGTCCGCCGGTCGTGTGCAATCGGTTGCGGTGAAACTGGTCGTCGAGCGTGAGCGTGAAATTCGCGCGTTCAACCCGGAAGAGTACTGGGAAGTCCATGCGGACCTCGGTACCGCCAAGGGCGCCAACGTGCGTTTTGAAGTGGCCCGTGAAAACGGCGAAGCCTTCAAGCCGCTCAACGAAACCCACGCCATGGCCGCACTGGAAAAGCTCAAGGCTTCCAGTTACACCATCGCCAAGCGTGAAGACAAACCGACCAGCAGCAAACCGTCGGCACCGTTCATTACTTCCACCTTGCAACAGGCCGGCAGCAACCGTCTGGGCTTTGGTGTGAAGAAAACCATGATGATGGCTCAGCGTTTGTACGAAGCGGGCTACATCACTTATATGCGTACCGATTCGACCAATCTCTCGGCCGATGCCGTAGAAATGGCGCGCACTTATATTGAAGGCGAATTCGGTAGCAAATACCTGCCGGCCGCGCCGAATGTCTACAGCAGCAAAGAAGGCGCGCAAGAGGCTCACGAAGCGATTCGTCCTTCCGACGTCAATACCGACCCAAGCAAGCTGGTGGGTATGGAGCGCGACGCTGAGCGTCTCTACGAGCTGATCTGGCGCCAATTCGTCGCTTGCCAGATGCTGCCGGCGCAATACCTGTCGACCACCGTCAGCGTCGCCGCTGGGACCTTCGAGCTGCGTGCCAAAGGCCGCATCCTCAAGTTCGACGGCTACACCCGCGTCATGCCGCAAATGACCAAGCCAGGCGACGACGATGTGTTGCCGGACATGGCCCAGGGCGACGTGCTGAAGCTGATCAAGCTCGACCCAAGCCAGCACTTCACCAAGCCGCCTGCGCGTTACTCCGAAGCGAGCCTGGTCAAGGAAATGGAAAAACGCGGTATCGGTCGTCCTTCGACTTATGCGGCGATCATTTCGACGATCCAGGACCGTGGCTACGTAGCACTGCATAACCGTCGTTTCTACTCCGAAAAGATGGGCGATATCGTTACCGAACGACTGTCCGAGAGCTTCTCCAACCTGATGGACTATGGCTTCACCGCCGGTATGGAAGAGAACCTCGATGACGTCGCCCAGGGCGAACGCGACTGGAAAAACGTGCTTGACGAGTTCTACGGCGACTTCAAGAAGAAACTCGAAGTGGCTGAAGGCGCGGAAAATGGCATGCGTGCCAACGAACCGGTAATGACCGACATCCCGTGTGTCCTGTGCAGCCGGCCGATGCAGATTCGTACCGCCTCGACGGGCGTGTTCCTTGGTTGCTCGGGTTACAGCCTGCCGCCGAAAGAGCGCTGCAAGGCGACCGTCAATCTGGTGCCGGGTGATGAAATCGCTGCAGACGACGAGGGTGAGTCGGAATCGCTGGTACTGCGTGGCAAGCATCGCTGTCCGATCTGCAGCACGGCGATGGACGCTTACCTGCTCGATGAGAAACGTAAACTGCATATCTGCGGTAACAATCCAGATTGCGCAGGTTTCGAGATCGAAGAGGGCAGCTACCGCATCAAGGGTTATGAAGGTCCGAGCCTGGAATGCGACAAGTGTGGCAGTGAGATGCAGCTCAAGACCGGCCGTTTCGGCAAGTTCTTCGGTTGCACCAACGCGACCTGCAAAAATACCCGCAAACTGCTGAAAAGCGGTGACGCGGCGCCGCCGAAGATGGATCCGGTGAAAATGCCGGAACTCAAGTGCGAGAAGGTCAACGACACTTACATCCTGCGTGACGGTGCTTCCGGTCTGTTCCTGGCGGCGAGCCAGTTCCCAAAAAACCGCGAGACCCGTGCTCCGCTGGTCATCGAGATCGTGCCGCACAAGGACGAGATCGATCCGAAGTATCACTTCCTCTGCGAAGCGCCGAAGAAGGACCCGGATGGCCTCCCGTCAGTGATCCGTTACAGCCGCAAGACCAAAGAGCAATACGTCCAGACAGAAGTCGACGGTAAGCCGACTGGCTGGAAGGCGTATTACGACGGTGGCAAGTGGACGGTTGAAGACAAGCGTCCATCAGCCAAGTCTTAAAAGGCGCTGTACTGAAAAGGCCGCATGTGAACCCTCGGGTTTTCATACGGCCTTTTTGTTTTGGGCTTGCGGGAAGCGGAGGTGATCCACGACACTGTCCGACCTGCGTGAAGCAATTATTTCATTGTGGAGGCTGCCGTCATGGCCCACGAACTCTATACCCGCACCAACCAGAAAATTTATTTTGCCGGTCTTTCATTGGAAGCGCTGGCCAGATCCGAAGAGGGGCGGGCGATTAATTCCCAGGCGCTTGTTCAGGCCGGGCGTGAATCGGTTCTGTTTCACCTGTACGGTGCGTTGCTTGGGTTGTGTCATGAGATAGCCGGTTTCTACCGCCTGCCTCAGGCCAATGCACCGCGAGCGGAAATGCTGCTGACTCGTGAGGTGCTGGAAACCATTGCCATTCCCGAGCTGGCCGAGTTGGTGGAGCTGGCACAAAACCCTGAAACATGGCTGGCGAAGCTGCTGGCGGCTTATGCCGCGCTGTTTCAGCCGCCACGAGCGCCGCATAAGCCCAAGGGCGATGTGACGCAGCCATTGATCGTTGCGGTCAACCTCGATGAGGAAGTGGAGCCAGAGTTGAGTCGGGAGGAATTGGAAAGCTGGCGTCAGAACCTGAAAGAGCTGGCGATTCGGTTTCGGGATGGGCTTAACGAAAGCTGAAGCGATCCGTAGCAGCTGACGAGCCTGCGAGGCTGCGTTCGGTTCGGGCTGCGATCAGACGCAGCAATCGTAAATCTTACATCCGGGATATACCTGAAACACCGCAGCGCATGATTTTGCGACTGCTGCGCAGCCGAACGCAGCCTCGCAGGCTCGACAGCTGCTACAATGTCGGCCTTTCGTGGAGAACAGACCTTTATGCCAACGTCCTTTCTAGAAATTGTTGAGTTGCCTGACGGCCGTATTGAGCTGCGCAGGGCTGAGGACGAGGGTTCTCTGGTTACTTTGAACTTTTCCGAAGATGCCAAAGTGTTTCTGCAAGGTCAGCACGTTGAAGTCGCCAAGGCCATGTTGAGCGTTGGTGTGCAGATGGCTGGACGTCTGGTTGAAGGCGAATTTGAGAAAGAAGACGGTCCACGGATTCTTCACTGAGTCCGTTTGTCGGTTTCCTGAGTATAATTTGTCGCTTCAAATCGGCTTCTCTATTCCCGAGAAGCCCCATGCTATTCAAGTCTCGTTACAGTCCTGTTGATCAACCCAAGCGAATGTTCAGGCTTTGCGCATCCCCTGTACGGGCCGCGCTGATCAACTGTGCCCGTGCGGTTGGGGTCAGAGGATTAAGCCAGCTGACAACAGTGTGGCTACGGCCCAGGCGCAATGCCTCGCACGTCAGTTGTTGAGCGCTTTGGGTGCCTCGCGGTTGCAGCAGTAAAATCCGTTCGCGGTTCAATCCGGCGTCCCGTAGCCAAGCCTGGGTCAGGCTCGATGGCGGGGCAATCAGGGTCAACCAGCGAGCGTCCTGGTCCTGGCTCAGTTCTCTGAGAATAGGGGCCAGCAGGTTCAGGCAGTTCCCGGCCGCACCGCGTAACGACAGTTCACTGAAAGCTTCGGGCTCGGCGCTCCAGGGCGACTCGACCACATCTTTAAGGATCGGGGCGAGTGGCTGGGCCATAAATGCCTCGAACAGTGACAGTTGTGCATGCTGTGGTGTGTGTGGGAACTGCATAAAGCCTCCTTTAGCGGCGAATGACGCCGACACTCAAGCCTTCGATCACCAGATCCTGATCTTTCAGGTTTACTTCGATGGGGGCGAACTCGGGGTTTTCGGCGATCAGCCAGACTTTGCTGCCTTCACGCTTGAAGCGCTTCACGGTGACTTCATCGCCGATCCGGGCGACCACGATCTGGCCATTGCGAGCTTCACGAGTGGTATGCACGGCGAGCAGATCGCCGTCGAAAATACCGACGTCTTTCATGCTCATGCCGTGTACGCGCAGCAAATAGTCGGCGCGAGGATGGAAGAAGGCAGGATTGATGTGGCAGGATTCTTCGATGTGCTGTTGAGCGAGAATCGGTGCGCCGGCGGCAACCCGGCCGATGATCGGCAGGGAAGCGTCATCGGCCCCCTTGGCTTCGAAGCCGGGAATGCGAATCCCCCGCGAAGCGCCTGGCGTCATCTCGATTGCACCCTTGCGGGCCAGCGCCTTGAGGTGTTCTTCGGCGGCGTTGGGTGATTTGAAACCCAGTTCCTGAGCGATTTCCGCGCGGGTCGGCGGGTAGCCGTTGTCTTCGAGGCATCGTTTGATAAAAGCCAGAATCTCAGCTTGGCGTGGCGTCAGTTTTAGCATTTCGATCGCTCTGTCTTTTTATACAGTGACTGGGATTATATACAGTGGATCATTCTTGGCAATCCTCCTTTTTATTCAGTCCGCTGGACGGTCGAATTGCTGGCAATCGTGCCTTGAGCCGCAGGACTGACTACACAGTCAGACTTGTGTGATTTAATAGGTGACTGACCGGCCGGAATACGGACAGGCAGACTTGACAAGGCATGGTCTGAAACGTATGTTTCAAACAAGTGTTTGTCAGGCGGAGTAGTCATGGCCCAGTCGGAAACCGTTGAACGTATTCTTGATGCTGCCGAGCAGTTGTTCGCGGAAAAAGGGTTTGCCGAAACCTCATTACGGCTGATCACCAGCAAGGCCGGGGTTAATCTGGCGGCGGTGAACTATCATTTCGGTTCGAAAAAAGCGCTGATTCAGGCGGTTTTTTCGCGTTTTCTCGGTCCCTTCTGCATCAGCCTCGATCGCGAGCTTGAGCGGCGGCAGGCCAAGCCGGACAACAAGCCGAGCCTGGAAGAGCTGCTGGAAATTCTCGTCGAGCAGGCGCTCGTGGTACAGCCACGCAGTGGCAACGATCTCTCTATTTTCATGCGTTTGCTGGGTCTGGCCTTCAGTCAGAGCCAAGGGCACTTGCGTCGCTATCTGGAAGACATGTACGGCAAGGTGTTTCGCCGCTACATGATGCTGGTGAACGATGCTGCACCGCGCATTCCGCCTATCGAGCTGTTCTGGCGCGTGCACTTCATGTTGGGTGCGGCGGCGTTCAGCATGTCGGGTATCAAAGCCCTGCGGGCGATTGCCGAGACCGATTTCGGGGTCAATACCTCGATTGAGCAGGTCATGCGCTTGATGGTGCCGTTCCTGGCGGCTGGGATGCGTGCCGAAACTGGCGTCACCGATGCTGGCATGGCCAGTGCTCAGCTAAGACCGCGCAGTAAATCGACGCCTTCGGCCGCCAAGGTTTAACGGCGCACGGGTGGGCGCGGCTGCTGACATCCGCTAAGCTAGCCGCCCATGCTGACTCCAGTTTTAAATCCGCTCCCTATCCCTTTCGCCGACACTCTTTTGCCGGGCTTTGCCGATGGCGATCGGGTCGTGCGTCTGCGCCGATCCGGACGCATCGTTGATGTGCTGTGCGCGCATCCCGTTATTAAGGAATTTCTATGACATCTGGCCTGCAAGGCTCCTTGATGGTGGACGTCGCCGGTACCTGGCTGACGGCTGAAGATCGCCAATTGTTGCGTCAGCCCGAAGTGGGTGGCCTGATCATTTTTGCACGCAATATCGAGCATCCGCGCCAGGTTCGTGAGCTGAGCGCGTCGATCCGTGCCGTGCGTCCGGACTTGCTGCTGGCAGTAGACCAGGAGGGCGGACGGGTACAACGGCTGCGCCAGGGTTTTGTGCGTTTGCCGGCAATGCGGGCAATTGCCGATAACCCCAATGCCGAATACCTTGCCGAGCAGTGCGGCTGGATTATGGCAACCGAAGTGCTGGCCGTTGGCCTCGACTTGAGCTTTGCCCCGGTGCTGGATCTGGACTATCAGCGCAGCGCCGTTGTCGGCAGTCGTTCATTTGAAGGCGACCCTGAGCGCGCCGCTTTGCTGGCGGGTGCATTCATTCGTGGCATGAACAGCGCCGGTATGGCCGCCACCGGCAAGCACTTTCCCGGTCATGGCTGGGCGGAAGCTGACTCCCATGTGGCGATCCCGACCGACGAGCGTAGCCTTGAAGACATTCGCGCCAATGACCTGGTGCCGTTTGCCCGTTTGAGCAAGCAGCTGGCGGCTGTTATGCCTGCCCACGTCATCTACCCTCAAGTCGATTCACAGCCAGCAGGCTTTTCTCGCCGCTGGTTGCAGGACATCCTGCGTGGCGAATTGCAATTTGATGGCGTCATCTTTAGCGATGACCTGTCCATGGCCGGCGCTCACGTGGTCGGCGATGCCGCGAGTCGAATCGAGGCGGCGCTGTCGGCCGGCTGCGACATGGGGCTGGTGTGTAACGATCGTGCGGCTGCCGAGCTGGCATTGAGTGCCGCCCAGCGCTTGAAGGTCAAGCCATCGGCACGTATTGCGCAGATGCGTGGCAAAGCCTTTGCGAGTACCGAATACCGCCAGGACCCACGCTGGCTGGCGGCCCTTGGCGCGCTCAAAGACGCCCAACTGATTGATTAAGGATTTTTGCAATGACGGTTTACGCGATTATCGGTGGCACTGGTCTCACTCAGCTCGAAGGCTTGAGCATTCGCCAATCGTTGCCACTGGATACGCCATACGGGACGCCTTCGGCCGAGATCCAGTTCGGTGAATACGCCGGGCGTGAAGTGCTGTTTCTGGCGCGCCACGGCCATCCCCACCGTTTCCCACCGCATCAGGTGAACTACCGCGCCAACCTCTGGGCGCTGAAGCAAGCCGGGGCCGAGGCGATTCTGGCGGTTAACGCCGTGGGCGGGATTCATGCGGCGATGGGCACCGGGCATTTCTGTGTGCCTCATCAGTTGATCGACTACACCAGCGGTCGTGAGCACACCTACTTTGCCGATGATCTGGAGCAGGTCACTCACATCGACTTCAGCTACCCCTATAGCGAACCACTGCGTGAGCAACTGATTGCCGCGCTGGCCGCTGAGGGTTGCGCCTACAGCAGCCACGGCGTGTATGCCTGCACCCAAGGACCGCGGCTGGAAACCGTGGCCGAGATCGCCCGTCTGGAGCGTGATGGTTGCGATATCGTCGGCATGACCGGCATGCCGGAAGCGGCCTTGGCTCGTGAGCTGGATCTGGCGTACGCCTGTCTGGCATTGGTGGTGAACCCGGCGGCGGGCAAGTCCACCGCGGTGATCACCATGGCCGAGATCGAGCAGGCGCTGCATGACGGGATGGGCAAGGTTAAGTCGACCTTGGCGCGGGTGTTGGCGGGCTGAGTTGTACCTGCCAGACCGCGGCGCGCCCATCGCGAGCAGGCTCGCTCCCACATTAGATTGAAGTCGTGCACAAATTCTGCGCTCGCTGAAGATCCAGTGTGGGAGCAGCCGGTCGACGCTCGATTGCTCGCGATTGCGCTGTGTCAGGCGCCGCTATCTTTCCAGTTTATTGGGCAGCGGCGCAAACAGCGCTTCGATATCCTCGCTCTGCAATTTCCAGTCCCCAGTCTTGCGTCCATCCAGCACGCCCGCCGCCAAGTCGGACTTTTCCTTTTGTAGATGCTGAATCTTCTCTTCGACGGTTCCGCGAGCAATCATCTTGTAGACGAATACCGGCTTCTCCTGACCGATGCGATACGCACGGTCGGTGGCCTGGTTTTCGGTGGCCGGATTCCACCACGGATCGTAGTGGATGACCGTGTCGGCCTCGGTCAGGTTCAAGCCCACGCCACCGGCTTTCAAGCTGATCAGGAAGATTTGCAGTTTGCCACTCTGGAATTCTTTTACCGGCGTGCGTCGATCCCGGGTTTGCCCGGTCAGCAGCGCATAGGCGACGCCGCGGCGTTTCAGCTCCATTTCGATCAGGGCCAGCATCGAGGTGAACTGTGAGAACAGCAGAATTCTCCGTCCTTCTTCAAAAAGCTCCTCAAGCATTTCCATCAGACTGTCGAGTTTGCCGGACGAACTGCCGCGCGCCGGTGGAGCGTCATTGACCAGTCGCAAATCACAGCAGACCTGACGCAGCTTCAGCAGCGCCTCAAGGATGATGATCTGGCTGCGGGCAACGCCTTTGCGGGTAATCTCGTCGCGGACTTTCTTGTCCATGGCCAGGCGCATGGTTTCATAAACGTCACGCTGCGCCTCGTTGAGTTCGACCCAGTGAATGATCTCGGTTTTCGGCGGTAATTCGGTGGCGACCTGTTCTTTGGTCCGGCGCAACAGGAAGGGTTTGATCCGTCCATTGAGGTGCTGCAGTCGTACTTCGCTGGCGCGCTTTTCGATCGGCACACGGTAGTCGCGATTGAAGGTCTTCACGTCACCGAGCCAGCCGGGCAACAGGAAGTGAAACAGCGACCACAGCTCGCCCAAATGATTTTCCAGTGGCGTTCCGCTCAAGCACAGGCGTTGCCGGGCATTGAGCTCCCGCGCGGCGTGGGCAGCCTTGCTGTTGGGGTTCTTGATGTATTGCGCTTCATCGAGGACCAGAACGTGCAGTGGCAGGGCGGCGAGACGCTCGACATCCTTGGGCAGTAGCGCATAGGTGGTCAGGATCAGGTCGTAATCCGTCAACTCGTCGAAATGCTTTTTGCGCCCGGCACCATACAGCGCCAGCACCTTGAGTTGCGGCGTGAAGTGCGCCGCCTCATCAAGCCAGTTGGGGATCAGGCTGGTGGGCATCACCACCATGCACGGTCGGTCCAGGCGTCCTGCGTTCTTCTCGCTCAGCACATGGGCCAGGGTTTGCAGAGTCTTGCCCAAGCCCATGTCGTCCGCGAGGATCCCGCCGACTTCCAGTTGCCGTAGCGACTGCATCCAGCTCAAACCTTCCAGCTGATAAGGCCGTAGCGTAGCGTTCAAGCCTTCAGGTGCGGTCGTTGTGTAGTCTTTGATATCCCGCAGACGCTGAGCGAAGGTGCGAATGTGATCGCCACCTTCCCAGAGTAACGGCAGATCTTCCAATGGGTTGAGACGCGTCGCATCGGCGCTGCTCAAGCGCAGGGTGGTTGTGCCGGGCTCTTGCAGATAGAACTCGCCGAGGGTTGCCAGCACCGGCTTCAACCGTCCGAATGGCAGGGCAACCTGCAACGGGCCATGCTCGGAGTTGGGTCGGTTGGGTATGTTCACCAGGATTAGCTCATCGTCACGGCGTTTGGCGAGCCGTTCCGGGTTGAGCAGTTCGGTGTGCGAGCGCATCAGGTTGAGCAGGATCGGCAGCAGGCTCAGCCGTTCGCCATTGACGATAATCCCCAATTCCAGGTCGAACCAGTCCCGCTCGGGTGCTTCTTCGACGGTGGCGTACCAGTCATCGACGGCCGTCAGGTCGAAGCCGAAGTCTTCATCGATCTGCAGTTCCCAGCCCTGGATGCGCAGCTTTGGCAGCTCATTCAGGGTGAAGGTCAGCCATGCGCTGTCGTTGACCATCTCAAACAGCTCGCCGGCGCTCTCCGGCAGCGCCTTGCTTTGCCGGGTCGCGATTTTGAAGCCGAGGATTCGAAGCTGTTCGCGGTAGGCTTGCTCGATGTCAGGATGGCGCTTGATCCGCAGTGTTTGCTGCTCTTGGCGAATCAGGATGTCAGCATTCTTTTGCCCGCTGACGTATTCATCCAAATAGCTGAAAGAGAGGGCGGCGCGGTGCTGGATGTAGCGTTGCATTTTGCCGTTGCGCGGTTCGAAGGCGCTGAACTCGATGCTCGCCAGCCACAGGCGCGGAACCGGTTGCACGTTATCCACCAACAGTTGCGGCAAAGCGGCTGGGCTACGGTTTTCCAGAACAGCCTGAAGCTTCTCCAGCAACTCGGCATCTTTCGCGGCAGCCGGGTAGGCGAGAGTTTCCTGCACCTGTAGCAATACCGCCGCACAATGTTTGCAGTTGCTGTGCACCGGACAAGAGCAGGTGGCATCGACGATCAGCAAGGTGCCTTTGGCCGACTCACGCAAGCGAATGGTCTGACGGTAAACGTTGCCACCCGAGCCTTCGCAACTGGCGGTGATCGTACTGTCGCCAGCCTGGACAATTCTGACGCGGTTTTCCAGGGCGTAGCGGCGGCCACGTTCCAGACTTTGTTCTTTGAATCGACTGACCCAGGAAGGTGCCAGAGGTTTGGTCAGGGTCGGGGGCATAGGGACTTCAGTCAGTCCGGAATTTCAAGAGGAGCTTGCTGAACAGCAGGCGCCGAAAGCGACGTGATCTTGATCAGCAGGCCCAAGTGTCCGTTATCGAGAAAGTTGAGTTGGCCGTTCTTGGTGTGGCTGTCCTGCTTCAGTTGTTCGCTGCCAGTGATCAAACCGTTACTGTCGATCTGATTGATCCAGAACTCAGCGTCGACGTCAGTGAAGCGCCCCAGCTTCAGGTTGAGCGTGCCCTCGATCGGGAATTGGCCGTACTGTTCCTTGCCTGCGCTGACGGCGATTTTACTCGGCTCATCACCCAGCTTTTGTTCCCAGGCTTTGTGCAGCAGCACCGTGTAATCGCTGCTTGCAGCGAGCTTGGCCGCTTCGCTGTTGAGGCTTGGTGTGCGTTCGTCTTGCGCGGCGATGCGTTGGGCGCCGGCTGCCCAGTCTTCCGGCGCGGCGCGGCCGACGATGGCGGGTACTGCGTTCTGGCGGACCAGGATCATTTCAACCATATACTGGTTGTCGGCAAACGCCGTGGGTGCGGCGACCAGTGTCAGAAGCAAGATCAGTGAGCGAAACAGGCGCATGCGGCGTCCTTCAAGCAGTTTTCGGAATGAGGCGCTCAAACAGCGCCTCCACTGTATTGAAGCGCTCTTCAGGGCGCTCCATCGGCACCATGAATTTGAACATCGTAGCGCCTTCGAATTTGTAGCGGTTGGGCTGGCCCTGGATCAGCTTGATCAACACCAGTGGATCGACCGGGGTTTGTGCCTCGAACTCGATGCGACCGCCTTGTGGACCGCCATCGACCTTTTTGATGCCGAGCTGCTCAGCCTGCAATTTCAGCAAAGTCAGGCGCACCAGGTTTTTGGTCGGTTCCGGCAGCAGGCCGAAGCGGTCGATCATTTCCACTTGCAGATCTTTCAGGCCTTCCTCGTCGGTGGCCGACGCGATGCGCTTGTAGAGAATCAGTCGTGCGTGGACGTCGGGTAGATAGTCTTCAGGAATCAACGCCGGCAGACGCAGGTTGATTTCCGGACCACCGCCCAGCGGTTGGTCGAGGTTTGGTTGCTCGCCCTTGCGAATGGCTTTTACCGCGCGCTCGAGCATTTCCATATACAGGGTGAAGCCAACGGCCTGAATCTGGCCGCTCTGACCGTCGCCGAGCAGTTCGCCGGCACCACGAATTTCCAGGTCGTTGGTGGCAAGCACAAAGCCGGCGCCGAGGTCCTGGGTATTGGCGATGGCCTCCAGGCGCTTTTCCGCGTCCGGGGTGATTTCCTGGCGTGACGGTGTCAGCAGGTAGGCATAGGCCTGGTGGTGACTACGACCGACCCGGCCGCGCAATTGATGCAATTGAGCCAGACCGAACTTGTCAGCACGCTCGATGATGATGGTGTTGGCGCTCGGCACGTCGATACCGGTCTCGATGATGGTCGAGGCGATCAGGACGTTGAAACGTTTGTGATAGAAGTCGCTCATCACTTGTTCGAGTTCACGTTCACGCATCTGCCCGTGGCCGATGCCGATCCGTGCTTCCGGCACCAGCTCGGCGAGGTCGGCGGCGCATTTTTCGATGGTCTTCACATCGTTGTGCAGGTAATAAACCTGGCCACCACGCAGCAGCTCGCGGAGCAGGGCCTCTTTGACCGTGCTCTTGTTCTGCTCCATGACGAACGTGCGCACGGACAAACGACGGGCCGGCGGTGTGGCGATGATCGACAGATCGCGCATGCCCGAAACCGCCATGTTCAGCGTGCGCGGGATCGGCGTGGCGGTCAGGGTGAGAATGTCGACTTCGCTGCGCAACGCCTTGAGCTGTTCTTTCTGACGGACACCAAAGCGGTGTTCTTCGTCGATGATCACCAGCCCCAGGTTTTTGATCTTCACATCGTCTTGCAGCAGCTTGTGGGTGCCAATGACGATGTCGATCTTGCCCTCGGCCAGGTCGGCGACCGCGGCGTTGATTTCCTTGGTCGACTTGAAACGGCTCATCACTTCCACGCTCACTGGCCAGTCGGCGAAGCGGTCGCGGAAGCTGTTGTAGTGCTGCTGAGCGAGTAGGGTGGTCGGCACCAGAATGGCGACCTGGCGGCCACCATGCACGGCGATAAACGCCGCCCGCATCGCCACTTCGGTCTTGCCGAAACCGACGTCGCCGCAGACCAGGCGATCCATCGGTTTGGGCGCGAGCATATCGGCGCGTACCGCATCGATGGTAGTTTGCTGGTCTATGGTTTCTTCGAACGGGAAGCCGGCGCTGAAGGTGACGTAATCGGCTTTTGGGTCGGCGAACGCATAACCTTCGCGAGCCGCGCGGCGGGCATAGATGTCGAGCAGTTCGGCAGCCACGTCGCGTACTTGTTCGGCGGCTTTGCGTTTGGCTTTTTGCCAGGTTTCCGAGCCCAGTCGGTGCAGTGGGGCCAGGGCATCGTCGCTGCCGGTGTAACGGGCGATCAAATGCAGGTTGGCCACCGGCACGTAGAGCTTGGCGCCCTCGGCGTAGGCAAGGGTGAGAAATTCGGCGGCCTGGTTATCGATTTCCAGCGTCGCAAGGCCCAGGTAGCGGCCGACGCCATGATCGATGTGCACCACAGGCGCACCTTCACGCAGCTCGGTGAGGTTCTTGATCACCGCATCGTTGTTGGCGTCGGCGCGTTTTTCCCGACGGCGACGCTGCATCACGCGCTGACCGAACAGCGGGCTTTCGGCAATCAGCGCCAATGACGGGTCGTCCAGCACCAAACCGTCGTCCAGCGGAGCGATAGTGATCGCCAAGCGATGTTTGCTGGCGACAAAGTCCGGCCAGTTGTCGACGTTTTTCGGGCGCAGCTTCAGTCGTTCAAGCAGTTCCAGCAGGACTTCACGGCGACCGGCAGATTCGGCGGTAAACAGTACGCGGCCGGGAAACTCATCGAGGAAACTGGCCAGCGCCGCCAACGGCTGATTGGCTTTGGCTTCGATGGCCAGGTTCGGCAATGGCTTGGCCGGGAAGCGCTCGCGGCCGACACCGGTGTCTATGTCTTGCTGGCTGGCGACGACTCGTGGCCAGTTTTTCAGGCGCGCAAAGCAGTCTTCCACCGGCAGGAACAGCTCGTCCGGTGGCAGCAATGGGCGAGAGGGATCGACACGGCGCTCTTCGTAGCGGTTGCGCACGTCGTTCCAGAAGTTTTCGGCGGCCTGTTCGATGCCCGGCAGGGAAAACACCTGAGTGTCCTGGGGCAAATAGTCAAACAGGGTTGAGGTGTCGTCGAAGAACAACGGCAGGTAGTACTCGATACCGGCCGGGGTAATCCCGCTGCTCAGATCCTGAAAGATCGGGCAGCGACGAAAGTCGACATCGAAACGCTCACGGAAACGCGCCTTGAAACGCGTGACAGCATCCTTTTGTAGCGGAAACTCCCGCGCCGGCAGCAGCCGTACGGTGTCCACCTTGTCGATGGAGCGCTGGTTGTCGGGGTCGAAGGTCCGAAGGGTCTCGATTTCGTCGTCGAACAGGTCGATCCGGAAAGGCAATTTGCTGCCCATCGGGAACAGGTCAATCAGCGAACCGCGGACGGTAAATTCGCCGTGCTCGTACACCGTATCGACGTAGCGATAGCCGCTGGCCTCGAGTCGGGTGCGCATTTGCTCGACGTCGAGCTTCTGACCAACGTCCAGCACCAGGCTGCTGCCGAGCAGGAATTTGGTCGGCGCCAGACGATGCAGGGCCGTGGTTATCGGCACGACCAGAACGCCATGGGTCAGCTCCGGCAACCGATACAGGCTGGCGATACGCTGCGAGATGATGTCCTGGTGCGGCGAGAACAGGTCGTAGGGCAGGGTTTCCCAGTCCGGGAAATGCAGGACAGGCAAATCCGGGGCGAAGAAACTCAGCTCCTGTTCCAGCCGTTCGGCACTTTGGCTGTCGGCGGTCAGCAGCAGGGTAAAGCGCTTGGCAGCGCTGGCGGCCTCGGCGATTGCCAGGCTCAGGGCGGCACCGGGCAGGTTGCCCCAGTGCTGTTTACCTGCCGCGGCAGGGAGAAGCGGTAGACGCAGAACGGGCACGGAAGGTTGAGCTCCAAGCGTTGCGACAAAGTCGGTAATTGTAGCGGCCTCAGGTGCCGGCTGTCAGTTGCAGACTGTGTCTATTACGCGGGTTGGGCGAAATGTAGTGGTAATGACAAAATCGAGCCGCTTTTTAGTGGGAATTACTGAATATGTAGTGGCAAAACGAACCGGTGTTACGGATGGTTACGGACAATGCTGCGCTGTCTCCAAAAAATTGACTACGCTGGAAGGCCCGGTTTTATTGGGCTTCAGCGGCGCGTAGTTTTTTTTGGCGGGATTTTGTTACGGGCCGCGCGACAGGCGCGCATTGCTACGGGAGCCACTCGGCGGCATAATGTAGCCCCTTTTTTCTGCCCCTACATATGTGGAAGGTTCCCGTGACTCAGAAGCCCGACCAGTGTCTTGGTGAATGGATCGATCGTGAAGCGCTCGCTGAGGCGATGATTCCGCTTATCGGTCAGCTCTACCGCAATAACAACGTGGTGAGCTCGATCTATGGCCGCAGCCTGATCAACCGTTCAGTCATCGCGATTCTCAAAGCCCACCGCTTTGCTCGCCATCGCCAGTCCGACGACAGCGAATTGTCCGTCCACGAAACTTTCCCGCTGCTTAAAGCGATGAGCGAGCTCAAGCTCGGCGCCGCTTCGGTCGATTTGGGCAAGCTGGCCGTCAAGTTCAAGGCTGAAGGCAATGGCCGTACTGCCGAGCAGTTCGTCCGTGAAGAGCTGGCCGATGTGGTCGGTAAGCAAAATGGTTCCGGGCGTACCGGCACTGACGTCGTGCTGTACGGCTTCGGTCGTATCGGCCGTCTGCTGGCGCGCATCCTGATCGAAAAAACCGGTGGTGGCGACGGCCTGCGTCTGCGCGCCATCGTTGTCCGCAAGGGCGCCGAGAACGATCTGGTGAAACGTGCCAGCCTGCTGCGTCGTGACTCGGTTCATGGTCCGTTCGATGGCACCATCATTATTGATGAAGCCAACAACACCATCACCGCCAACGGCAACCTGATTCAGGTGATCTACGCGAAAAGCCCTACTGAAGTGGATTACACCCAGTACGGCATCAAAAACGCACTGCTGGTGGACAACACCGGTGTATGGCGTGACGCCGAGGGTCTGGGTCAGCATCTGTCCTGCCCGGGTATCGACCGCGTTGTTCTGACTGCGCCTGGCAAAGGCAAGCTGAAGAACATCGTGCACGGTATCAACCATGGCGAGATCACTGCTGACGACAAGATCGTTTCCGCGGCTTCCTGCACCACCAACGCCATCGTGCCGGTGCTCAAGGCCGTCAACGACAAGTTCGGCATCATCAACGGCCACGTTGAAACGGTTCACTCGTACACCAACGACCAGAACCTGATCGATAACTTCCACAAAGGCGATCGCCGTGGTCGTAGCGCCGCGTTGAACATGGTGATCACCGAGACCGGTGCTGCCACTGCCGCTGCCAAGGCTCTGCCTGAACTGGCTGGCAAGTTGACCGGTAACGCGATCCGCGTTCCAACGCCAAACGTGTCGATGGCCATTCTCAACCTCAACCTTGAGAAAGCCACCACTCGCGAAGAGATGAACGAGTACCTGCGTTACATGGCGCTGCACTCCGATCTGCATAAGCAAATCGACTTTGTCAACTCGCAGGAAGTGGTTTCCACCGACTTCGTTGGCTCGCGCCACGCCGGTGTAGTGGATGCTGAAGCGACTATCTGCAACGATAACCGCGTTGTTCTGTACGTGTGGTACGACAACGAATTCGGTTACAGCTGCCAGGTGGTTCGAGTGATGGAAGACATGGCCGGTGTAAACCCGCCAGCGTTCCCACGCTAAGCAACCGCACATGAAAACGCCCCGACTTGTCGGGGCGTTTTTGTTTGTGCGCCAGGCATGGCGCGTTGCGCGTAAGCGCAACCAGTTTGGCTGTGGTGGCCACGCTGGTGACTTGGAGGTGAAAGTCCTCTACACACCCGGCAAGGGGAAGTGTTAGCCAGAGGCAAGGGT
>NZ_JBLYED010000022.1:0-99535 GCF_048515765.1 Pseudomonas sp. H11T01 | reverse complement strand
GCGTCAATTGATGGCATTGATGGGCTGAAAGGCCCTTTTTTCCTGAGCACCTCAGAAAAACAAATGCCCCGACAAGTCGGGGCATTTGTTTTTTGGCCTTGGCCGGCTGTGTTTTCACACAGTCTGCTCTCAGCCGGGTTTTTTATGCCTGACGCGCAGCTTACAGCTTGCCGGCGTTCTCGGTCAGGTAAGCAGCAACGCCTTCTGGCGAAGCAGTCATACCTTTGTCGCCTTTTTTCCAGTTGGCAGGGCAAACTTCGCCGTGCTCTTCATGGAATTGCAGTGCGTCGACCAGACGGATCAGCTCTTCCATGTTACGACCCAGTGGCAGGTCGTTGACGATTTGCGAACGGACTACGCCTTTGTCGTCGATCAGGAATGCGCCACGGAAAGCCACGCCGTCTGCGGACTGAACGTCGTAGGCTTTCATGATTTCCTGCTTGATGTCGGCAGCCATGGTGTATTGAACCTGGCCGATGCCGCCATTGTTGACCGGGGTGTTGCGCCAGGCGTTGTGGGTGAAGTGCGAGTCGATCGACACAGCGATCACTTCAACGTTGCGAGCCTTGAAGTCAGCCATGCGGTTGTCCAGAGCGATCAGCTCGGACGGGCAGACAAAGGTGAAGTCCAGTGGGTAGAAGAACACCAGGCCGTATTTGCCTTTGATGGCCGAGGACAGGGTGAAGCTGTCAACGATCTCGCCATTGCCGAGTACGGCCGGTACGGTGAAGTCAGGGGCTTGCTTGCCTACGAGTACGCTCATTGGATATCTCCTGGTGTAATAACGTGAAGAACAGGGTTCGCACCAGCCTGCCACCCTTAGGCGACAGCCCTGTGACACGAACCCGCTTCGCAAGGGCCGACCATCATACACTGCGATTTTGACCTGTCCTTAGCGGTTTTTTCGAGGCAGGTAAAAAGGCCGCTGCTGTATTTCCCCATGGATGGCGTGAAGGGAAAACCGTTCGTCAGTCACATGCCTCTCTGAGGCAAAGCTTTCAGAAAGCACTTTGACAATCATTCTCGTTAACATTAAGATCCATCGCAATTGAGCCACAACCAGCGACGGTTCTCACTTATGTATGTCTGCCTCTGCACTGGCGTCACTGACGGGCAAATCCGCGATGCGATCTTTGAAGGTTGCTGCAGCTACCGTGAGGTGCGCCAAGCCACCGGCGTTGCCAGCCAATGCGGTAAATGCGCGTGCCTTGCCAAGCAAGTGGTACGCGAAACCCTGACCGAACTGCAAAGCAGCCAGGCAGCGATCCCCTACCCCGTAGAATTTTCCGCCGCTTAAATAATGTATTTTAAAGAACCGGACTTAGTGTCCGGTTTTTTATGCCTAGAATTCAATCGCTTAGGATCAAGACGCGGAACACAAACATTCTTATTCCGATTAATTTTTATATATTATTCAATAACTTAGGTTTGACACATGTAACTACGCGGCTCAAACTCGGCCTTATATACAGTGCATACAGGGCAGGATTCCCATCATGAAAGGCGACATTACAGTCATCCAGCATCTCAACAAGATCCTTGCCAATGAGCTGGTCGCGATCAATCAGTACTTCCTGCATGCGCGCATGTATGAAGATTGGGGCCTGAACAAACTCGGCAAGCACGAGTATCACGAATCCATCGACGAAATGAAGCATGCGGATAAGCTGATCAAGCGCATCCTGTTCCTCGAAGGCCTGCCGAACGTACAAGACCTCGGCAAGCTGCAGATCGGCGAACACACCAAGGAAATGCTTGAGTGCGACCTGCGCATCGAGAAGACCGGCCATGCCGACCTTAAGGTGGCCATCGCGCATTGTGAAGTGACGGGTGATTTCGGCAGCCGTGAACTGCTCGAAGAGATTCTCGAGTCAGAAGAAGAACATATCGACTGGCTGGAAACCCAATTGGGCCTGATCGATAAAGTCGGTCTTGAGAACTACCTGCAATCGCAGATGGGCGAGTAACCTGGCGCCCTGCTCTCGATACAAAGTCTCGATACAACAAAAGTCTCGATGTAACAAAAAGCCCCGCCCTCTTTCGAGAGGCGGGGCTTTTTATTGCCCGGGGTTTTAGGCAAGACCTAAAACCAATGTGGGATCAGGCTTCGGTCTTGTTCGCTGCGGCTTTTTCGACAGCAGCTTTGATCGTGGCCTGCAATGAACCGTCAGCAGCCATTTCAGTCATGATGTCGCTACCGCCGACCAGCTCACCACCGACCCACAATTGTGGGAAAGTTGGCCAGTTGGCGTATTTTGGCAGGTTGGCGCGGATTTCCGGGTTCTGCAGGATGTCCACGTAAGCGAACTTCTCACCACAGCCCATGACGGCCTGAGCGGCTTTGGCGGAGAAGCCACACTGCGGGGCATTCGGCGAGCCTTTCATGTAAAGCAGAATGGTGTTGTTGGCAATCTGCTCTTTAATAGTTTCGATGATATCCATGGAGCACCTCGGCTGAACTTTCCGACTCAGTTGTCGGCACGGTGGCGCATTGTAACGGAAAGCCGAGCGCTATGCTCGGCCTCCCCGACAGACACTCATCATCGCAAATTCCTTGCGCAGCACTCAGGCCGCCGCCACCTTTACCGGCACGCCGTTCAACGCCGCATTGCCCGAAAGCTCATCCAGCTGTCGCTCATCAGTAAGGTCATTGGCGCTCGCACCCGGCTGGCCGCAAGCAATTCCCATCTGCACGCCAGGCCGTGCATGCCCCCAACCATGGGGCAGACTGACCACACCCGGCATCATCTCAACGCTGGCCAGCACTTCGACTTCGATAGCGCCGACTCTCGAGCTGACACGCACCCGCTGCCCATCACTGAGGCCGCGGCTGGCCAGGTCATCCGGGTGCATCAACAATTGATGACGCGGCTTGCCTTTCACCAGGCGGTGATAGTTGTGCATCCAGGAATTGTTACTGCGCACATGCCGACGCCCGATCATCAACAACTCGTCAGCCAATGGCGCTTGCAGCGCAGCAAAACGCTTCAGGTCCGCCAGAATCGCCGCCGGCGCTGCTTGAACACGCTGATTCTCGGTCTTCAAACGCGGCCCGAGATTCGCTTTGAGTGGCCCCAGATCGATCCCATGAGGATGATCGAACAAGGTCGCGACAGACAACTTATGCATTGAAGCATCGCCATACAGGCCGGCACGCAACCCTCGGTCGATCATTTGCGCTGGAGCGATGGTCGGCTTCAGTTCTTTACCGGTCTTCGCTGCAAAGGCCTGTGCCAGTCCAACAAATATTTCCCAGTCGTGCAACGCACCTTCAGGCTTGGCCAGAATCGCCCGATTGAAACGACTGACGTTACGCACCGCGAACATATTGAAGGTGGTGTCGTAGTGGTCGTTCTCCAGTGCCGACGTCGACGGCAGGATCAGGTCGGCATAACGGGTGGTTTCATTGATGTACAAGTCGATGCTGAGCATGAACTCCAGACCGTCCAGCGCCTGTTCCAGTTGCCGACCATTGGGCGTGGACAGCACCGGATTTCCGGCCACCGTGATCAGTGCGCGCACCTGACCTTCGCCTTCGGTGAGCATTTCTTCGGCCAGCGCCGATACCGGCAACTCGCCGCCGTACTCCGGACGCCCTGATACTCGGCTTTGCCAGCGATTGAAATGCCCACCCGAAGTGGAAGCCACCAGATCCACCGCAGGCTCCGTGCACAGCGCACCGCCCACCCGGTCGAGATTGCCGGTCACCAGATTGATTAACTGCACCAGCCAGTGACACAAGGTGCCGAACGACTGGGTGGAGACACCCATCCGGCCATAGCAGACCGCTTTGTCCGCTGCTGCGAAGTCTCGCGCCAACTGGCGGATCTGCCCGGCAGGGACAGCGCAAAGCGGGCTCATCGCCTCGGGGGTGAAGCGGCTGATCGCCTGACGGACCTCGTCCAGACCCTCCACCGGTAAATGGCTCTCGCGGGTCAAGCCTTCATCGAACAAGGTGTTGAGCAACCCGAACAATAGCGCAGCATCTCCACCTGGGCGGACAAACAGATGTTGATCGGCGATGGCCGCCGTTTCGCTGCGTCGAGGATCGACCACCACAACCTTGCCACCCCGCGCCTGGATCGCCTTCAAGCGCTTCTCCACATCCGGCACAGTCATGATGCTGCCGTTGGAGGCCAACGGATTGCCACCCAGAATCAGCATGAAATCGGTGTGATCGATGTCCGGAATGGGCAGCAACAAGCCATGGCCATACATCAAATAGCTACTCAGGTGCTGGGGCAACTGGTCGACCGAGGTGGCGGAAAACCGGTTGCGGGTTTTCAGCAGACCGAGAAAGTAATTGCTGTGGGTCATCAGCCCATAGTTGTGCACGCTGGGGTTGCCCTGATAGACCGCCACGGCGTTCTGTCCATGGAGCTCCTGAATCGCCCCGAGCCGCTCGGCCACCAGCGCAAACGCTGCATCCCACTCGATCGGCTGCCATTCGTTGCCGACCCTGAGCATGGGTTGGTGCAGACGGTCCGGGTCGTTCTGGATATCCTGCAGCGCTACCGCCTTGGGGCAGATATGACCGCGACTGAAGCTGTCCTGCGCATCCCCCTTGATCGAGGTGATCTGCACAGCAGCGCCGTCGACTGCAGTGGTTTCGATGGTCAAGCCGCAGATGGCCTCACACAGATGGCAAGCACGGTGATGGAGAGTCTTGGTCATGGCCAGCCTCTATTTTATTCGGAGCAGCCAGCATCAGGCCGCGAGAACAAAACTATGGCGTCTGACCGGCCACTGCGCCAGAGACGTTCGTTTTGTGAATCCAGAGGCATCAGGCCAACCGATACCGGCCAGCCACCCTTCAGTTCAACGGAAGCCCGAACGGGGTCTTCAACTGAACTTCCTCAATGGTTTCGATCTGCTCATGGGCCACATGGACCCCGGTGAGTTCGCCGATCAATCGCCAGTGCTCGTCGAGCCCGGCACTGATGGTTGCCATGCGGTCGATCATGCGCCGACCCGCGGCCTTGGTCACTTCGTCCTCACTGCGCAGCAACTCGAAAGACATCGAGGTCACGGAGGCGGTGAGGTGGGTCAGGGAGCGCGACATCAGTCCCAGTAACTCCATTAATTGCTGCTCTTTTGATTCCATTCCAGAAACTCCTTCTATCGCCCATGACACTTTCACAGCCTAGCACCTTGTGCCAGGAAATGTTTCGGCTGGGACAGCCTTACCGAGACTGCCCGCAAAAACCCCCGCCTGACCAGTCAGAAACCGACCATTACGGCGCTTTGCCCGTCCCGTTTGATTGCCAAGCCGCGCGAGGGCAGTGTACAAATGGCGGGCTGCAGTCAGGAAACAGGCTTCAAAAGCGCTACCGCGACATCCTCGTAGCACCGCTGAACTCCCCTAAGAACCGTAGCCCTATTGGTAAGGCGCGACATTTAATGTCAAGATCGCGCCTTCCCCTATTTCGTCGCCCCGCGCGGCTTTCGCCGCAGGTCTCGCCCGTTTTTCAATTAAACAAGGCTTTGAGTATCTGCGGTCTGTTGCAAAAAGGTAGTTAATGATGAGCGCAAGGCACTTTCTCTCCCTGATGGATTGCACGCCCGAAGAGCTGGTCAGCGTGATTCGTCGAGGCATCGAGCTGAAGGACCTGCGTAATCGCGGCGTACTCTTCGAGCCATTGAAAAACCGCGTTCTCGGGATGATTTTCGAGAAGTCCTCGACCCGTACCCGCCTCTCCTTCGAAGCCGGCATGATCCAGCTGGGTGGCCAAGCGATCTTTCTCTCGCCACGCGATACTCAATTGGGCCGTGGCGAGCCGATTGGCGATTGCGCCATCGTCATGTCGCGCATGCTCGATGCAGTGATGATCCGCACTTTTGCCCACAGCACCCTGACCGAATTCGCCGCCAACTCCCGCGTGCCTGTGATAAACGGCCTGTCCGACGACCTGCATCCGTGCCAGTTACTGGCCGACATGCAAACCTTCCTCGAACATCGCGGCTCGATCCAGGGCAAGACCGTTGCCTGGATCGGCGACGGCAACAACATGTGCAACAGCTATATAGAAGCCGCCATTCAGTTCGACTTCCAACTGCGCATCGCCTGCCCGCAAGGTTACGAGCCGAACCCTGAGTTCGTCGCCAAGGCCGGCGATCGCGTGACCATCGTCCGCGATCCTCGGGATGCAGTGATCGGCGCTCATCTGGTCAGCACTGACGTCTGGACCTCCATGGGCCAGGAAGAGGAAACCGCCAAGCGCCTCGCGCTGTTCGCCCCCTTCCAGGTGACACGCGCCCTGCTCGACATGGCCGCACCGGACGTGCTGTTCATGCACTGTCTACCCGCTCACCGTGGCGAGGAGATCAGTCTCGACCTGCTCGACGATCAGCGTTCTGTCGCTTGGGATCAGGCGGAAAACCGTCTTCACGCACAAAAAGCCCTGCTCGAGTTTCTGGTCGAGCCGGCGTACCACCACGCATGAGCCAGCCATTACTGCTTAACCTGCGTAATCTGGCCTGCGGCTACCAAGACCAACGGGTCGTGCAGAACCTCAACCTGCACCTCAATGCCGGGGATATCGGTTGCCTGCTCGGCTCGTCCGGTTGTGGCAAAACCACCACCCTACGAGCGATTGCCGGTTTCGAGCCAGTGCACGAAGGTGAAATCAAACTGGCCGGTGAAGTCATCTCAAGCGCCGGTTTCACCCTGGCGCCAGAGAAACGTCGGATCGGCATGGTGTTCCAGGACTACGCGCTGTTTCCGCACTTGAGCGTGGCCGACAACATCGCCTTCGGAATTCGCAAACATCCGCAAAAGGATCGCGTGACCGAAGAACTGCTCGAACTGGTCAACCTGAAAAACCTCGGCAAGCGCTTCCCCCACGAACTGTCCGGTGGTCAGCAGCAGCGTGTCGCGCTGGCTCGCGCACTGGCGCCAGAACCTCAACTGCTGTTGCTCGACGAACCCTTCTCCAACCTCGACGGCGAACTGCGACGCAAGCTCAGCCATGAGGTGCGGGACATTCTCAAAGCCCGTGGCACCAGCGCGATTCTGGTGACCCACGATCAGGAAGAAGCCTTCGCGGTCAGCGACCACGTCGGCGTGTTCAAGGAAGGTCGGCTGGAGCAGTGGGACACGCCGTACAACCTTTACCACGAGCCATTCACCCCCTTTGTCGCGAGCTTTATCGGCCAGGGTTATTTCATTCGCGGCCAGTTGCTGAGCCCGGAATCAGTGCAGACCGAACTGGGTGTACTGCGAGGCAATCGCGCCTATACATGGCCGATTGGCGGTGCCGTCGACGTGCTGTTGCGTCCCGACGATATCGTCTATGCGCCGGACAGCGAACTGAAAGCACGAATCACCGGCAAGACTTTCCTCGGTGCTTCGACCTTGTATCGCCTGCAATTGCCGACCGGCAGCCAGCTGGAATCGATCTTCCCAAGCCACGCTGATCATCGGGTCGGTACGGACGTCGGGATTCGTGTCGCGGCAGAACATCTGGTGTTGTTTCAAGCGTCCGGCAGTACGGCGGCGCAGATTCCGTAGGAGCTGCCGCAGGCTGCGATCTTTTGATCTTGCTCTTTGGCACTCCCGGCACCGCTAAAAAATCGTCCGAACGCGGCCCAAACCTGCGGCAGCTCCTACGCCGATTAGATACACCCGCAGATCTTCGGGTGTACACAAATCCTGTAGGAGCTGCCGCAAGCTGCGATCTTTTCAAGGTCCACGCAATATAGCGTCAACCCAGCATCAACTTCCCACTCGCCACTAACGTCGCATTCCCGCCGATCTTTACTCGATCCCCTTCCAGACGACAGAACAACTCGCCACCACGCGCCGAACATTGATACGCCGTCAGGCTCGATTTGCCCAAGCGTTGCGACCAGTACGGGATAAGGCTGCAATGGGTCGAACCGGTCACAGGATCTTCGTTGATCCCTATCGCCGGGGCGAAATAGCGTGAGACGAAATCATGCCGAGTCCCTCGCGCTGTAACGATCGCTCCTGGCCACGGCAATTTCGCCAATGCAACCATGTCAGGCTTGCAATCAAGCACTGCCTGCTCGGACGCCAACACCACAAACAATTCGTTGCTGCCCAATACGTCGACCGCCTCGACCCCCAACGCGCGCTCCACATCCAGCGTCACCCCGACCTCGCGGGGCACAATCGCCGGAAAATCCAGCCACAGACGCTCGCCTTCGCGGCTGACGCTCAAGGGACCGGACTTGCTAATGAAGTCCAGTCGCTCGACTGGTTCCTTATACATCTCAAACAAGACATAGGCGCTGGCCAGGGTGGCATGACCACACAGCGGCACCTCAGTGGTGGGTGTGAACCAGCGGATATGCCAACCCTGACCTTCGCGTACCACAAAAGCGGTTTCTGCCAGATTGTGCTCGGCGGCAATCTTCTGCATCAGCTCATCGGCGAGCCATGCATCGAGCCGATAGACCATTGCCGGGTTGCCACTGAATGGCCGATCGCTGAACGCGTCGACCTGATAAAACTCAAGTTGCATGACCATACCTCTCCTTGAATATGCGACAGCGAGCATGCCCCCGGACGTACTCCGGGGCTAGTCACAGAGAAGGGTAATTTTCGCCATACAGCGACGATTCAAACCATCAAGCCCGACCAATATCGGCGAACTTCGCCTGAGTATGCTCGGCCAGTACAGCAGCTGACAGCTCGACCTCAAGGCCCCGGCGCCCCGCGCTGACAAAAATACTGACGAAGGGCTGAGCGCTGTTATCGACGAAGGTTCGCAAACGCTTCTTCTGCCCCAAGGGGCTGATCCCACCCAGCAGGTAACCGGTCGCCCGTTGTGCAGCGGCCGGGTCAGCCATCTCGACTTTCTTCACTCCCGCAGCATGGGCCAGTGCCTTCAGATCCAGACTTCCGACGACCGGCACCACCGCCACCAATAATTCGCCCTTTTCACTGGAGGCCAACAGCGTCTTGAACACCTGAGCCGGATCGAGCCCAAGCTTTTCCGCGGCCTCCAGACCATAAGAAGCAGCCTTCGGGTCATGTTCGTAACTGTGCACCCGATGTTCGGCTCGAACTTTTTTCAACAAATCCAATGCAGGTGTCATGGCGGCTCCGGGCTTGGCCAATGGAGAAAAACGCTGATGGAAGATTCTAGGCCATCAGTCGATAAAAGGCTCTATTGCACGGCCGTTACGCCAGCTCACTGTTGAATCCATTGGTCATCATCCTACTCATTGGCAGCGTTTTCGCACGCCCGCCACGCGATCATTCTGACGGCTAATAGTTTAAAAATGACTGACGGTTCACTTTCGACCTTTGACATCAGTGTTTCTTGTCTATATTTTTTCGAATCTGAATATGGATCCAACAACTCCAAAGTCGTACCCGGCCGCAAGCCGAGACAAAGATCGGGATTCTTGCCTTGGTGAAAATCGCGCTCTGACCCTTTCGAAAAGCGCCAGACAACAACAATAAACGAGGTTTTCAATGACGACTGCTCTACAACAACCTTCGCTCTCGAGCCAATGCATGGCCGAATTCCTGGGTACTGCTTTATTGATTTTCTTTGGTACCGGCTGCGTTGCCGCGCTCAAAGTCGCGGGTGCCAGCTTTGGCTTATGGGAGATCAGTATCATCTGGGGGATCGGCGTGAGCATGGCGATCTACCTGACCGCGGGCATTTCCGGCGCGCACCTCAACCCGGCAGTCAGTATTGCACTGTGCATTTTTGCCGACTTTGAAAAACGCAAACTGCCGTTCTATATCTTCGCTCAGGTCGCCGGAGCCTTTTGCTCAGCGTTGTTGGTTTACACGCTTTACAGCAACCTGTTCTTCGATTACGAACAAACTCACCAGATGGTTCGCGGCACACAAGCCAGCCTCGAACTGGCCTCGGTGTTCTCCACGTTCCCGAACCCAACCCTGTCGACGGGCCAGGCGTTTCTGGTGGAGGTGATCATCACCGCCATCCTGATGGGCGTGATCATGTCCCTCACCGACGACAACAATGGTCTGCCGAAGGGTCCACTGGCGCCGCTGCTGATCGGCCTGTTGATTGCCGTCATTGGTAGCTCGATGGGCCCGCTGACCGGTTTTGCGATGAACCCGGCACGGGACTTCGGTCCTAAACTGATGACCTTCGTCGCCGGCTGGGGTGAAATATCCTTCACCGGTGGACGTGATATTCCGTACTTCCTGATTCCGATATTTGCACCAATCATGGGTGCCTGCCTCGGCGCTGCCGCCTACCGCGGGCTGATTGCTCGTCATCTGCCCATCGCCATACCTGCTACAAAGGATGCAGAACACGCCATTGACGGCAAAGTAAGAATTTCTTGAAAACGGCGGCGCGCAATCCTGCCCAACCCTGATCTCGCGCCTCACCCCACTCCCTTATTTCGTCCAAGGCAATCGACATGACCGACACTCAGAATAAGAACTACATCATTGCCCTCGATCAGGGTACAACCAGCTCCCGGGCGATTATTTTCGACCGCGACGCCAACGTGGTCTGTACCGCTCAGCGCGAATTCGCCCAGCACTACCCGCAAGCCGGTTGGGTGGAACACGACCCGATGGAAATCTTCGCCACCCAAAGCGCGGTAATGGTCGAGGCCCTGGCTCAAGCCGGCCTGCATCACGATCAGGTCGCGGCCATTGGCATCACCAACCAGCGCGAAACCACCGTGGTCTGGGACAAGACCACCGGCCGCCCGATCTACAACGCGATCGTCTGGCAGTGCCGTCGCAGCACCGAGATCTGCCAGCAACTCAAGCGCGACGGTTATGAGCAGTACATCAGCGAAACCACCGGTCTGGTCACCGACCCGTACTTCTCCGGCACCAAGCTGAAATGGATTCTCGACAACGTCGAAGGCAGCCGCGAACGCGCCCGCAACGGCGAACTGCTGTTCGGCACCATTGACAGCTGGCTGATCTGGAAATTTACCGGTGGCAAGACCCACGTTACCGACTACACCAACGCCTCGCGGACCATGCTCTTCAACATCCACACCCTGGAGTGGGATGCGAAGATGCTTGAGGTGCTGGACATCCCGCGCGAGATGCTCCCGGAGGTCAAGTCGTCGTCAGAAATCTACGGCCACACCAAGAGCGGCATCGCCATCGGCGGTATTGCCGGCGACCAACAGGCGGCGCTGTTCGGCCAGATGTGCGTCGAACCCGGCCAGGCGAAAAACACCTACGGCACCGGTTGCTTCCTGCTGATGAACACCGGTGACAAAGCGGTGAAATCCAAACACGGCATGCTCACCACCATCGCTTGCGGCCCACGCGGCGAAGTCGCTTATGCGCTGGAAGGCGCGGTATTCAACGGTGGCTCCACCGTGCAATGGCTGCGTGACGAGTTGAAAATCATCAACGACGCTCACGACACCGAATACTTCGCCAACAAGGTCAAGGACAGCAACGGCGTGTACTTGGTCCCGGCGTTCACCGGACTGGGTGCACCGTACTGGGACCCGTATGCCCGTGGCGCGCTGTTCGGCCTGACCCGTGGTGTACGCGTGGATCACATTATTCGCGCAGCCCTGGAGTCGATTGCCTACCAGACCCGCGACGTGCTCGACGCCATGCAACAGGATTCGGGCGAACGCCTCAAAGCCCTGCGCGTGGATGGCGGTGCGGTGGCGAACAACTTCCTGATGCAGTTCCAGGCGGACATTCTCGGCACGCATGTCGAACGCCCGAAAATGCGCGAAACCACCGCCCTCGGCGCTGCCTATCTGGCGGGCCTGGCCTGCGGTTTCTGGGGCAGCCTGGATGAGCTGCGCGGCAAGGCTGTGATCGAGCGCGAGTTCAAACCGCAACTGGCCGAAGCAGAGAAGGAAAAACTCTACGCTGGCTGGCAAAAAGCCGTGAGTCGCACCCGTGACTGGGAACCGCACGAAGAGGTTAAATAAGCCACACGACAGAGTCGTATCTGTATGTAACTGGCCGGGAGTAGATTCCTGCGGCATCATGGGCAAATTTTGCACGGCAGCCCAAAGGAAGCCCCATGAATCTGCCTCCCCGTCAGCAGCAAATCCTCGAACTGGTCCGCGAACGCGGCTACGTCAGCATCGAAGAAATGGCTCAGCTGTTCGTCGTTACACCACAAACCATTCGCCGCGATATCAATCAATTGGCGGAACTGAACCTGTTGCGCCGCTATCACGGCGGCGCAGCTTACGATTCGAGCGTAGAAAACACCGCCTACGCCATGCGGGCCGATCAAATGCGCGATGAGAAACAACGCATCGCCGAAGCCATCGCCGCTCAAGTCCCCGATCATGCCTCGCTGTTCATTAACATCGGTACCACTACCGAATCCATCGCCCGAGCGCTGCTCAATCACACCCAGCTCAAGGTGATCACTAACAACCTGCATGTCGCCTCGATCCTCAGCGCCAAGGATGACTTCGAAGTCCTGCTGGCCGGCGGCAATGTGCGCCGCGACGGCGGTGTCGTCGGCCAGGCCAGCGTTGACTTCATCAACCAGTTCAAAGTCGACTTCGCCCTGGTCGGCATCAGCGGCATCGATGAAGATGGCAGCCTGCTGGATTTCGACTATCAGGAAGTGCGGGTTTCCCAGGCGATCATCGCCAATGCCCGACAAGTCATACTGGCAGCCGACTCCAGTAAATTTGGTCGCAACGCCATGGTCCGACTGGGACCGATCAGCCTGATCGATTGTCTGGTCACCGATCAGCCGCCAGTGCCAGCGCTGGCGCAACTGCTGAGTCAGCACAAGATTCGGCTGGAAGTGGTTTAAGCCTCTATTAAGCTGGGCACGCTCCCCTGTGGCGAGGGAGCTTGCTCCCGCTCGGCCGCGCAGCGGTCGCAAAACCGATAAATGCGTTATATCTGAAAACTCGCGTATGCAGTTTTTAGGGCTGCTGCGCACCCCAGCGGGAGCAAGCTCCCTCGCCACATAGACCGCTCCCGCCCCTTCCCTTTGTAAAATGTTCGAAAATTTTCCTTTAGCCCCCGTTCGATCAGTATTTTCAATCGAAGTTGACTGGCTGTGCCCGTGTTTATGCGCTACTATTTTCGAAATTGAACATAAATGTTCGAATTCCAATATAAAGAGACTCCCGAGGCCAGCCGATGCCCACTTCTACCTTGCCTACGTCCCCTCTTGCCGAGGTTTACGATATCGCCGTCATCGGCGGTGGGATTAACGGTGTAGGGATTGCAGCTGATGCCGCCGGTCGCGGTCTGTCGGTGTTCCTTTGCGAAAAAGACGACCTGGCCAGCCACACCTCATCCGCCAGCAGCAAGCTGATCCACGGCGGTCTGCGTTACCTCGAACATTATGAATTCCGTCTGGTGCGCGAAGCTCTGGCCGAGCGCGAAGTGCTGCTGGCCAAAGCGCCACACATCGTCAAACCGATGCGCTTCGTGCTGCCACACCGCCCTCACCTGCGTCCAGCCTGGATGATTCGTGCCGGCCTATTCCTTTATGACCACTTGGGCAAGCGGGAAAAGCTCGCCGGTTCCAAAAGCCTGAAGTTCGGTGCCGACAGCCCGCTCAAAGCGGAAATCAGCAAAGGCTTCGAATATTCCGATTGCTGGGTCGATGACGCCCGCCTGGTCGTCCTGAACGCCATGGCCGCCCGCGAAAAAGGCGCCCACGTTCACACCCAGACTCGTTGTGTCAGCGCCCGTCGCAACAAAGGGATGTGGCACCTGCACCTGGAACGCACCGATGGCAGCCTGTTCTCGATCCGCGCCAAGGCGCTGGTGAACGCCGCCGGCCCGTGGGTCGCCAAGTTCATTCGCGATGACCTGAAGATGGAATCGCCATATGGCATCCGCCTGATCCAGGGCAGCCACCTGATCGTGCCGAAACTCTACGACGCGCCGAATGCCTTCATTCTGCAGAACGAAGACCAGCGCATCGTGTTCGCTATTCCGTACCTGAACCACTTCACCCTGATCGGTACCACCGACCGCGAATACACTGGCGACCCGGCCAACGTAACGATTACCGAGGGCGAAACCGATTACCTGCTTAACGTGGTCAACGCGCACTTCAAGAAGCAACTGACCCGCGATGACATCCTGCACAGCTATTCCGGTGTTCGTCCGCTGTGCAACGACGAATCCGACAACCCATCGGCCGTAACACGCGATTACACCCTGGCGTTGTCTGGCAACGCCGAAGAAGCGCCGCTGCTGTCGGTGTTCGGTGGCAAGCTGACGACTTATCGCAAACTGGCCGAATCGGCGTTGGCTCAACTGGCGCCGTACTTCAAAGACATCAAGCCAAGCTGGACCGCCCAGTCGACACTGCCAGGCGGCGAAGACATGACCACCCCACAGGCGTTGAGCTCAAAGATCCGCGATAAATTCGACTGGGTGTCGAGCGAAATCGCTCGCCGCTGGGCCACCACCTATGGCAGCCGCGTCTGGCGCTTGATGGAAGGCGTGCAGAACCTTAGCGACATGGGCGAGCACATCGGTGGCGGCCTCTACACTCGCGAAGTCGATTATCTGTGCAGTGAAGAATGGGCCGTGAGCGCGCACGATATTCTGTGGCGCCGCAGCAAACTGGGACTGTTCACCACCCCGGCAGAGCAGGAAAAATTGCAGCAGTATCTGGACAAAGTCGTAAAGAACCGCAGCAAGATCGAAGCGGCCTGATCGGGAATCCGGTCATAGAAACGCCCCTGAGCCGAAAAACTCAGGGGCGTTTTCGTTTGTGCAAAAGCCTGGCCCCCACAGAGGACGAGGAATGCCAATCAATCATTCGGTTTTCCGAACGTGCCTTACAGCCTGATTCGGTTTACCGGATATTCCACCCGCGAAATTGTCGCCATAAATATTTAATACCCTTTTAAATCAATTACTTGATCTGACCAACCTGGCCTGGCACGAGTCATGCTCTACACTCTTGGACGAATGCCTGATGTGCCAACACTTCAGAAGCCCTCAAGGTATTTGCAGTACAGAAAGGCCGATGACCTGGCTCCATAAAAAAAACAATGTCGAGGAAAATTTGATGCGTATCGTTCCCCATCTTCTGGGCGCAGCAATCGCTGTTGCTCTGATTAGCACTCCAGTTTTCGCAGCCGAACTCACCGGCACCCTGAAGAAAATCAAAGAGTCCGGCACCATCACCCTCGGACATCGCGACGCTTCCATTCCGTTTTCCTACATCGCAGACGCTTCCGGCAAACCGGTCGGCTACTCCCACGATATTCAACTGAAAATCGTCGAAGCCATCAAAAAAGACCTGGACATGCCGAACCTCAACGTCAAGTACAACCTGGTCACCTCGCAAACCCGTATCCCGCTGGTGCAGAACGGCACCGTGGACGTGGAATGCGGCTCCACCACCAACAACGTCGAGCGTCAGCAGCAAGTTGACTTCTCCGTCGGCATCTTCGAAATCGGCACCAAGCTGCTGACCAAAAAAGACTCCGTGTACAAAGACTTCGCTGACCTCAAAGGCAAGAACGTCGTCACCACCGCCGGCACCACGTCCGAGCGCATCCTGAAGTCGATGAACGCCGACAAGCAGATGGGCATGAACGTCATCTCCGCCAAAGACCACGGTGAGTCCTTCCAGATGCTGGAAAGTGGCCGTGCCGTTGCCTTTATGATGGACGACGCGCTACTCGCCGGTGAAATGGCCAAGGCCAAGAAGCCGACTGACTGGGCCGTGACCGGTACTCCACAGTCGTTTGAAATCTACGGCTGCATGGTCCGCAAGGGCGACGAGCCGTTCAAGAAAGCGGTCAACGACGCCATCATCGCGACTTACAAATCCGGCGAAATCAACAAGATCTACGAAAAATGGTTCATGCAGCCAATCCCGCCAAAAGGCCTGAACCTGATGTTCCCGATGAGCGAAGAGCTCAAGGCATTGATCGCCAATCCGACCGACAAAGCGGCTGACGAAAAGAAATCCTGATTTCTGACTAACCTTACATCCTGAAAGGGCAAAAGCTCTTTCAGGAGTCTGTCACTACCTGCTGGCATTTTTGGAAACACTCGAACCGGTGGTTGTCGAGCCGATCGCGTGTGCCTGACGTCAACGTCAGGTGGGAACGGATTTCCTCCAAGCAGGTGCTTGTACATCGATCGATCAGAGGGGAGACCCTAATGAATTACAACTGGGACTGGGGCGTGTTCTTCAAGTCCACCGGCGTGGGCAGCGAGACTTATCTCGACTGGTTCATCGCAGGTTTGGGCTGGACCATTGCCATCGCCGTGGTGGCCTGGATTGTCGCCTTGCTGTTGGGCTCGATACTCGGCGTCATGCGCACCGTACCGAATCGCATCGTATCGGGCATCGCGACCTGCTACGTCGAACTCTTCCGTAACGTGCCGTTGCTGGTTCAGCTGTTCATCTGGTACTTCCTGGTACCGGACATGCTGCCGGAGAACCTGCAGGAGTGGTACAAGCAGGACCTCAACCCGACCACCTCTGCTTACCTGAGCGTTGTCGTGTGTCTGGGCCTGTTCACTGCCGCACGGGTCTGTGAACAAGTGCGTACCGGTATCCAGGCGCTGCCTCGCGGCCAGGAAGCCGCCGCTCGCGCCATGGGCTTCAAGCTGCCGCAGATCTACTGGAACGTGCTGCTGCCCCAGGCCTACCGGATCATCATTCCGCCGCTGACCTCGGAATTTCTCAACGTCTTCAAGAACTCCTCCGTGGCCTCGCTGATCGGCCTGATGGAGCTGCTCGCGCAGACTAAGCAGACCGCCGAGTTCTCCGCCAACCTGTTCGAGGCCTTCACACTGGCCACCCTGATCTACTTCACCCTCAACATGAGCCTAATGCTGCTGATGCGTATGGTAGAGAAGAAGGTCGCAGTGCCCGGTCTGATTTCCGTGGGGGGTAAATAATGGACTTCGATTTCAGTGGAATCGTCCAGGCCACACCGGGCCTGTGGAACGGCATGGTGATGACCCTCAAGCTAATGGCCTTGGGCGTCTCCGGCGGGATCATCCTCGGCACGATCCTGGCGCTGATGCGCCTGTCCCACAATAAACTGCTGTCGAACATTGCCGGCGCCTACGTTAACTACTTCCGTTCGATCCCGCTGCTGCTGGTCATCACCTGGTTCTACCTGGCGGTGCCGTTCGTACTGCGCTGGATCACCGGCGAAGACACCCCGATCGGCGCTTTCGCCTCGTGCATCGTGGCCTTCATGATGTTCGAAGCGGCGTACTTCTGCGAAATCGTTCGGGCCGGCGTGCAGTCGATCCCCAAAGGTCAGATGGGTGCTGCTCAGGCATTGGGCATGAGCTACGGCCAGATGATGCGGTTGATCATCCTGCCGCAAGCGTTCCGCAAGATGACCCCGCTGCTGCTGCAACAGAGCATTATCCTGTTTCAGGACACCTCTCTGGTCTACGCGGTCGGTCTGGTGGATTTCCTCAATGCTTCGCGCGCCAGTGGCGACATCATCGGCCGCTCCAATGAGTTCCTGGTCTTCGCAGGTCTGGTGTATTTTATAATCAGCTTTGCCGCCTCGCAGCTGGTCAAGCGTCTACAAAAAAGGTTTGCCGTATGATCTCTATCAAGAACGTCAACAAGTGGTATGGCGACTTCCAGGTACTGACTGATTGCAGCACCGAGGTCAAAAAAGGCGAAGTGATCGTGGTGTGCGGCCCGTCGGGCTCCGGCAAATCCACCCTGATCAAATGCGTCAATGCTCTGGAACCGTTCCAGAAAGGTGACGTTGTGGTCGATGGCACCTCCATCGCCGACCCGAAAACCGATCTGCCAAAACTGCGTTCGCGGGTCGGCATGGTGTTCCAGCATTTCGAGCTGTTCCCGCACCTGACCATTACCGAAAACCTGACCATCGCACAGATCAAGGTGCTGGGCCGCAGCAAGGAAGAAGCCACCAAGAAAGGCCTGCAATTGCTTGAACGCGTAGGTCTCTCGGCCCACGCCCACAAGCACCCGGGCCAACTCTCCGGTGGTCAGCAGCAACGTGTGGCCATTGCCCGTGCGCTGGCAATGGACCCGATCGTCATGCTGTTCGACGAACCGACCTCGGCACTCGACCCGGAAATGGTCAACGAAGTACTCGACGTGATGGTGCAACTGGCTCATGAAGGTATGACCATGATGTGCGTGACCCACGAAATGGGCTTCGCCCGTAAAGTGGCGGACCGGGTGATCTTCATGGACCAGGGCAAGATCATCGAAGACTGCAAGAAAGAAGAGTTTTTCGGTGATATCAACGCCCGCTCCGACCGTGCCCAGCACTTCCTCGAGAAGATTTTGCAGCACTAAAAACCGGACAACTGCTGGATGCCACACACATCCCCTGTGGGAGCAAGCTCGCTCCCACAGGGGCCGGTGGTGGCTCCCTAGTAAGAGCTCTGGTTGACCCAAGGCATCTGTGATGAAATGCGACCCCACTCTCTATCGCGCCGCGCCGCCATCACTCGCCGTGAAACCCCGCCTGATTCGCCATCTGTTCCTGCCTCCACTGATCATCCTGTTGATGATCGGTTTGGGTTATGTCGGCTTCTGGGTCAGCGAGCACTACGGGATTCGTACCCTCAGCGAGAACGGCGAGCGTCAGTTGGAACTGCACGCCCGCGCCGTCGAAAGCGAGATCAGCAAATACACCTACCTGCCCAGCCTGCTGGAGCTCGAGTCCAGCGTCTCGAAGCTGCTGGCTGACCCGTCCCCGGAAAACCGGCAGACGGTCAATGATTACCTCGAAGGCCTGAACCGGCGCAGCCGCAGTCGGGCCATCTACATTATGGATACCACCGGCCGGGTGATGGCCACCAGTAACTGGCGTGACTTCGACAGTTATCTGGGCGAAGACCTGTCCTTCCGTGCCTATTTCCAGAACGCCGTGCGTGGCCAGCCAGGGCGTTTCTATGGCATCGGCAGCACCAGCGGCGAACCCGGCTATTACCTGGCCCACGGCCTGGAAGAGCAAGGCAAGATCATCGGTGTCGCAGTGGTCAAAGTGCGCCTCGAAGCCATGGAAGAGCGTTGGCAACGGGCGCGCCTGGAAGCCTTTGTCAGTGACGAAAACGGCATCATCATCCTCTCCAGTGATCCCGCACGACGGCTAAAATCGGTTCGTCCGCTCAGTGATGAAACCAAGGAGCGGCTGGCGCGCAGCCTGCAGTATTACTGGTTCCCGCTCAACGAACTGCAACCGCTGGCCCGCGAACACCTGGCCGAAGGCGTAGAGAAACTGACCTTCCCGGCCAACACCGAACTGGTGTCGAATGAAAAGGAAATCAGTTACCTGTCGCAGACCCGGCCGCTGAGCGATACGCCGTGGAACTTCACCCTGCTGACGCCCCTGCAAGACCTGCGGCGCGAAGCCATCAATCAGGGGATTCTGGTGGCCGTGGCGTTTGCCTTGGTCGCGTTTTTGCTGATTGCATGGAACGAACGGCGCAAGGTCATCGCCACCCGCCTCGCAGCCCGCGAAGCCCTGCAAGAAGCCAACAACCAGTTGGAGCGCAAGATCGCCGAACGCACGGCCGACCTGCGCGCCAGCAACGAACGCCTCAAGAGCCAGATCCGCGAGCGGCGCCAGGCCGAAGAAACCTTGCGCCGCGCCCAGGATGAATTGGTGCAGGCCGGCAAGCTGGCAGCCATCGGCCAGATGTCCACCAGCATTGCCCATGAACTGAACCAGCCGCTGGCGGCCCTGCGCACGCTGTCGGGCAATACCGTGCGCTTCCTGGAGCGCGGTGCACTGGACACCGCCAGTGCCAACCTCAAGACCATCAACGAGCTGATCGACCGCATGGGTCGCATCACCGCCAGTTTGCGTTCCTTCGCCCGCCGCGGCGATGACCTGGGCCAGGCCAGCCTCGGCAAAGCCGTCGACGCCGCCTTGCAGTTACTCGGCAGCCGGCTGGAAAGCAGTGAACTGCAACTGCACCGCGATTTCAGTGACGTGCAGGTGCAGATCGACCAAACCCGTCTGGAGCAGATACTGGTCAACTTGATCGGCAACGCACTGGACGCCATGCAGGCGCAACCGTTGCCCGAGTTGTGGCTGGAAGGCGAAACTGTCGACGGCAAATACCGGCTGCGGGTGCGCGATAACGGCCACGGCATCGACGCCGAGACGCGCAAGCATTTGTTCGAACCCTTCTTCACCACCAAACCCGGCGAACAGGGATTGGGCCTCGGCCTGACCCTGTCGGCGAGCCTGGCCGCCGCTACCGGCGGCAATCTGGGCGTCGAACACCCGGCCAGCGGTGGTACCGCCTTCGTCCTCAGTTTACCGTTGGTAAGCCCCCTTCAAGCCGAGCCAATATGAACAACGACCTTACCGTGCTGATCGTCGAAGACGATCCCCATGTCCTGCTCGGCTGCCAGCAAGCCCTGACCCTGGAAGATATTCCCTGCATTGGCGTCGGCAGCGCCGAGGAAGCCCTGGCGCAAGTCGGCGATAATTTCGCCGGGATCGTCATCAGCGACATTCGCTTGCCAGGCATCGATGGCCTGGAATTGCTGACCCGCCTCAAGGCCCGCGATCGCAGCCTGCCCGTGGTGTTGATTACCGGCCATGGCGACATCTCCATGGCGGTGGGCGCCATGCAAAAAGGCGCGTATGACTTCATGGAGAAACCCTTCTCTCCCGAGCGGTTGGTGGACGTGGCCCGACGTGCACTGGAGCAACGCAGCCTGGCCCTGGAGGTTTGGTCGCTGCGTCGGCAACTGGCCGAACGCGATTCGCTGGAAGGTCGGATCATCGGGCGCTCACCGGCCATGCAAAACCTGCGCGAGCTGATCGCCAACGTCGCCGACACCTCGGCCAACGTGTTGATCGAAGGCGAGACCGGTACCGGCAAGGAACTGGTCGCGCGCTGCCTGCATGATTTTAGCCGCCGCCATTCTCAGCAATTTGTCGCACTGAACTGCGGCGGTCTGCCGGAGAACCTGTTCGAAAGCGAAATCTTCGGCCATGAAGCCAACGCCTTCACCGGTGCTGGTAAACGACGGATCGGCAAAATCGAACACGCTCACGGTGGCACGCTGTTCCTCGATGAAGTGGAAAGCATGCCGCTGAACCTGCAGATCAAACTGCTGCGGGTGTTGCAGGAGCGCACGCTGGAACGCCTCGGCTCGAACCAGAGCGTCGCCGTCGACTGCCGGGTGATTGCGGCGACCAAGTCCGACCTGGATGAGTTGAGCAAGGCCAGTCAGTTTCGCAGCGACCTGTATTACCGCCTCAACGTGGTGACCCTGGAACTGCCGCCGCTGCGTGAACGCCGCGAAGACATCCTGCAATTGTTCGAACACTTCCTGCAGCAGTCGTCCCTGCGCTTTGACCGCACCGCACCGGAACTGGACAACCAGACTCTGTCGAACCTGATGAGCCATGACTGGCCGGGTAATGTGCGCGAGTTGCGCAACGTCGCCGAACGTTTCGCCCTTGGCCTGCCGGCCTTCAAAAAGTCCGGTAGTAACGTCAGCCAAGGCTTGGGGTTTGCCGAGGCGGTCGAGGCTTTCGAGCGCAACCTGCTCAACGACGCCTTGCAGCGCAGCGGCGGCAACCTGACTCAAGCCAGCCTGGAATTGGGAATGGCCAAGACCACGCTGTTCGACAAGGTCAAGAAATACGGACTGAGCCACTAACCCTGCACCTGCGAGTACATTGTGGATTTATTGTTGAAAGCGACATTGGGCGCCGCCGTGGTGCTCATCCTGGCCGCTCTGGCGAAAACCAAGAACTACTACATCGCCGGGCTGGTACCGCTGTTTCCGACCTTCGCGCTGATCGCCCACTACATCGTCGGCAAGGGCCGCTCGCTGGATGACCTGAAGACCACCATCGTGTTTGGCATGTGGTCGATCATTCCCTACTTCATTTATCTGGCGACCTTGTATGTGATGGTCGATCGCTTGCGTCTGGAGTTGTCGTTGGCCGTTGCCGCCGTGGCGTGGTTGATGGCGGCGACGGTGTTGGTGACACTTTGGGTTCGGTTTCACGCCTGAGATTGCTTCGCGAGCAAGCTACATGATCGGCACCAGACCAAAGGATCCGAATCCAATGCTGGCCCGTCCCTTGCATTTACCCTGAAAAGCCCGCTCGGCCTGCATTCATGATCGATGAAGCCGGTGTCTGAGGGGGGCTGCCTGGGGTGAATCCAAGCCTTGAATATTCTAGATCTCGACCACAGCCTGACGGCTCAGGCGCCTATTGCTCGATTGCTGGAAAGTGGCCGCGCCAGGCGTCTGGACTTGCTCGACCTCGGGCCGAAACTGCGTTTGTGGTCCAGCGAAAAAAACTACCGGCGCTTCGCCGAACGCCTGCGGCAGCGGCCCAAACACAGCGGCCCGCAGCCGGAAATCTTCTTTGTCGGCTCAGGCGATTACCATCACTTGACCCCAGCCTTTCTCGCCGACCTGACGGAGCCGGTCAGCCTGATCCACTTCGACAACCATCCTGACTGGGTGCACTTCGCGCCACGTCGGCATTGCGGTTCGTGGGTCAACCGGGCATTGAAGCTGCCAAACGTCAAACGCATCGTGACCCTCGGTCCGTGCAGCGATGACCTGCAAAACCCGCAGCTCAAGGGCGGTAACCTCGGTGCCCTGCGACGCGGTGATCTGCAGCTGTTCCCTTGGCAACACCCACCGTCCAAGGTCTGGGGCCGGGTCGGTGATGGCGCCGGTCATCGCCAACAAGAGAACCTCCTGCACTGGCGCAACCTCGCGGATCTTGACTGGCCCGAGTTCCTCGCGCAGCTGATCCACAGCCTGCCGACCGAAGCGATCTGGATCACCATCGACAAGGACGTGCTCGCCAGCGAAGACGCCGCGACCAACTGGGATCAGGGCGGCATGCGCCTGGCGCACCTGTTGCAAGCCCTGCGCATACTGGCCGCGGGCAAACGAGTCGTCGGTATCGACGTCTGCGGTGAGTTCGCGGTGCCTGTGTTCAGCAATGCCTTCAAACGCTGGGAAGCCAAGTCCGATCAACCGCCCGCCGAGCGCTGGAGCGAAGCGGATTTGCTGCGCAATTCAATAACCAATCAAGCCTTGATCGCGCTGTTTGAGGAACTGTTCCCGTGACTTTGACCGTAACGTTGCTGTTGGCTTTCTCCATTGTTCTGGACGTCATCGGTCAGCTCTGCTTCAAGCTCGGCCTGGACCGTTTGCCTGAGCTTGAAGGCGACTTCCGGCTGAATGCCTTCTGGGGGCAAGTGTTCAACGCGCCGCTGCTCTGGTGCGGTATCGGCGCTTATGTCATCGAGTTTTTCGTCTGGCTCGAGGCACTGTCCCGCGCGCCGCTGAGCCTGTTGTTTCCGGCGGCGGCACTGGCTTACTGCGGTGTGGTATTCGTCGGCAAAGTGATCCTGGGTGAAACCGTCAGCCTGCGCCGCTGGCTCGGCACATTGGTGATTACCCTGGGCGTGATGCTGGTCTGTATCGCCGGGACCTGAGACTCGATCAATGAGCTCGATCAATGAACAAAAGAGGAACACCGCAATGACCCGTGCTACTGCGCAGGATTGGCTCCACGGACGCTTGGGCACCATCGTGCTCTGGGCGTTGTTGATCGGTTTTGAAAGTTCCGGGCAAATCGCGACCAAAGTCGGCGGCGATCAATTAGGACAGATGGCGTTCAGCATCCAATGGCTGCTGGCCGTGGCCGTCAATCCAGGTGTACTGCTGGCCATCGTCTGCTATATCGGCGCGTTTTTCGTCTGGATGCTGATCTTGCGCCGCAGCAGCCTGTCTTTGGCCTTTCCACTGAGTTCGCTGGTGTTTGTGGGGGTCCTGCTCGGTTCCTGGCTGGGCCTGGGCGAACAGATCAGCCTGCTGCACTGGGTCGGAGTGGCAGTGATTATTGGCGGAATAGCGTTGCTGGCGGAGGGGAAAGAGGCATAAGAGCAACACGATCCCCTGTAGCAGCTGCCGCAGGCTGCGTTCGGCCGGGGACCGGCCGCAATTCTGGCGTCTCAATATGCCTGACGAACCGCATTCTATGGTTTACGACTGCTGCGCAACCGAACGCAGCCTGCGGCAGCTGCTACGAGAGCCTCGTCATCTTCAGAATTTATAACTAACGACCACCTGCACCTCGCCCTGGTTCACATGCCCCTCCTGCCTGACGATGCTGCTGTCCGCCGCCGAGCCGGTCAGGTGAATCCAGCTGGCACTGGTCAGCAGCGACCAATGCCTTGCCAGAGGAAACTCAAAGCTCTGGGTCAGCGCCAGGTTCTGCAAGCCGCCACTGGCGTGGTATTCGCGGATTCCTGAGGCCTGTGCCTCTTGGGCATTGACCCCAAAGAAGGTCTGGGTCTGACGACCATCGGCGAAGTGCGCGGTGAGGTTGCTGCTGCCGATAATCCCTGCACCCAGCGGATAGCCCAGTTCACCGCCAACACGCCCCAGTACCCCGCCCTGACCGCTCCTGCCGCCTACGGCCTGCCCGACTTGGGCGAAGACCCGCCAGAAGTCTTGCGGGCTGTACTGGATGAACCCGCCCACCTCAGCCATATCCGGCACATTGCGCAGCCCTTGTAACGAACCATTGGCGGTGCGGCCCGGCAGGTAATTAACGAACGGACCCGCGCTAAAGCCGTTGGCTTTGAAGGCATTCCAGACCAAACCGTCGTCTGTGCTCAGGCTGACATCCCCCCAGTCCAGATCGAGGTACGGCACCGGCACCGTTTCATAACGACTGCCAGTCGGATCGTGGGGTTGATAGCTGATACCGAGGCCAGCCTCACCCTTGATGCCATCGGCCAACGCGCCGGCGCTGAAGCACAGCAGACCGGCCAGCAAAGCGAAAGTAACCCTGCACATGGAACACATTCCTTATCTGAACCTACGCGCATCAATCCCGAACGCGCCTGCTCACGCAAGCACTCATGTTGTTTGTAGCGACCTACAAAAATTGTAGCTTCAAACACCTGTAATACCGGCCAAAGCCCGCCAGCGGTGGGCCACAGTCACTTGGCACAGTCCCTGCTCTCCCCCTTGGCATGCGCAACAGCGCGCTCCTACCCAATAGGTAATGCAGATGATTGACTGGCATATCGTGTGTGATTTCGACGGGACCATCACCCGCACCGACGTGATCGACAACATCCTCCAACGCTTCGCCGACCCAAGCTGGGAAACGATCGAAGACGAGTGGTTGTCTGGCCATATTGGTTCCCGTGAATGCTTGAGCCGGCAGTTGTCACTGGTCAAGGCCTCGCCCACCGAACTGCTCGGGTTCTTCGACAGCGTCGAAATCGACGCCGACTTCCCGGACTTCGTCGACCACGTGGTGGGCCTCGGAGCCTCCATCGAAGTGGTCAGCGACGGCATCGAGCAAGGCATCGCCCGGATCCTGGCGCGCAACTACGTAAGCCTGTTGCCGATCCTCGCCAACCGCCTGCGTCAGGTCGATCACAACAGCTGGCGCATCGATTTCCCGTATTCGAGTGACGCCTGCCGCGCCGCCTCCGGCAACTGCAAATGCAAGTCCACGCCCAAAGGCAAACGCGTGCTGGTGATCGGTGACGGTCAATCCGACATGTGCGTGGCCGCCTCCGCCGATTTCGTCTTCGCCAAGGATCGTCTGGCCGAGCATTGCGAACGCAATGGCATCGCCCATGCCCGCTTCGACTCCTTCGCCGAACTCCCCGCGTTGCTGGCCAAACTGCCGAACAGCAGCGCCGCCAACGCCAACGCCTTCTCGCTTGAACACTCTTCAGAACACTCTTCAGAACAACAGGAACTCTTCCATCATGTCTGATATTCGAATCGCTACCGCAGAAGACCAGATTCTTCTGGAAAAAGAAGCCAAGTACTGTTCCTACGGCGACACCGTTCACTACATCGAACCGCCACGCATCTTCAGCCGTTGCGAAGGTTCCTACGTATGGGACACCAGCGACCAGGCCTACCTCGACCTGCAAATGTGGTACTCGGCGGTCAACTTCGGTTACGCCAACCCGCGCCTGAACAACGCGCTGAAAAAGCAGATCGACACCCTGCCGCAGATCGCCAGCCAATACCTGCACAAAGGCAAGATCGAGCTCTCGGAAATGATCGCGGTCGACGCCAAGAAGAAGTTCGGCCTCGACGGTCGCGTGCACTTCAACGTCGGTGGTTCGCAGTCCATCGAGGACTCGCTGAAAGTCGTGCGTAACGCCAGCAACGGTAAGAGCCTGATGTTCGCCTTCGAAGGCGGCTACCACGGCCGGACCCTCGGCGCGTCGTCGATCACCTCCAGCTACCGCTATCGCCGCCGTTATGGCCACTTCGGTGAGCGCGCGCAATTCATCCCGTTCCCGTACCACTTCCGTGGCCCGAAAGGCATGACCAAGGAAGAATACGGCAGCCACTGCGTGCAGCAATTCGCCCGTTTGTTCGAGACCGAATACAACGGCGTCTGGGACCCGAAAACCGGCCAGTGCGAATACGCAGCCTTCTACGTCGAACCGATCCAGGGCACCGGCGGCTACGTGATTCCGCCGATGAACTTCTACAGCGAACTCAAGCAGGTGCTGGATCAGCACGGCATATTGATGGTGGTCGACGAAATCCAGATGGGCTTCTACCGTACCGGCAAGCTGTGGTCGATTGAGCACTTCGATGTCAAACCGGACGTGATCGTTTTCGGCAAAGCGCTGACCAACGGCCTCAACCCACTGGGCGGCATCTGGGCTCGAGAAGAATTGATCAACCCGAAAATCTTCCCGCCAGGTTCGACCCACTCCACCTTCGCCTCCAACCCGCTGGGTACGGCCGTGGGTCTGGAAATGTTCAAGATGACCAGCGAAGTCGACTACGGCGCAATGGTCATGAACAAAGGGAAATACTTCCTCGAAGGCCTCAAAGACCTGCAAAAACGCTACCCGATCATCGGCGATGTCGATGGCCTGGGTCTGGCGCTGCGCTGCGAAATCTGCGGCCCGGATGGCTTCACCCCGGACAAGGCCACCCTGGACTTCATGGTCGAAGAAGGCATGAAGGGCGACATCGAAATCGACGGCAAGCGCTTGGGTCTGATCCTCGATGTGGGCGGTTACTACAAGAACGTCATCACCCTGGCACCGTCCCTGGAAATCAGCTACCCGGAAATCGACCTGGGCCTGGCCCTGCTCGACCGTCTGCTGCACCGGGCCATGAAGCGGTGAACATGGCAGAGATCGATCTGGGCGAAGGCAACGCCGGCTTCGTTCTCGGCAATGGTCCGATCGGGGTCTTGTTGATCCACGGCCTGACCGGCACCCCGACGGAACTCCGTCGGGTGGCCCAGGGCCTGGTCAAGGGCGGGACGTGCACGGTGTACGTGCCCACACTGGCCGGGCACTGCGGGGACAACAGCGACTTGCAAGCCACCGGCTGGCAGGACTGGTACGAAGGCGTGCGTAAAACCTTCATCGGCGTGCGTCAGCGCCACGAGCAGGTGTTCGTCGGCGGCCTGTCCATGGGCGCGGTCATGTCCATGTACATCGCCTCCGAGCACCCAGGACAGATCAGCGGCCTGTTGATGTATTCCACCACCCTGCGCTACGACGGCTGGAGCATCCACAAGCTGGCGTTCCTGACCCCGCTGTTGATGAGGATTCCGTTCGGCGTGCACATCTGCAATTTCGAGGAGAAATCGCCCTATGGCATCAAGAACGAACGCCTGCGGGCCATCGTCGAACGCCAGATGAAGGCAGGTGAAAGCAGCAACGCCGGACTGTTGACCATGGAAGGCGTCACCGTGCGCGAATTGCACCGGATGAACGCGGTGGTCAAAAAGCGCATGCCGTCGATTAACACGCCGGCCCTGGTGCTGCACGCCATCGAGGACGACATCACCAGCCGCTGGAACGCCGATTATGTCGAGCGAAAACTCGGTGGCCCGGTGACCAAAATCATGCTGGACAATTGCTATCACATGATCACTGTCGACCTGCAATACCGCCGTGTCGTGGAGTTGAGCGCAGAGTTCATCGAACAGCATTCCCTAAACCAGACCTCGCGCGAAGATTTTCGACAGCTAGCCTAGCTTAAGGAAAAGCCGTGATCACCACCCAAGCCTTTTCGACCATTCAGGCCATCGAGCGCAGTGCCTGGAATGATTGTTTTCCAGATGCTCTGGAGGGTTGGGACTATTACGTCGCCGTGGAAAATGCCGGTATCGAGGACTTTCAGTGGCGCTATCTGGCCCTGTACGAGGACTCGACGCTACTGGCCGTGGCGCCAGCGTTCATGACCCGGTATCGACTCGACACTACGGTTCAAGGCGTGGGTAAGCGTTTTACCCAACGCCTGGAACAACTGTGGCCGGGTATCCTGCAGTTGCGCCTCTATGCCATCGGCTCGCCGGTGGCCGAGCAGTGCAATGCAGGGACCGCCAGCCATGTTGCTGCGCATCGACGCCAAGCGTTGCTGGAGCAGTTACTGAGCGCGGCCCGCTGCGATGCCGACAGTTTCGGTATCGGTCTGCTGGCCGTCAAAGATGCACCCAGTAATGATGAGCAATGGGCCGCCAGCTGCCTTGGTGCAGGTTTTCAAGCGATGCCAAGCCTACCGACAGCGGTGCTGCCGGTGCCGTTCGGCTCGATCGATGCGTACCTGGGCTCTCTTGGAAAATCTACCCGCAAGGACCTGCGGCGCAAGCTTCGCGCCCCCGCGCCACGGATCGAGTGGCGGCGTTCCATCGACGACGTTCTGCCGAGCATAATGCGGTTATACGAAGCGACGTTGTCGCGCAGCGATCTGCAGTTCGAACGACTACCAGCAAGCTACTTCACCGGCATCCTCAAACACCTCGAAGATCGCGCAGTCTGCGTGCTGTATTGGGTCGACGAGCAGTTGGTGGCGTTTAACCTGATACTGATTGACCAACAACGCCTGATCGACAAGTTTTTCGCCCACGACATCGAATCCAGTCGTGAGTACAACCTGTATTTGCGTAGTTGGCTGGCCAATGTCGACTACTGTATTCAACACAATATTGCGCTGTACGAGTGTGGCCAGGCTGGCTATGCCAGTAAGCTGCGGCTCGGCTGTGAGTTTCAGGGCAACACGCTGTTCTTCCGCCATCGCAACTGGCTAATTAACACGCTGCTGAAACTGGTGAAACTGTTTGTCCGACCGGATCGATCCGACCCTGCCATGGCTGCTGCGATAAGCGAAACCTGATGACCACAAAAGACCACCGTCCCCCGCGTCCGTTTGCCATCTCGCATTGGAGTCTACAGCGCAAGCTGGTGCTGGCGTTCTGGCTGGTCAGCGTGATCCCGACCATGATTGCCGCCGAGCTGGCGGCCGCTACCCTGTCGCAAATTTTCGATAGCAACGTGCGAATCTGGTTGCAGGAGTCGACCAAGATCGTAGAAGACGAGATCAGCGAGATTCAGCGCGAAAACGCACGGGTCGCGCAGCTGTTCTTGCGCTATACCCGCCCGCCGACGGATCGGTCCGCGGCCAAACACGGCAAAATGACCGTCGACATCGCCGACTCAATGGGCATCGACGTGGTGGCGTTAATCCGTGCCAGCGACCACAAAGTGGTGTTCAGCACCGTCTCTGATGACATCGTCGGGCAAATCAGCACCGCACCCAATGCCGTGCTGCAGACCCTCCAGGTCGGTGGCGTAACGACCGGCGCCGTGGTCTCGACCTTTGAGACCACCCAGGCCGGTGTCGACTACCAGTTGCTGATCGTCACGTACCTGGACAGCAGCTTTCTCACCAGCGTCGCCGAAGTGCATTCCCTCGACCTGCGTTTGTACCTGTCGAAGGCGGGTGAGTTTTCCGAGGTCTTTGCCTCCCAGCGCTTCGAGGATCACCCGGCGCAGGTGCCACACAACGTCGAGGAAATCCTGCGCACCACCAAGCAACCCAGTGAACAATTCACCAATCGTTACAGCGGGCTCTATCGGCCGATCTTCAACGATGGCGGTGATCTTCAGGGGGTGATCTTCAGCGGTTTGCTGCGCCACAGCAGCCTCGTCGGGCTGGTGAACCAGAGTGACCTGTTCATCCTGATCTTCCTGCTCAGTTCGGCAGCATCACTGTGCGTCGGCTGGCTGGTCTCGCAACGCCTGACCCGACCCTTGCGCGATCTTTCCAAAGGGGTGCGAGCAGTGATCGCCGGCGATTATCAGCAACGGGTGGTAGTGACGGGCGGCGACGAACTGGCCGAACTGAGCAGCACCTTCAACCACATGACCGCACGCCTGGGCGAGCTGCAAAATCTGGAAGCGCAGCTGCGCCGCCGCGATCGCCTGCATGCGCTGGGCGAGGTGGCCATGGGGTTGGCCCATGAAATCCGTAACCCGCTGGGCATCATCAAAACCGCCACCCAACTGCTGCACCGACGCGCCGACCTTCCGGAAAACGACAAACGCCATCTGGAATACGTGGTCAGCGAAGTCAGCCGAATCAACGACCTGATCACCGAGTTTCTCGACTTCGCCAAACCCAGCGCACCCATGCGCTCGACTCAGCCGGCGCGGCCATTGGTCGAAGAGCTTATTGGCTTTTGTGCTCCTGAGCTTGCGACCCACAACATTGATGCGCGGATCGACGATCAGGCGCCGGGCGCGACTGTCCACGCCGATGCGCGGCAACTCAAACAGGCCTGTCTGAACCTGATTCTCAACGCCATCGACGCCATGCCCGAAGGGGGTCGTTTGACCCTGGGTATTGGCAAAGACCAGGAAGAGACGATCATCAGTGTGTCGGATACCGGCCAAGGCATCGAACCGGACATGCTCGAGCGTATTTTCACCCCGTTCGTCACCACCAAGGCGACCGGTACCGGGCTGGGTCTGGCGAAAGTTTTCTCGATCATGGAAAACCATGATGGACATGTCGAATGTGTCAGTGAAAAAGATGCCGGCGCCACCTTCAGCCTGTACATTCCGGCCAACGGTGAAGACAGCGGTGAGGACAACGATGACGCATAACATTCTGGTGGTCGACGACGAGCCCAAGCTCTGTGACCTGTTGTCTTCAGCCCTGAGCCAGAACGGCATTCAAGTGTTCACTGCCGGTAACGGCCTGCACGCGCTGACCGTTCTCGAGCAGGAAGATATCGACCTGGTGATCAGCGATTGGCGCATGCCCGGCATGGACGGACCGCAGTTGCTGGCGGAAATCAAATTACGTTTTCCGCAACTGCCGGTGATCGTCATGACCGCTTACAGCACGGTGAAAAACGCTGTGCAGTCCATGCGCAATGGCGCCTTCGACTACATCGCCAAGCCGTTCGACATCGACGAACTGGACATCACCGTCAGCAAGGCTTTGCAGTTTCGCGACATTCTCAAAGACAACCAGCGCATGCGCGCCGAACTCGACGAACACCAACAAATCGACAGTCTGGTGGGCGACAGCCCGACCTTTCGCCGGGTGCTGCAAGCGGTCGATTCGGTCCGCGAAAGCAACGCCACCATCCTGCTGACCGGCGAAAGCGGCACCGGCAAGGAAATGGTCGCCCGGGCCATCCATAAACACGGCAACCGCGCTGACAGACCCTTTGTTGCGGTCAACTGCGCGGCGATCCCCGAAGGCCTGTTGGAAAGCGAAATGTTCGGCCATCGCAAAGGCGCGTTTACCGGCGCTGTCGCCGATCGCGTCGGGCGCTTCATGCAGGCCGACAAGGGCACGCTGTTTCTTGACGAGGTCGGCGACATGCCACTGGCCTTACAGGCGAAGATTCTGCGGGCCTTGCAGGAACGCGTGATCGAACCCGTGGGCGACCCGCGTGAGCGCAAGGTCGATGTGCGGGTCATCGCCGCCACCAACAAGAACTTGCTGGAGGCGGTGGCCAACAAAGAGTTTCGCGAAGACCTCTACTACCGACTGAACGTGTTCCCGATTCCCCTGCCTGCCCTGCGCAATCGGGTCGAGGACATCGCGCCGCTGGCCCGGCATTTCGCCCACACCCTGGGTGCCACCGCCGGCAAGCGTATCACCGGCTTCAGCCCGCAGGCCTTGCAGGCCATGACCCATTACACCTGGCCGGGGAACATCCGCGAACTGCAAAACTGCGTGGAGCGCGCGACCATCGTTGCCACCGGCAGCATCATCGAAGACAGCGACCTGCCGGCCTATTTGTTCGCCTCACAACCCACTGACAGCAGCGCCAGTGCGATTATCCGCGAAGGTTCCGGCGTGCCAACGGACCTCGACGCAGCGCTGGCCGAAGTCGAGAAGACTTACATCCTCGCCGCCCTGCAACAAAGCAACGGCGTCCAGGCCGCTGCTGCGCAGCTTATCGGCATCTCCGAGCGCAGCTTCTGGTATCGGCTGAAAAAGCTCGGGATTCATGTGGACAAGATTGTGCGGTGAATTCCTGAGATATTGATCGTTCCCACGCGCAGCAAAGGAATGCAGCCCGTGACGCTCTGCGTCACATTCAAGAGCGGACGCAGAGCGTCCATTGAGGCGTTCCCACGCAGCGTGGGAACGATCTGCACCAGTTCTAAAGCAAATTCGGCGCCAGCACCGGATCAATCTGCGCCCAATGCGACGTATCTTCGCGATGGCTCTGCAAATACGGCAGTACCGCCGCCAGCAACGGCGCCTTGAATGCCTCCTGAAACCGATGAGCCAACCCTGGAATCAGCTTTAACTGACTGCCCTGGATGTGCGCCGCCAAGTGCACACCGTGCATCACCGGCAGCAACGGGTCGGCGGTGCCGTGCACCACTAACGTCGGCACCCGCAATTGATTGAGCAACGCCACCCGGCTCGGTTCAGCGAGAATCGCCATGATCTGGCGCTTCACGCCTTCAGGATTGAAGGCGCGGTCATAAGAAACCGCCGCCTGATGCAGCAACGCCTGCCGATCATCCACCACCTGCGGACTGCCCAAGGCTGCCAGCAAATCCGCCTGTTGCTCGAGCGCCACTTCGCGGCTCGGTGCACTGCGCCGTGAGAGCAATTGCACCAACGCCGCGTTTGGCGCCGGCAAGCCTTCGGCGCCGGAGCTGGTCATGATCAGGGTCAGGCTTTCCACCCGTTGCGGCGCCATGGCCGCCATGTGCTGGGCAATCATCCCGCCCATGCTCGCACCCAGAACGTGGAACTGCTCCACATGCAAGGCATCCATCAGGCCCAGCGCATCGTCCGCCATATCGGTGAGGGTGTACGGTGCCGCCACCGGCAAACCGAGTTTGTAGCGCAACACCTCAAAGGTCAGGTTGGCGCTGGCGGGCGCTTGGCGCCAGGTGGAAAGTCCGACATCGCGGTTGTCATAGCGAATCACCCGAAAGCCCTGCTGACACAGCGCGGCCACCACCTCGTCCGGCCAATGAATCAACTGCCCGCCCAGGCCCATCACCAGCAGCAAGGCCGGATCCGAGGCACGGCCAATGCTCTGATAGGCCAGGCTGACCTGATTCAGTTCAACCCGTTGGGTCGGTACGTTGACGTCGCAACGCGACGCCGCAAAAGACGGTAGGCCGAATAGCAGCGCGACCAGAAAAAGTGTCGCTTGAGAAAACAATGCACGCATGAAAAACACCGAAACGCAGAACTCCAGTAGAGCGCGAGTCTGATGAACTTTGATCAAGCGCGCTGCCACAGTTGCGTGACAGTTTGATGAAGATTGCCGAGTGGTCGTTTTAGCGACCGCGTTATCGTTCATCGCGAGCAAGCCCGCTCCCACACTTGACCAGTTCAGCCGCCGAATTTTCGGCTAACACAGATCTAATGTGGGAAGGGCCGGGCGACGTTCGTTTGCTCGCGATGGCGTCCGAACTGGCGATATAGAGCGCTAAGCCAACTGGTTGCGCAACTGCCGCGCCGCCGCAACCATGTTCACCAGGGCCACTTCGGTTTCCGGCCAGGCCCGGGTTTTCAGGCCGCAGTCGGGGTTGACCCACAACCGTTCGGCCGGGATGCGTTTGACGGCTTTGCTCATCAACTTGACCATCTCGGCGGTGTCCGGCACCCGCGGCGAATGGATGTCGTAGACGCCCGGGCCGATATCGTTCGGGTAGTCGAAGGCCTCAAACGCTTCCAGCAGTTCCATGTCCGAGCGCGAAGTCTCGATGGTGATCACGTCGGCGTCCATGGCCGCGATGGACGTGATCACGTCGTTGAATTCGCTGTAGCACATGTGGGTGTGGATCTGGGTTTCGTCAGAAACGCCCGATGCCGTGAGGCGGAAGGCTTCCACCGCCCAATCCAGGTATTGCTGCCATTGCGCACGGCGTAGCGGCAAGCCTTCACGGAAGGCGGCTTCGTCGATCTGGACGATTTTGATCCCGGCCTTTTCCAGGTCCACGACCTCATCACGCAGGGCCAGCGCCAGCTGCTGCGCTTGAACTTTGCGCGACACATCTTCACGCGCGAAGGACCACATCAGCATGGTGACCGGCCCCGTCAGCATGCCTTTCATGACCTTGTCGGTCAGGCTCTGGGCGTATTGAATCCAGTCCACGGTCATGGCGTTCGGGCGGCTCAGGTCGCCGAAGATGATTGCCGGTTTCACGCAGCGCGAACCGTAGCTCTGCACCCAGCCAAAGCGCGTGAACAGGTAGCCGTCGAGTTGCTCGGCGAAGTATTCGACCATGTCGTTGCGCTCGGCTTCACCGTGGACCAGCACGTCCAGCCCCAGGCGCTCCTGGACGTGTACGGCGTGGCGGATCTCGCTGTGCATGGCGTCGGTGTAGTCGTTGGCCGACAGCTTGCCCTGCTTGAAGGCCTGACGCGCCAGACGAATCGACGCGGTCTGCGGGAACGAACCGATGGTGGTAGTCGGAAATGCCGGCAGTTTCAGGCGAGCGCGCTGCACCTCGATGCGCTGGGCGAACGGCGATTGACGCTGGCTATCGGCAGCGCTGATGGCGGCGATACGGGCCTGGACCTCAGCTTTGTGAATGCGCGGCGACGCAGCACGGCTGGCCTGTACGGCACGGTTCTCAGCCAGCGCGGCTTGCACAGCCGGGGCTTGCGGATCATTCAAGGCATCGCGCAGTACGGCAATTTCGCCACACTTTTGCACGGCGAATGCCAGCCAGCTTTTCAGCTCGGTATCGAGTGTGTCTTCGCGGCTCAGATCCACCGGGCTGTGCAGCAGCGAACAGGAACCGGCCACCCAGAGGTTGTCACCGAATCGCTCTTGCGCGGTTTTCAGTTGTTCCAGCGCCTGTTCCAGCTCACAGCGCCAGACGTTGCGGCCGTTGACCAGACCCACCGAGAGCACTTTGTAAGTCGGCAGGCGATCGAGTACCGCCGCCAGTTGGTCTGGAGCGCGCACCGCGTCAATGTGCAGGCCATCCACCGGCAGACCGACGGCCAGCCCGAGGTTGTCTTCCAGACCGCTAAAGTAGGTCGCCACGAGTTTTTTCAACGGCGAATATTGCAGGATGTGATAGGCGCGCTCGAAGGCGTTTTTCCATTCCTGTGGCAGGTCCAGAGTAAGGATCGGCTCGTCGATCTGCACCCATTCCACACCTTGGGCCGCCAGACGACCGAGGATTTCGCCGTAAATCGGCAGCAAGCGCTCCAGCAGGTCGAGCTTGTCGAAGTCGCCGCCTTTGGCCTTGCCCAGCCACAAGTAGGTTAACGGGCCGATGATCACCGGTTTGACCTTGTGACCCAGCGCCAGCGCTTCGTCGACTTCCTCGACAAGCTGCTCCCAGCTCAGTTTGAATGCTTGGTCCGCGCTGAATTCCGGGACCAGGTAGTGGTAGTTGGTATCGAACCACTTGGTCAGTTCCTGAGCGTATTGCGCCTGGGCATGTTCGCCGCCGCAGCACGACGCGCTGGCGCCGCGGGCCATGGCGAACAGGGTGTCGAGGGTCGGCAGGCCACGGGCATCCTTGACACTGTCGAAACGCTCGGGGATCACTCCGAAGGTCAGCGAGTGGCTCAATACCTGGTCGTACCAGGCGAAGTCACCGACTGGCAGCAGGTCGATACCCGCGTCTTTCTGCAGTTGCCAGTGTCTGGCGCGCAGTTCACGGCCAACGCTTTGTAACGCGCTCTGTTCGAGGTCGCCCTTCCAATAAGATTCGAGGGCTTTTTTCAGTTCGCGGTCAGCGCCAATGCGCGGAAAACCAAGATTGTGGGCCAGGGCCATGACGACATTCCTCCATAAAAGATGGTGCTATTGTCGACAGCCACAGCAACATGAGACAAACTCAACCTTTTCGTGTTGATCACAAGTTTTTCTCATGGAGGCCCCGGTGCTGGAAATCCGTCACCTGAAGACCCTGCACGCCTTGCGCGAAGCAGACAGCCTGGTGGAAGCCGCCGAGCGCTTGCACCTGACCCAGTCCGCGTTGTCCCACCAGTTCAAGGAGCTGGAGGAACGCATGGGCATGCAACTGTTCGTGCGCAAGACCAAACCGGTGCGTTTCACCAGCGCCGGGCTGCGTCTGCTGCAACTGGCCGATGCTACTCTGCCGCTGCTGCGCGGCGCCGAACGGGATATCGCCCGGTTGGCTGGCGGCACCGCTGGGCGTTTGCACATGGCCATCGAATGCCACAGTTGCTTCCAATGGCTGATGCCGACCATCGACCAGTTCCGCGATGCCTGGCCAGAGGTTGAGCTGGACCTGGCCTCGGGGTTCTCCTTCGCGCCCCTGCCCGCCCTGGCACGTGGCGATCTGGATTTGGTGGTGACGTCCGACCCGCTGGAGTTGGCGGGTATTACGTATGTGCCGCTATTCACCTACGAAGCGATGCTCGCGGTGGCCAATCAGCATCGATTGGCGAGCAAGCCGTACATCGTGCCGGAAGATTTGCTCAGTGAAACCCTGATCACCTACCCGGTGGAACGGGATCGACTGGACATCTTCACCCGCTTCCTGGAACCAGCCGACATCGAACCGGCGCAGGTCCGCACCTCGGAGCTGACGGTGATGATGATGCAACTGGTGGCCAGCGGCCGTGGCGTGTGCGGCATGCCCCACTGGGCGCTGCATGAATACAGCTCACGGGGTTACGTGAAGGCCAAGCGGCTAGGCGAGAAAGGTTTGTTTGCGACGCTGTACGCCGGGATTCGCGCCGATATGCTGGACGCGCCGTACATGCGCGACTTCTTGCTGACCGCCAAAGACACCTCGTTCTCGACCCTGGATGGAGTGAGTGCGGTGCGCTAAAAGCCCACGCCCTCAAGATCTGCGCGGTCCTTGTGGGAGCCGGGCTTGCCCGCGATGAACGATAACGCGGTACATCAGGCAAACCGCAGCGTCTGCTTCGCGGGCAAGCCCGGCTCCCACAGGATTTGTACCGCTATTGGGATATTTACTCCGCCCCCAACTCCCGCCACATATGAATCTTGTCGAGGTACTCCTCGCCCACCCTCACCGCCAGCGGCTCAAGCCCGAATTGTACGAAACCGCAGCGTTGATACAGGGCAAACGCCGCGTTGTTGCCGGCGGTGACGGTCAGTTGAATCAACTTTAACCCTTGATGCACCCGCGCCTCGGCGAGTGCGGCTTGAACCAGTTGATAACCCAACCCGCCATGGCGAAACCCGGCCGACACATACATACCGAACAGTGTGGCCTTGTGCCGGGCTTTTTCCCGTGGTTCGAAGGCCAGACCGACGATCCCCACCAGGTTGTCACCCTCAAATGCACCGAGCACCCGATCCAGATCACTGGTCAGGCGTGACTCCCACCAGGCCAATGGCATCGCCGCACGTTCGGCGACACTCGAGGTGAACGCCTCGGGATGCAGACCGTAGGCTTCGAGCATCAACGCCCGATACCGCATGGCGTGTTGTGGGCTGAGACGTTGAATGGTCATAGCTTCTTCAAATCAGCGATGAAGGATGGCGCATGTGTTCCCCCGATCAAGCAGTTCGACGCTGTTCGAGCATCAAACGCACCGCGAGCGCGGCCAGCACAAACCCCATAAAGTAGCGTTGCACCGCCAGCCACAATGGGTTGTGGACGAACCACGCCGCAATCCCGGAGGCGAATAGCGCGATCAGCAGATTGACCGAAAAGCTCACGCTGATCTGGGTCACACCGAGGACGATACTCTGGGTGAACACCGAACCGTGCTCAGGGTTGATGAACTGCGGAAACACCGACAGGTAGAACACCGCGATTTTCGGGTTCAAGGCACTGGTGAGAAAACCCATCAGGATCAGTTTCTTCGACGAGTCCGGCGGCAATTGCTGGGCCTCGAACGGCGAGCGGGCCCCAGGTTTTAGCGCCTGCCAGGCCAGCCACAGCAAGTACAGCGCGCCGGCCCATTTCAGCACTTCATAAGCTATCGGCACAGCGAGGAATACCGCCGTCAAACCCGCGGCGGCGGCGAACAGATGCACGAAGAAACCCGCCACCACCCCCAGCAATGAGGTGACTCCGGCCTTGCGGCCCTGGCAGATCGAACGGGAAATCAGGTAGATCATGTTCGGCCCGGGTGTGAGCACCATGAGCAGCGCTGCGGCGGCGAACACGAATAAGTCTTGAGTGGGAATCATGGGGCAGTCCTTTGTCCTCTGAAGATCAGGTCGATTGTGATGTTCGATAAAACGGCAAAATCAGGTCCCGTGTCAATGGCGCCAACACCAGGCCGCCATCGGTGGCCGGATCAATCCAGACCACTTCTTCGATCTCCGCGGCCGGAGCTACATGAGAGGCGATATTCAGCTGGAACAACTCGGCCTCCACTATAAAACCCGGCTCGTTGGCGGCCGAGGCCGAGAACTTTCCAAGGTAGGTTGCTTGAGTGGGGTCAATACGCAAACCGAGCTCTTCTTCCAGCTCACGAGCCAGGGCATTCACCGGCTGCTCCTGGCGTTCAATCTTGCCGCCTGGCTGCATGAAAGCCTGAGTGCCCCTCTTGCGGACCAGCAAAGTCCGACCGTCCGGGCCGATCAACAGCCCGGCGGCGATGCGGATGATGGAGGGAATGGGTGCGGACGATGAAAGAGTCATGGATGAAAAGTGGCCTTGAGCACAAAGGCGCAAGGATCACATGGGCTTGGTATCGGTGCAATTGAGCCCGATGCAAATCCCCTGTGAGCGTCAAACACTCTCACGCCAAAGCAGCCTCCACTTCCTGGAAACGTCCGATATTCCCTGAGATTGAACTACAGGCTAGACGATTTCCCCTCTTTCAACGGCGATTTGACGTCATTCGTCCGGCGAGTTCAAAAGAGTCGAACTATGATCTAGGAGCTCGGATCCAATCTTTATACCCGCAGAACCAGACGATCAGGAAGGGATGCCATATGGACTCAACGCGCATGACGGGTGTTTTCCTTGGTGTGCACCAATGAATCCGTCCCACGAGCGGGCAAACCGACGCATCCTGATCGTCGATGACTCCGCCTCGATTCATCAGGACTTTGCCAAAATCCTCAGCCCACAAGCCCTCAATGAGGATGCACTGAGTAGCACCGAAGAGGCCCTGTTCGGCTCCCCGGTGGCTGCATCCCTGCTGAGCTTTGTACTCGACTCGGCCTTTCAGGGCCTCGAAGCCCTGAGCAAGGTGGAATCGGCGCTGGCCAAAGATCTGCCGTATGCCATGGCTTTTATTGATATGCGCATGCCGCCCGGCTGGGATGGCCTGGAAACCATCGAGCGGCTCTGGCAGGTCGACCCCAAGCTGCAAGTCGCGCTCTGTACCGCGTATTCCGACTACTCCTGGGAAGACATCGCCGAGCGTCTCAATCTGGGTGACCGGCTGCTGATCCTGAAAAAACCCTTCGATGCCATCGAAATTCGCCAGATGGCCAGTGCGCTGACGGTCAAATGGCAAATGACCGAAGACGCAGAGCTGAAAATGAGTCTGCTGGAACAGGCGGTCGAGGAGCGCACCCGGGAGCTGTCCGACGCCAATATCATTGTGCAAAACAGCCCGACCATTCTTTATCGCCTGCGCGGTGAGCCTTCGTTCCCGCTGATGTACATTTCCCACAACATCACCAAATTCGGTCACATAGCGGCCAAACTGGTGGCTTCGGCTAACTGGGCCAAGGAACTGATTCACGCCGATGATCAGGAGAAAGTCGACGACGCCATGGCCCGGGTCCTGGACCGACACGCTGCGGGTGCCTCCATCGAGTTCCGCCTGCGCACCGGCGACGGTACCTGGCGCTGGGTCGAAAACCGCTACATCCCGGTACGTGATAGCGAAGGCCGGTTGCTGGAAGTCGAAGGGGTCATCATCGACATCACTGAGCGCAAGGCGGCCGAGGAGAAGATTTTCCTGCTCGCACGCACAGACGGGCTGACCGGCCTGGTCAACCGTGCCACCCTGATTGAACGCCTGCACCAGGCGTTTGCCGCAGCTCGACGCGGCGCCGCAGCCTTTGCAATGCTCTATCTGGACCTGGATCACTTCAAACGGATCAACGACATCCACGGCCACCCCGTAGGTGATTTGTTGCTGCAAGAAGTCTCCCGGCGTATCAAAGCCTGCGTGCGTGAGAACGATGTGGTGGCGCGACTGGGCGGCGACGAGTTTGTGATATTGCAGCTGGACATGGGCGACCCGACCCACTGCGCAGCCCTGGCCGCGAAGGTCCGTGATGCATTGGTCCTGCCCTACTCGCTTGGTGGCAACGACGTACGGGTGTCGGTCAGCATCGGTATTAGCATCTACACGCTAGACACCCTCACCGCCGACAGCCTGCTGATTCAGGCCGATATGGCGCTGTACCGCTCCAAGGAAAAGGGTCGCAACCAATATTACTTCCACTCTGAAGAGATCAATCAGGAGGTGGTCGACCGTGTGACCCTGACCAACGATTTGAAACAGGCCATCGAACAGGGCGAGCTCGAACTGCACTATTTGCCTGAGGTCGATCTGGGTTCGGGAAAAATTCTCGGCATGGAAGCCCAGGTACGCTGGAACCACCCCGAGCGCGGGCTGCTGGAGGCCGATGTGTTCGTCCCTGCCGCAGAAAAAACCGGGGCCATCATCCCGCTCGGGCATTGGGTGCTGGATCAGGCCTGCCAGCAAATGTGCCAATGGCGCGACCAGGGCGTGGCACCACCGCTGATTGCGATCAAGCTCTCCCTGGCCCAGCTCAAGAGCGGCCCGGACTTGATCTATGACGTCCTGCGAACCACCACCCGCTGGGACCTGTGCCCGTGGGATCTGCGCTTCGACGTCACCGAAGCGACCCTGGCCCAGACCAAATGGACCCACAACGATGTACTGCCGCGCTTGCGCGAACTCGGGGTAAAGATCGCCATCGACGATTTCGGCACCGAATACTCGTCGTTCGATTACCTCAAGACCTACCAGGTCAACCATCTGAAAATCGCTCAGGCCTTTATCGACACTGCCTCCCGGGACCCGGCCAGCGCCACAACGCTGCGCGCCATCATCAATTTCGCCCGCGATGTCGGAATCGGCATCATTGCTGAAGGCGTGGAAACCCAGGAGCAGCGGACCTCACTGATGTCCACTGGCTCGCCAATGAATGCCCAGGGTTTCTACTTCAGCAAAGCAGTCAGCAGCCAACAGGCAGCTGAGCTGCTGATGGCCGGCAGCATCGTACCGGCGCCCCTTGCCGATGCCGCGAACCCTGCGGTCCAGATGTTGCCGCGTCCACCGGAGGCCCCACAATGAAACCCTCTTTGGCGGTTACCAACCGACGCATCCTGATCATTGACGACACGCCTTCGATCCATCAGGACTTTCGCAAAATCCTGGGCCCCGAACCTGCGAGTGAGTCGCCTCTGGCCAGTTCCGAAGAGGCGCTATTTGGCATCTCGCAGCCTGTACGACCGTCCTTCGACCTCGATTCGGCCTATCAGGGCCAGGAAGCTGTGATGCTGGTCGAGCGCGCCCAGGCCGAAGGCCGGCCCTACGCTATGGCGTTCACCGATATGCGCATGCCGCCGGGCTGGAACGGGCTGGAAACCATCGAGCGTCTATGGGAAGTCGACCCTCATCTGCAAATCGCGCTGTGCACGGCGCATTCCGACTATTCCTGGGAAGCAATGGCCGAGCGCCTGGAGTTTGGCGACCAGCTGCTGGTGCTGAAAAAGCCCTTCGACAGCCTGGAAATTCGCCAGATGGCCAGTGCGCTGACCTGGAAATGGCAGATGGCTCAGGATGCGGCGCTAAAAATGCTCAGCCTGGAGCGAACCATCGAGGAGCGCGTCCATGAGCTGCTCAAAGTCTCTCATCTGCTGCAGTACGACGTGCTCACCGAACTGCCCAACAGCACCCTGCTCGGTGACCGACTGACTCAGTCCCTGGCGCTCTCCAGACGCCATAACAAACAACTCGCGGTAATGTTTCTGGGTCTGGATCGTTTCAAGCGGATCAACAATGCACTGGGGCATCCGACAGGCGATGAAATGCTCAAACGGGTTGGCCAGAGCCTGGTGGCGACCGTGCGTGCGTCCGATTCGGTGTTTCGCTACGGTTCCGACGAGTTCGTGGTGATCCTCGCCGACGTTCATCACCCCCAGCAGACCAAGGGCATTGCCGAAAAACTCTTGAGCGCCGTGAGTGCCCCCCAGCACATTGCCGGTCATGACCTTAGCGTGACCGCCAGTCTGGGCATCAGTATTTATCCCGACGATGGCTTCGATGCCCTGGCGCTGATCAAGAAAGCCGAAACCGCCATGCGCAACGTCAAAGACAGCGCACCGAACGATTTCGGCTTTTTCATCGACGACATGAATCAACGCGCCCGCGAACAACAAAGTATCGAGTCCGGCATCCGCCTCGCCCTTGAGCGCAACGAATTTGTCCTGCACTACCAGCCCAAACTCGACCTCAAGTCCGGCAAGGTAGTCGGTGCCGAGGCGCTGGTTCGCTGGTTAAAACCAGGACACGGCTGGGTCTACCCGTCGGACTTCATTTCCGTTGCCGAAGACAGTGGCCTGATTGTCCCGCTGAGCAAATGGGTATTGGCCGAGGCCTGCCGTCAAGCCTGCGCCTGGCAGGCGGCCGGGCTGCCACCGGTCAGCATGTCGGTGAATGTTTCCGCCATCGATTTTCGTCAACGCGGCTTTGTCGAGGGCATTGTGCAGATACTGGAAGAAACCGGTCTCGATCCGGCGTTACTCGAACTTGAGATTACCGAAAGCGTGCTGATGCAAAACGTCGACGCCACCGTGGCGACCCTGCTAGCTATCAAGGCGCTGGGGGTCCGGCTGGCCATCGATGATTTCGGCACCGGTTACTCCAGTCTGAGTTACCTGCGTCGGTTTCCCATCGATGTGTTGAAAATCGACCAGTCCTTCATTCGCGGACTGAGCAACGACAACAATGATGCAGCATTGGTCAGCGCCATCATCAGCCTAGGTAAAAGCCTCAACCTGAACATCATCGCCGAAGGTGTGGAAACCCTTGAGCAACTGGACTTCCTCAAGGCCAATCACTGTGAGGAAGGTCAGGGCTATTTCTTCAGCAAACCAGTAGAAGCCCAGGCCTTTGCCCGACTGCTGACATCAGGAGACCTGCAAGCGCCGCCGGACGAATAGTCAACACCTCGCCTCCTTCAGGTTTAACGACACCCAGGCACCCGGCCAAGGAATCATCAGATGTCGCCATACCGCCCTAACCTGATCGGTGTCCTGTTACTTGGAGTGTGCCTGACAGCAAACGCCGCACCACTCGACGAACCGCTCAAACCGCTGCCGCCGGTCCCGCACCAGGATCCCCAGCGTATCGAGCTGGGTCGACAGTTGTTCAACGAAACACGTTTATCGGTCAATAACAGCCTGTCCTGTGCCAGTTGTCATCATCTGGAAAAAGGTGGCGCCGATAACAAGCCGTTTTCCCTCGGCTTCGACGGCAAGCCGCTGGCAATCAATACCCCCAGTGTATTGAACGCCAGCCTGAACTTCAGACAGTTCTGGAACGGCCGGGCCGATACTCTGGAAGCGCAGGCCCACGCAGTCGTGCAAAGCCCCAACGAAATGGCCAGCAGTTGGGAGTATGTGGTTCAGACACTTTCCGCCGACCCGACCTACCACTCGGCCTTCGCCACGGCTTACCCGGACGGCGTAACGGCCACCAATGTGCAGAACGCTCTGGCAACCTACGAACGCACGCTGCTGAGCAGCAACTCGCGCTTCGACCAATACCTGCTGGGCAATACCGACATCCTGACGCTGGATGAAAAGTACGGTTACCAGCGTTTCAAGGATTACGGCTGCATCGCCTGCCATCAAGGGGTGAACATCGGCGGCAACATGTTCCAGAAGTTAGGTGTAATGGGCGACTACTTCCAGGCCCGGGGCAACCCGACCGAGTCCGACCTGGGACGTTATCTGGAGACCAAGGACGAGGAGGACCGCAATGTGTTCAAGGTTCCCAGCCTGCGCAATGTCGCAGTGACCGCCCCGTATTTTCACGACGCTTCGGCCAGAACCCTCGAAGACGCGGTCGATGTGATGTTCAAATTTCAGCTAGGGCGTGTCCCTTCTGACCAGGACAAGACCTTGATCATCAAATTCCTCAAAACCCTGACTGGAGAATGGGGAGGCAAACCCTTATGAAAATGTCTCGCCGTTTCAGCCGGGTACTGCTCACCGGCGCGACCCTGCTGCTCGCCTCGATTCTGCTGTTCCTGTACCTCAAGTCCAGCACCAATCAAAACGCAGCCTTTATCGAATCACGGGATCTGATCGCACAGATAAAACAGCTGAATGCGCAGTGGGAAACCGAGGTACTCAAGGCCCGCGTCGCCATCAACCACAACTACGATTCACTGGTTTCGCCGCTGACCGAAATGACCAGCCTATGGGGCAGGTTCGAGACAATAGTGCCCAACCATGGCCGCAACAACTCGGAGCAATGGCAGGCCAGCCATGACGCCTACCTCAATGCGCTCAAGGAAAAGACCCGTCTGGTGGAGCAGTTCAAATCCCACAACGCGGTATTGCGTAACTCCGAGGCGTTTCTGTCGACCGCCGAGGACGATATTCAGGGCCAGCTCGCTCACCTCTCGGACGATGACAAACTGTTGCTGCAAAACATCGCCACCGATACGTATGACCTGTTGCTCAGCGGCCTGGCGTTCGCTCAGGCCTCCTCCAATGACAAGGCTGCCGACATCCTGGTCGGCCTGAACAAACTGGCGGTAAACAAGGAACGCTTACCGGTCGAACTTCATGCCCCGATAGAAATTCTCAGCAACCACATCGCGCTGATCCTGCGCGAACAGCCGGTGGTCAATGCCTTGCTGGTGAAAATCGCTGCAATCCCGGTGGCTGAGCGCCTGGACGACATCACCAAGCTGCTCAATTCAGACCAGCAACAGGACGACATCATCGACCAGAGATACGACTTCTATACGTTGGTGTTTTCGACCCTGCTGGTGATCTTGTTGCTGTATCTGGCGATTCGGCTACAGCGCAGTTTTGCGGTGATCAACCGTGTCAACAAAGACCTGCAGGTGTCCAACGAAGGGCTTGAACAACGGGTCGAAGAACGTACCCGTGAACTCAAGGACACACAGAGCGAACTGCTGGATACCGCGCGCCAGGCCGGGATGGCCGAGATCGCGACCAACGTGCTGCATAACGTCGGCAATGTGCTCAACAGCGTGAATATCTCCGCCGACCTGGTCACCCGCAAACTACGCACCAGCAAGGCGCTCGGGTTGGGCAAGGCCATGCAATTGATCAACGAACATTCGCACGACCTTGGCGAATTCATCACCCGGGATGAAAAAGGCAAGCTGTTGCCGGGGTACTTGAACCAGTTGGTCGACGCCATAGCCGTCGAGCAACAAAGCATCACCGAGGAATTGGCCCTGTTGAGCAAAAGCGTCGACCACATCAAGGACATCGTCGCCACCCAACAGTCCTACGCCGGCGCTTCCAGCCTGTTGGAACCGCTGCACGTCAGCGACCTGTTCGAAGACGCCCTGCGCATGAACTTCGGCGCCCTGACCCGGCACCATGTAAAGGTGGTCAAGGACTACAGCGATGTGCCGCGGGTGATGGGTGATAAACACCGGCTGCTGTTGATTCTGATCAACCTGATCAGCAATGCGAAATACGCGATGTCCGACCTCAGTGATCGCCCTCGGCAAATGACCCTGGGAGTGAAGGTCGTCGACAATGCGACCCTGCAGGTGAGCGTCAAGGACGAAGGTGAAGGGATCGCGCCCGAGAACATGACGCGGATCTTTGCCCACGGTTTCACCACCCGCAAGGAAGGCCACGGCTTTGGCCTGCACAGCTGCGCCCTGGCCGCCATTGAGATGAACGGCCATCTCACCGCCCACAGCGACGGGCCGGGCAAGGGCGCACTGTTCACCTTGCAGATCCCCTTGATAAACGCAGAGGTCAAGCATGAACAACCTGTCGAACCGGCGAGCAACGAGGCCAAGCGCACTCTCCCGGGTGGATTCCAACCAGGAGTGGCAGCGGGCCAATCTGCAACAGGGCCTCGAATCAACCCTGAACATCGTCGCCAATGAGCTCACGTACAAGGCCAACGTCATCAAGGACGATTACCATCCGCAATGGTATTGAAGGGGACAACGTTTCGGGTTGAACTACTGGTTCGGCAATCGAAAGCGAACGCCTGAATGGACCACTCCCCCTGAAGGCGGTTGAACGTTCATCCCTGATCCCGGCTGGCCCTGCGCGCCTTGAAAAACTCGCTCAACACCGTACCGCATTCTTCGGCCAGGACCCCGCCTTCGAACAACACCCGGTGGTTGAGAAAGCCCTGGTTGAAGAACTGCCCCTGGCTTTGCACGATCCCGGCCTTGGGCTCCAGCGCCCCGTACACCACACGCGCAATCCGCGAATGCACGATCAATCCGGCGCACATGCTGCACGGTTCCAAGGTGACATACAGCGTACTGCCGGGCAGTCGATAGTTGCTGGCCGCTTGCGCCGCAGCACGGATCGCCATCATCTCGGCATGAGCGCTGGGGTCGCTGCCGCTGATCGGGCAGTTGAAGCCGCGGCCGATGATTTCACCGTCCTGCACCAGCACCGCGCCCACCGGCACTTCGCCTAACGCGGCGCCTTGGGCCGCAAGGGCCAGGGCTTCGCGCATGAAATCCTGGTCGCGGCTGCGGTCGATGATGTGCGGTTGACGCATTTGGCGCATCAGGAGACCTCGATAGCGGCCATCAGGCCGGTTTCCATATGGTCGATCACATGGCAGTGGAACATCCACACCCCCGGATTATCCGCCACCAGCGCGACGCGAGCCCGCTCGTTTTTACCCAGCAGATAGGTGTCGGTGAAGTACGGAGTGATCTTCTTGCGGTTCGAGGAGATGACCTTGAAGCTCATGCCATGCAAGTGAACCGGGTGCTGATACTGAGTCATGTTCTTCAATTCGAAAATGTAGCTTTTGCCCTTCTTGAGCGTGGCGATCGGGCGGTCGGCGCAGGTCTTGTCGGTGATGTCCCAGGCCTTGCCATTAATCTGCCACAGGCTCGGCGGCCTATTGTCCACGTTCACCGAGACCGAGCCAACCCACTCGAAGTTGAAGTTGAGTTTCTCGGCGTTGGCAATGTCCGGTTCGGAGATCGGGTTGGCCGGCAGCGCGGGTGGCCACTCGGTCGGTGCATCGTTGTTGGCCACAGAACGGAACGTGCCGATACGTACCGGACCGTTGCGCAGGGAAAGCTCTTCGCCGGCCGGCGGCGCTTTGATCGCCAGGCAGATGCGCATGCCAGGTCCCAGCCAGTATTCCTTGCCCAGCGGCCGCGGCTCGATGGGATTACCATCCAGCGCGTATATCTGCGCTTCAACGTCAGGAATGTTGATGCGATAAGTCAGCGTGTTATCGAGGTTGAGCAACCGCACCCGGGTGATCTGCCCGGCCGGGAGGTCGACCACCGCTTGCGATACGCCATTGATGGTCGACAGTCGCCCGGCCGTACCGCCGCGGGCCGCTTCACGAGGAATACTGAAGGGCACGAAGGCGCCTTCTTCATCGACGTGCCAACTCTTCAGGCTCAAGGTGCGCTCATACTTGAAACCGGTGGGCTCGCGCTCTTCGATGATCAGCGGCCCGACCAGCCCGCGGCCCAGCTCTTCGCTGCTATTCACGTGAGGGTGATACCAGTAGCTGCCAGCGTCCGGCACGCGGAATTTGTAGTCGAAATACTCACCGGGCAAGACCGGCAGTTGCGAAACGTAGGGTACGCCGTCCATCTCCAGTGGCAGGCGAATGCCGTGCCAGTGAATGGTGGTAGCGACCGGCAAGTGGTTGATGAAGCGCACCCGCAGCCACTCGCCCTGACGCACCCGCAACTCGGTGCCCGGCGCCGAGAGGCCAAAGGCCCAGGCCTCGGTTTTGTGTCCGGCGACCAGTTCAACGTCCAGAGGGGCGGCAATCAGCTCGTAATCGTGGCCAGCATCAGCGTCGGCCATCTTCCCCAGCCAATAGCGCGATGCGCCACCCGCCCCGACGCCAACCACTACAAGACCGGCCAAACCACCGAGTATTTGTCGACGGGAAAAGGACATGGACTCAACTACCTCACGTATCAGCCGCGAGCCTACACCCGCAAAAGGCGAATACGATACACCTGCAATTGAGAAACAGTAAGGGTGGAGAGATTTGTGTCGCCTGAAAGGACGCCTTCGCGGGCAAGCCACGCTCCCACAGTAGATCGCAGCCTTAAAGAGGAATGCGGTCAAATGTGGGAGCGTGGCTTGCCCGCGATCGGCCGCGCAGCGGTCGCAAAACGGTGAATGCGGTCTGTCTGACAAACCGCGATGGTAGATTTCAGGGCTGCTTCGCAGCCCAGCGGGAGCAAGCTCCCTCGCCACAGGATCCGCTTACGCCTCCAACCCCATTACCAGATGAACGACCCCACCCGCCAACGTCATCACTCCCGGCACACCGGCCGCACGCAACGCCACCGGGTCCAACTGCGCCTCATCGTGCAGTTCCACCCGCACCCGCGTCAGGGCGATTCGCTGTTGGGATTTGAGGTTATTCAACCCACCCAGCGCGGCCAGAACTTCAGGTTCCAACGTTGAAGAACCTTGCGGCTGAACAACCGCTTTGGGCTGATCCACCACCAGATCCGGCGTCAGGGCTTTCCAGAACGCCCGCTGCAATTTCTCGAACATATTCAGCTCTCCAAAACCAATGAGGTAACGACCGCCGTCTGTTGATGCCGCTGCAAGGCTTCACGTACCTGCTCGGCACTTTCCAGGCCCAAAACGTGTTGCGCGATGACCTGGCAATCTTTCAGGTCCACTTCGCGAATCGTCGCTTTGATCGCCGGGATCAATGGCACGCTGACCGACAGTTCATCCACCCCCAGCCCCAGCAACAGCGGCACCGCCAGGGTCTCGGAAGCCAGTGCGCCGCACACGCCGACCCACTTGCCATGGGCATGAGCGGCTTTCACGGTGCTGGCGATCAGGCGCAGCACAGCCGGGTGGAGACTGTCGGCCTGACTGGCCAAACGTGGGTGATCACGGTCCATGGCCAGGGTGTACTGGGTCAGGTCGTTGGTGCCGATGGAGAAAAAGTCCACCTCGGGAGCGAACAAATCGGCCATCAACGCCGCCGCTGGAACCTCGATCATGATGCCGAGTTTCGGCAGCTCCTTGAGCCCCAGCGTCAGCGCTTCCTCTTCGAGCATTTGCCGCGCCTCGCGCAACTCGGACAGCTGGGTGACCATCGGCAGCATGATGTGCAAACGGGCCAGCCCGGCGCAGGTCAGAATCGCTCTGAACTGCTCACGCAACAGCTCAGGACGTTCCAGGCACAGGCGAATCCCGCGCATGCCCAGGAATGGGTTCGCTTCGCTGTCCATCGGCACGTAGGCCAGTGGCTTGTCGCCACCGACATCCAGCGTGCGCACCACAAGATTGCGTTCCGGCCCCAGCGCTCGGGCGATGGCGCTGTAGGTGACCGCTTGTTCGTCATGGCTCGGCGCAGTGTTGCGCTCCAGATAAAGAAACTCCGAACGCAACAGACCGACGCCCTCGCCGCCCAATGCCATCGCCTGCTTGGCCTCAGGCAGCGAGGCGACGTTGGCCGTCACCTCGAAGTGATGGCCGTCACGGGTACAGGCCGCCAGCGAGGCATGCTCGAGTTCGCGCTGATGCCGTAGTCGTTGCTGCTGACGTTTGGCCTGTAGCTGTTCGATAGCCGCCAGATCAGGGTCCAGTTGCAACTCGCCCTTGTCGGCATCCAGCAAAACCTGAGTCCCGCTGACCAGCGACAGCACTTGAGTAGGCAGCCCGCAGATGGCCGGCAAGCCAAAAGCCCGGGCGAGAATCGCCACATGGCTGGTGGCGCCGCCGCCCACGGTGGCAAAGCCCAGCACCTTACTGGTGTCCAGCCCGGCGGTTTGCGATGGCGTCAGTTGTTCGGCAATCAGGATCGCTTGTTCCGGCAAGACCCAGGCACTGTCCTGTACGCCGAGGATCAACTTGAGCACCCGCTGGCCGACGTCTGCCAGGTCAGCCGCACGCTCGGCCAGCAAAGCGCTGCCGAGGTTTTTGAACAAATCCGAAGTCGCCTCGGTCGAACTGCGCCAGGCGAACGCGGCGCTTTTGCCTTCAGCGATCAGGACCTGAGCCTGTTCCAGCAAGCTCGGGTCTTCCAGCAACTCCTGATGCGCCTTGAAGATCTCCGCCTGGGCAGTGCCCGTCGCGTTGTCGCGCAGGATCTGCAGTGCTAACGCAGCCTGAACCAACGCCTGTTCCAGGCGCCTGCGTTCAAGGGCCTGATCGGAGGCGAACTCAACCACTTCAAGGGTCTGCTCCGCCACCTGCACGACCCGCCCGAACGCCGAACCCGGCGATGCACAGACACCACGCAACAGCTTTGCCGAAGATGCTTCGACCCGCACAACCGGTTCACTCACCACCATCACCGCAGCGACTGCTTCACCACAGCCCGCGGCCAGCAATTCAGTCAGGGTCTTGATCGCCAGTTCAGCGTCCTCGCCCACTGCACTGACCTGCAAGGCATCCCCCTGCGCGGTTTGCAACGCCATGATCGCCACCAGGGATTTGGCGTTGGCGCTGGCCTGTTGTTTATGCAGACAAATGCTCGCCGTAAACCCCTTCGCCGCCTGAGCAAATACCGCCGCAGGACGTGCATGCAATCCGTTCGGATTGGGCAAGGCCACCGGTTTCGAGAACAGCGCTTCTCCTTCTTCCACCGCAGCACTTGAAACCTGATCGCCCAGACTCAAACGCAACAACGGCTGGCCGCTCTCCACCAGACCGCTGTCGGACGTCAGCAGGGTGAAGGGCTCAGCACTGACCACCAGCATCAGAGTCAGCAGGCTGCGGGCATTCAAGGCGATGTAGTCGGCGTTGAATTCGATCAGCGCCTGGCCGGCCTCGACCCGCTGCCCCTCTTCCACCAGCCGTTTGAAACCCTGGCCGTCGAGGTTCACCGTGTCCAGACCGATGTGCATCAACACCTGCACACCGCTGTCGTCGGTGATGCTGATCGCATGACCACTGCGCTGCACATTGCTGATCACCCCGGCCAGCGGCGCGCAGAGGGTCTGCGACGTCGGATCGATGCACAGACCATCACCGATCAGACGACTGGAAAATACCGGGTCCGGCACTTGATCGAGTGGCATCAGCACCCCGGACAGGGGCGCTAGCAGTTGCAAATGTTGGGTTGTGGCCATGACTTCACCTGCTGTTTTGTTCTTTGAAGTGCCGATGGAGCGCGAGCCCCGACAGCATCGCTTATTTCCACCAATACTCGACCTGCAATCCGACGTTCGAACCATGCAGCGCCGTACCAAAAGCCCCGGTGTCGGACAACGCCGAACCTGCCGCCAATTCATTCGCCGCACGTTTGGCCGCCTCGTTCCAGCTGGCATACGTGTAGTACAGACGTACTTCCGGGCGCGCCCAGAAATCCGGCCCCTTTGGCGACCAGGTCGGGGCGAAGGTGAACTTGCTCAGCTTACGCGTACCGCCGGGGGCCTCGACCTGGTCGTGCCCCAGTTCGGTGACCAGCTTGAACTGTTCAGTGATGGCATAGGCCGGACGAATGCCGAGGGAAATCCAGTTCTGATCGTTGCCGTCCGGGCGAATGTCTTTCTGATAGACCGCCTCGACCTGACCACCGAAGCGCGGCGTCACTTGCCAGTCGAAGAACTCCACCAGCCGGTAGCTTTTGTTGCTGTCGTCCAGGCCAACATCGCCGGTGTAACCCAAACCGGTGCCCGGCCCCTCGCCGTATTGCAGTGCCAATTTGTTCTTGCCGCCCAAAAAGTCTTTCTGCACATGTTGGGCGGTGATTGCCCAGCCTGCGTGCGCGTCACGGCGGTCGGGTTTGTCGATGTAGCTCAGGCCAAACTCCAGCTCACCGCCAGGGTTGGTATCAAAGCCTGAGACGTTGAAATCCTGCCGGGTGACGTAGTCCTTCTGGTACAGGTTGTCCTTGCGCGAAAACGCGTAGCTGTATTTCAGGTCGCCGATCTTCACGTCCTCGATACCGCCGCCGGTGGCGCTCTGGTTCCAGTAGTAAAAGTCGGAAATATGGATGTCGTTACGCTTGTAGTAACGCCGCCCGGCCCACAGCGAACCGCCGTTGAGGCTCGGCAGGTTCGACCACTGCGCGTACAGCTGCGGCATGCGCACCGAGCCGTTGTCGCCCTGAAAGGTCAGGTTGCGGTCGTATTGGTTATACAACGATGCCATACCATCAACGCTGAGCACCGAACCGTCATCAAGGGTGAACAGATCCTGGCGCAGTTCCAGCTCCGCGTATTGCTCGCATTCGTTACCCAAGCGGTATTTAGACTGCGCGCCTTGCAATTGAAAACACGACTGCGAACTGCTGTTGACCGAAGTTCCCACGCCGCTGCGCAAATAACCGGCGAACTCCAGTGCCTGGGCCGAGAGCGGTAATGCCAGGCACACACTCGATGCAGCAAGGCTGCGACTTATTGTTGTTTTCAAGAGCCACCTCATTATTTTTATTGTGTAAAACCGGCAAAAGCGGCGCGCAAAGCTCCCCCGCGCAGCGCTCTGCGAGTTGTTTTAAACAGTGCTTTTTAGTGGTCGGTCAGATGCAGAACAAACGACTCGTAAGGCCGCAGGAATACCTGCCGATGGCGGGTTGAACAGTCCCCATAGTTGCTGATCACCAAGCGTTGCCCCATCGCGTCGTTGATCACCCCTTCTGGCAATTCAACTTCACAGGCCGTGGCGTAGAAGTTGTTCACCACCAGCAAACGCTCACCTTTACCTTCGCGCAGGTAAGCCCAGACTTGCGTGTGTTCGGGCAAGAGCTGGCGATAGACACCGTCCTGGATCAGCGGCTCGCTGCGACGCAGGGTGATCAGTTCACGGTAGTGATGCAGCACCGAGGCCGGGTCGTTGAACTGCTGCTCAACATTGATCTGCGCCGCGTTTTCCGGCACGCCGATCCAGGGTTCGGCACCGCTGAAACCGGCATTCGGCTGAGCATTCCAATGCATCGGCGTGCGGCTGTTATCCCGGGACTTCTGCATGATCGCCGCCATGCTTTCAGCCTCGGACTCACCGGCCTCACGCTTGAGGCGATAGATGTTCAGCGTCTCGACATCGCGGTACTGGTCGATGTGATCGAAGCCCGGATTGGTCATGCCCAGCTCTTCACCCTGGTAAACAAAAGGCGTGCCCTGAAGGAAATGCAGCGCGGTGCCGAGCATCTTCGCCGAGACCACCCGGTGTTCGCCGTCATCCCCGAAACGCGAGACCACCCGCGGCTGATCGTGGTTACACCAGAACAGCGCATTCCAGCCACCGCCAGCCTGCATGCCGGTCTGCCAATCGGAGAGGATGCGCTTGAGGTCAAGGAAATCGAAATCGGCGCGAATCCACTTCTGCAGGTTCGGATAATCAACTTTCAGGTGATGAAAGTTGAACGTCATCGACAGTTCTTTCGACTCAGGGCGCGAGTAACGAATGCAGTGCTCGAGACTCGTGGAGGACATCTCGCCGACATTGATCAAGTCGTGACCTTCGAAAACTTCGCGGTGCATTTCCTGCAAATAGTCGTGAACGTTCGGGCCGTCGGTGTAGAAACGTCGGCCGTCGCTGTTGTCCTCGGGAAAGTCCGCCGGCTTCGAGATCAGGTTGATCACGTCCAGACGGAACCCGCCGACGCCCTTGTCGCGCCAGAAACGCATCATCTTGAAGACTTCGGCGCGTACCAGCGGATTGTCCCAGTTCAGGTCGGCCTGGGTGTGGTCGAACAGGTGCAGGTAGTACTGACCGGTTTGCGCCTCGTATTCCCAGGCCGAACCGCCGAACTTGGATTCCCAGTTGTTCGGCTGATCGCGCCAGATGTAGAAGTCGCGGTACGGGTTATCGAGACTGCTGCGAGCCTGCTGGAACCACTGGTGTTCGATGGAAGTGTGGTTGACCACGATATCGAGCATCAACTTGATACCGCGTTTGCCCGCCTCGGCTATCAATAGCTCACAGTCGGCCATGGTCCCGTAGCTTGGGTCGATGGCGTAGTAGTCGCTGATGTCGTAACCGTTGTCGCGCTGTGGTGAACGCAGGAACGGCGTGATCCACAGGCAGTCGACGCCCAACCAATGCAGGTAGTCGAGCTTGGCCACGACACCGAGCAAGTCACCCGTGGGGTTGCCTGCGTGGCTGTGAAAACTCTTGGGGTAGATCTGGTAGATCACCGAACGCTGCCAGTCTTGCATGGCGTATTCCTTTAATAAGTTTTGTATCGGGCTTAAGGGCCCCTTCGCGAGCAGGCTCGCTCCCACAGTTGATCGCATTCCAATGTGGGAGCGAGCCTGCTCGCGATAGCGATCTATCAGGCGACTCGGTATCCAGGCCGAACAATCTTCATGCTCAACCCACAGGTCAGCACGAACGGCACCACCATCGCGATCACCATGCCGATCACAAACATCGGGATGTACTGGGGAATGATCGAGATGAAACCCGGCAGCCCGCCCACACCGATCGCCGAAGCCTGGACCTTGTTCAGGGAAAGAAAGATGCAGCCCAGCGCCGAGCCGATCAGGGCGGCGTAGAACGGAAATTTGTAGCGCAGGTTGACGCCGAACATCGCAGGCTCGGTGATACCGAAGTAGGCGGAAATCGCCGAGGTCGAGGCCATGCTGCGGTCCCGGGCATTGCGACTCATGGTGAACACCGCCAGCGCCGCGCTGCCTTGAGCGAGGTTGGACATGACGATCATCGGCCAGATGAACGTGCCGCCCTGAGTGGAGATCAGTTGTAGGTCGACGGCGAGGAACATGTGGTGCATGCCGGTGATCACCAGCGGCGCGTAGAGCAGACCGAAAATCGCCCCGCCGACCATCGGCGCCAGGTCGAACAAGGTCACCACGCCTTCGGTAATCAAAATGCCCAGGTGACGGGTCACCGGACCGATCACCGCCAGCGCCAACACCCCAGTCACAACGATGGTGGTAATCGGCACCACCAGCAATTGAATGGCGTTTGGTACCCGCGCCCGCAGCCATTTTTCAATGACGCTCATGACGTAGGCTGCCAGCAGGATCGGCAGGATCTGTCCCTGGTAGCCGACCTTCTCGATCTTGAACCAGCCGAAAATATCGAAGTACGGCAGGCTCTGGCCGTCCAGCCCGGCTACCGCTTTGCCGTAGTTCCAGGCGTTGAGCAGGTCCGGGTGAACCAGCATCAAACCGAGGACAATGCCAAGGATTTCACTGCCGCCAAAGCGCTTGGCCGCCGACCAGCCGACCAGCGCCGGGAGGAACACGAACGAGGTGTTGGCCATCAGATTGATCAGGCTCCAGACACCGTCCAGCGTCGGGTACGCCTCAAGCAGGGTCTTGCCCGCGATGAACATGCCTTTGGCGCCGATCAGGTTATTCACGCCCATCAGCAGGCCGGCAATGATCAGCGCCGGCAGAATCGGCATGAACACATCGGAAAACACCCGCACCAGCTGCTGCATGGCATTGGTCTTGTCGGCGCCTTTCTTTTTCACGTCGGCAATGGTCGCAGCGGCCAGGCCAGTCTGTTGGCGCAAAGCGGCATAGACCTTCTCCACTTCGCCGGGGCCGATGACGATCTGAAACAGCCCGCCGGTAAAGAACGAGCCTTTGACCAGATCGATCTGATTCAGCACTGCACTATTGACCACGCTTGGGTCTTTGAGCGCCAGCCGCAGCCGGGTGACGCAGTGGGCCGCTTGCTCGAGGTTGTCTGCACCACCGAGGCTTTGAAGAATCTCGCTGGCGATTTTCGGATAATCGTGGCTCATGCTTTTTCTTCCACTGGGATTCTTGTTATTGGAGGGCGTTATTGGCAGCACGCCGAAGTGAAAAGTACTCGTCTGTACGAGTTAAAGCAACAACTCGTACAGACGAGTTGCAAATTGTTTATCCTGAACCCGACCAGCGGTGAGTTTTCCTACGCGATCTATCTACATGGACAAACCCCACCTCTGCCCTTAAGGTTCCAGACCTTGAGCACAGCGGCACAGAGCCATCCCCATGAGTAAGTACAACCAGATCTACACCGATCTGCTTGCCAGCATCACCACCGAACGTCTGGAACGTGGCGCCCGTTTGCCCTCCGAAACCGAACTGATGGACAGCTACCAAGCCAGTCGCGGCACCGTGCGCAAGGCCATCGAGCAACTTCAGGAGCGCGGTTTCGCCCAGAAAGTCCACGGCAAAGGCACCTTTGTCTTGTCGACCAACCCGATCGAGTTCCAATTGGGCGGGATCGTCAGCTTTCAGGAAACCTACCCGCGGCTGGGCAATGACGTCAGCACCGAGGTGGTCGAATTCGGCCAGTTTCCCCTCGAAGGTGCCCTGCTCGAACACATCCAGGCGCAAGAAGGCAGCCTCATCACTCGCATCAAACGGGTGCGAAGGATCGACGGCAAACGGGTGATCCTCGACATCAACCACTTCGTCGCTGAGCTGATTCCAGGTCTGGACCGCGAGATCGCCGAACATTCGATCTACGCCTTTATCGAGCAAACCCTGCAACTGCAAATCAGCTACGCGCAGCGGACCATCGAAGCGGTGCCGTGCAGCAAGGATGACCGGCAGCATCTGGACCTCGACGGCCAGAGCCATGTGATCGTGGTCAGCAACCAGACCTTCCTGCAGGACGGCCGCCAGTTCGAGTACACCGAGTCGCGGCATACGCTGGACAAGTTCTATTTCTCGGACGTTGCACGGCGCTGAGCCCTACCCTGGCACTCGCCATGTCCTGCTCCTTCTGTCAACGGCTGCTCGCCACCAGCTACCCGCCGCCTTACAGATAGAATCGATGCCCCTTGAGATAGTGAGCGGACCTCAACCACCTCTCAAGGACAGCATCATGGAAGATACTGATTACATCACTGCGCCCAACGCCGCCGAGGCGTTGGCACTCCAGGCCCTGATCCCTGATCTTGTTGCCGATTGCCCCGACATGTACGCCATGGCGTACCAGGTCGCCAAAGACATCCTCACCCGGCACCACATCACGGACATCGAGCCCGACAAGGTGTATTGGCACCGCTTTCGTGCCGCTCAAAGCAGCTCGAAGACCTTTACCGGCTGGCAGCACGTCTTTGAAAAGCCCAGGGAATCGATGACTTTCCCGCAACTGGTCATGCAGCGTTTCAGCGTCCACGACCAGGACAACGCTGATCTGCTGGACACTGACAGCGGCTTCTACCGCGTCGGTGCGGATGCCGAAAACTACGATGAAACCAACGAAGTTCGCCTGCACTCCAGGGATGCGCTGAAAGCCTTCTGGGATATCAATTTCAGTGATCGTTACAAGACGGCCATTGCCACGTTTTGGGAAAAACACGGCGCCAACTTCCGTGCGCTGGCCAAATGCACCTTCATCGCCAAAGCCATTGAAGACTACGAGAAGGGATACCTGACCCGCGAACACTTCACCATGGTGCTCAGGGCGGCCACCGGAAATGTGAGTAGGCCACTCACCCGGCAAATGCTGCTGGACGAGGCGGCAGCGGGCAGCGGTTTATCTATCCACAAGTTTTGCATTGATCAGTACGTGTCGACGGACATTTTCAGTATCACCGACGACCGTGACCTGAACATTCTCTACGTTCCGGGTGAGCCCAGAGGTTTTCACTGCTTCACCAGCGTCGAGCAATTGCACGAATGGCTGGCCAATGAAGTCAAGGATACCGAAGGCCGTGAGCGCATGCTCATGCACTTCAAGCAGCAAGACCGCGACATTATTCAGGACAAACCCACTTCACTGGGGCACAAGCTCGCCAACTTCACCGGCATTGGCCTGATCATTCATGCGCTTGAGGAGACGGAAACCGAAAATATCGGCCTCACCCATGCCTATGACGTATTGCCCGGCGACTATGCCGTCGCAGACCATCATTTGCTCCATTACCGTGGCGAGAAAATCGCCGGTGATGCGTTCACCCATCTGAACCGGTCCACCCATGAGCGCATGCTCAGCGACGCCAACTTTCTACTGCGCTCCAACGGCGAGATCAGGAAGAAGCTGTGGATCGGCTATCTCAATGCCTTCAACCACACCTTCGGGCCGATGGCCGCCCTTGCATGGCCAGCAGCGCTTGTCGTTATCGGCGCCGGCATCGCCAATGTCGGGCTTCACATCGACCAGGCCATCAACGGTTCTACCCCGCTGGAACGCAAGGCGGCAGTGACTGGCGCCATTCTTGGCAGCGTGGATGTGCTGTTCAATTTGCCATTTTTGAGGGGGGCAGCCGAACTTGCAGAGGCCTCCGAATTCGCAGAGAGCGCTGAGACAGAAGAGACGCTCACCGCCGAGCTGGAACCGAACACAGAAGTTGAGCCGACCCCACCCCCCACACTGCCCATCGAGACCGTCGTTCCTCGCCCTACCGACGCCGACATTCTCGCCCCTTTTGAAACCAATGAGGTCCTCGACGGAGACTTCCCGGTCAGTGACGAAGGTAAATTCCAGGGTATTTATCAACCCCGGATGGGGGGGAACTACATTGCAATCGGTGACCGTTTTTACCAGGTGCGCTACAGCAATGAACTGAAGACCTGGACCCTCATCGACCCGACCAATCCCTACTCGTTTTTCCGCAATATACCGGTGCGCCTGAATGAACTCGGTGAATGGGTGGCCATCACGCGTCACGGCCTGGCCGGCGGTGGCAAGTTTTCCGAGCTGTTTGCCAGGGCCGAGCCTGCACTCCCCGACTTCGATGCCCCACCCACCCCTTACGACGTTCCGCAGGAGCTGAGGCCGGCGTTGCAAAAGGCAGCCGAAGGCATGTCCACGAAGTGGAACTTGAAGGACGGTTTTGTGAACACAAACAACCCGGACAACGAGTTCGAGGCGTTCAAAAAGCTGCGTAAAACGCTGCATAACGATGCCGTGACTTTCTATTCAGACCTACAACTGCCACCCAGGCCGGAGATTCCATCGTTCATCCCGACAGCCAAACCCAAGGACATCATCAAGACCATTTTCAACCGGTCACCTGGCCTGGTGGTCGGCGAGAGCCATCACAGTGTCGGCAGCAAGCAGTTTCTGATCGAGAACATGAAAGTGCTGCGTCAGCAGAAGGTCAAAACCCTGTACATGGAACATCTGCTGACAGATTTCCATCAGGCTGATCTGGACGTATTCAACAGAACCGGCGTGATGTCCGAGAGTCTGGAGCGCTACCTCAAAGACCTTGACGTTGGCCACGGGACTGAACCCAGCGGTCAATTCACCTTCGAGCAAGTCGTCAGGACCGCACAAAAGAACCGCATCCGCATTCAGGCCATCGACTCCATGGCCAGCTATCGCAGCACCGGTATCCAGGGGGCAGATATCAACTTTCGACAGAAGATGATGAACTACTTCGCCCACCAGGTGATCAGCGCCGACCAGATTGCACGGGGCCCCCATCGATGGGTGGCGTTGATGGGTAATAGCCACGCCAACACCTTTGCCGGCGTAGCGGGTGTCAGCGAACTCGAAGGCAGCATCGGACTGCGCATCGAAAGTGTCAGGCCAGATGAGCTCGCCGGTATCAAGGCAGATCCGGGCGTCTCGGACGAAGCTCGACCCGGTCAGGACGCAGGCTTTGCAAAAAATGACTTGCTGCTGCAAATCAAGACACCGCAAAGCGTGATCCTTGCAAAAAGGCTGGAGGAAGGCCTGCCCGATGCTGGCATGTACACCCTCAGCATCAGTACCGATCAAGCATTGCTGGTTCACCGCAGTTCGGACATCGAAATAGACGGTCTCCTGAGAAAAGGCCCCATCGTTCGCACCCCGATCCTGCGCGATGGCCATCGGTATTACATCGAACGCACCTCCTGGCCGTGGATTAGCGGCCAACGTTTTGAAACCCCTGCTGGCTTGAGTGCCTCCCTTGCACGCCACGGAATGACGCTCGTTCGCTTGCCGGGCGTCTAAAACGCAAAAAGGCCGTGTGAACACGGTTCACACGGCCTTTTCAGTTACCTGCAATCAAGCCATCAAGGCTTGCGCCCGATCATTCCCACTCAATGGTCGCTGGCGGCTTGCTCGACACGTCGTAGGTGACGCGGGAGATGCCTTCGATTTCATTGATGATCCGGCCGCTGACGGTTTCCAGCAGCTCGTAAGGCAGGTGTGCCCAACGGGCGGTCATGAAGTCGATGGTTTCCACCGCACGCAGGGCCACAACCCAAGCGTAACGACGGCCATCGCCGACAACGCCAACGGATTTCACTGGCTGGAACACCACGAACGCTTGGCTGACTTTGTGGTACCAGTCGGCCTTGCGCAGTTCTTCGATGAAGATGTGGTCGGCACGACGCAGCAGGTCGGCGTATTCCTTCTTCACTTCGCCGAGAATCCGCACGCCCAGACCCGGGCCCGGGAACGGGTGACGGTAAACCATGTCGTACGGCAGGCCGAGTTCCAGGCCCAGACGACGGACTTCGTCCTTGAACAGCTCGCGCAGGGGTTCAACCAGCTTGAGGTTCATTTCTTCCGGCAGACCACCCACGTTGTGGTGGGACTTGATCACGTGAGCCTTGCCGCTTTTGGCGCCAGCCGACTCGATCACGTCCGGGTAGATGGTGCCTTGGGCCAGGTACTTGATGTTGTCGAGCTTGCAGGATTCGGCATCGAACACGTCGATGAAGGTACGGCCGATGATCTTGCGCTTCTTCTCAGGGTCTGACTCGCCTGCCAGATTATCGAGGAACTGATCGGCAGCATTGGCGCGAATCACTTTAACGCCCATGTTCTCGGCGAACATGGCCATCACTTGCTCACCTTCGTGCAGACGCAGCAGACCGTTGTCGACGAAGACGCAGGTCAGTTGGTCGCCGATGGCCTTGTGCAGCAACGCAGCCACTACCGAGGAGTCAACACCGCCGGACAGGCCGAGCAATACGTTGTCGGTGCCGACCTGGGCGCGAATGTTGGCAATGGCGTCGTCAGCGATGTGCGACGGCGTCCACAGGGCTTCGCAGCCGCAGATGTCGAGGATGAAGCGCGAGAGGATGCGACCGCCCTGCTTGGTGTGGGTCACTTCCGGGTGGAACTGCACGCCGTAGTAGCCACGGGCGTCGTCGAACATGCCGGCGATAGGGCAGCTTGGGGTGCTGGCCAGGATGTGGAATTCCTGTGGCATTTTGGTGACCTTGTCACCGTGGCTCATCCATACGTCGAGGCCGAACAGGCCATCGGCGTCGATGTGGTCTTCGATGCCGTCGAGCAGACGGCTCTTGCCGACCACGTCGACACGGGCGTAACCGAACTCACGCAGTTCGGAACCTTCAACCTTGCCACCCAGCTGTTCAGCCATGGTCTGCATGCCGTAGCAAATACCGAAGACCGGTACGCCCAGATCCCAGACGGCTTGCGGTGCGCGCGGGCTATCAGCGACGTGTACGGACTCGGGGCCGCCGGCGAGGATGATCCCGCGCGGTGCGAATTCGCGAATCGCTTCGTCGTCCATGTCGAACGGATGCAGTTCGCAGTACACGCCGATTTCACGCACGCGGCGGGCGATCAGCTGGGTGTACTGGGAACCGAAGTCGAGGATCAGGATGCGGTGGGCGTGAATGTCGAGGGCCATGAGTCATTCTCGTCTAATTTCAGAAACGACGCGGGGCTGAAGAAAACAGCCCCGGTTACTAAATTCATCAATCACCTTCAGGCCTGAACCTGAAGGTGATCACTATCAACCTACGCGATAGTTTGGAGCTTCTTTGGTGATCTGCACGTCGTGGACGTGAGATTCAGCCATGCCGGCGCCGGTGATGCGCACGAACTCAGGTTTGGTGCGCATTTCTTCGATATCGGCACTGCCGGTGTAACCCATCGAAGAACGCAAGCCGCCCATCAGTTGATGGATGATGGCGCTCAGGCTGCCCTTGTACGGAACGCGACCTTCGATACCTTCCGGCACCAGCTTCTCGGCACCCGCGGAGGAGTCCTGGAAGTAGCGGTCGGAGGAACCTTGAGCCTGGGACATCGCACCCAGCGAACCCATGCCACGGTAAGCCTTGTACGAACGGCCTTGAAACAGTTCGATCTCGCCTGGAGCTTCTTCCGTACCGGCGAACATCGAGCCCATCATCACGCAGGAAGCACCGGCAACGATGGCCTTAGACAGGTCACCGGAGAAACGGATACCGCCGTCGGCGATCAATGGAACGCCAGTGCCTTCAAGGGCAGCTGCAACATTCGCGATGGCGCTGATTTGCGGCACGCCGACACCGGCAACGATACGGGTGGTGCAGATCGAGCCTGGGCCGATACCGACCTTGACTGCGTCGGCGCCGGCTTCAACCAGGGCTTTTGCCGCAGCACCGGTGGCGATGTTGCCGCCAATGACCTGCACTTGCGGGAAGTTATCCTTGACCCAGCGAACGCGGTCGATCACGCCCTTGGAGTGGCCGTGGGCGGTGTCGACGACAACGACGTCAACGCCGGCAGCAACCAGCGCTGCAACACGTTCGCCAGTGTCCTTGCCGGTACCGACAGCGGCGCCAACGCGCAGACGCGCCTGGTCGTCTTTGCTGGCCAGCGGGTAGGCTTTGGCTTTTTCGATGTCTTTGACGGTCATCATGCCTTTAAGGGCAAACTTGCCGTCGACGATCAGGACTTTTTCCAGGCGGTGCTTATGCAACAACTCGCGGACTTCGTTCTTGTTGGCGCCTTCGCGAACAGTGACCAGACGCTCTTTAGGCGTCATCACTTCACGAACGGTGGCATCCAGACGGGTTTCGAAGCGTACGTCACGGGAAGTGACGATACCGACCAGATCGCCATCGTGCAGAACCGGAACGCCGGAAATGTTGTGCATGCGGGTCAGTTCGAACAGATCACGAACCGTGGCGTCAGCCTCGATGGTGATCGGGTCTTTGACAACGCCGGCTTCGAACTTCTTGACCTTGCGCACTTCGGCAGCTTGCTGCTCGATGGTCATGTTCTTGTGGATAATGCCGATGCCGCCTTCCTGAGCCATGGCAATTGCCAGACGGGCTTCAGTGACGGTGTCCATGGCAGCGGAAACCAGAGGAATATTCAGCTCGATGCCACGGGTTAGGCGGGTCTTGAGACTGACTTCGTTAGGAAGCACCTCGGAATAACCGGGCACTAGGAGAATGTCGTCGAATGTCAGAGCTTCTTGGCTGATACGCAGCATCGCGGGGGCTCCCGAGCGGGAAAATGGAAGCGCGCCATTATACTCAGACACCCCCTTGGGCTCAATGTAAAACTCTGCCTATTATCGGTAATGTTGATATACGGGTATCGCCGTTCCCTACAACTCGACCTTGACCCAAGTCACCGGCTGATCGAGCCAGTCGGCAAACTCATCGAGAAAGCTCTGCTTGAACCCCGCCTCGGCCCAGTTATTAAAGATGAAGCCCAGGTTGGAAAAGCCGCATTCCTGCAAAAACAGAAAGCCGTTGATGTCATCTTCATGGCCGCATTCAGGGCAGATGAAGTTGTCAGTGCGCCCGGGCATCCAGTCTTCCAGACTGTCGAACAGTGCCTCGCCCACTTCTTTACGGCATTCGGCGCAACCGGCTTCTTCGAGAAAGCCCTTGGCCGGCGTATAGATGCAACGCTTGGTGATGATCTCCAGACCGTTCACCGGCTCACCGAAAGGTAGCGCCTCAGGGTGCAGCACCACACTGCGGGCCCCCGGCGCAATGGCATGGGCCATGCGATTGCCCGTGCGACCGCAGGTGGTCAGCTCTTCTTCGATGATGTTCTTGCGCACCAGCCAACGCACGATCGCCCGCGCCCGGGGTTCGCGCACCGGCAGTGTGGAAATTTTCGGGACGATGATGCTTTGGGAGTTCATGGGTGGGGCCTGGTGCGTCTAATGAGAGTTGTGCGGCATGCCATCTGAGGGCCGGCAGCTTAATCCCTGACGAAACGAGGTCAAGTACTCAGATAACGGGTAATCAACGCAATACCACTGGCCAGTACCAGCCAGGTCACTAGCCGCACAAAGGCCTCTCGGGACAGCTTCATCGTCAATCGGCGGCCGATCCACAGTCCCAGCGCCATTGCCGGCAGTAAACACAGGGCCAGTAGCAATAAGGGTAGCTCGGCATACACGCCCGCGAGCGTAAACAGACTCAAACGCACCACCGTGCTGCAACTGATCAATGCACTCTGGGTCGCCCGTGCCGCATCTTTCGGCAACCGGCTATTCAAATAGATCGCGTATAGAAAGCCACCGCTGCCAAACAAAGCACCGAACAACCCTCCTACCGTCCCCATCGGAATCGCCCAACCGGCTGCTAACTGAGTGGGCCGAACCTTCACCGCCAGGCTGTAGATCGCATAAGCACTGATAAAAAGCCCCATTAATAGCAGCAACACGTCGGACTTGAGGTTGAGTAGAAAAATCACCCCCAGGGTGCAACCCACCGCCATGCACGGCAGCAGCCTCAATAACTCAGGCTTGACCACATCACGCCGCGAAGGCAACAAATTGCCGAATGCTGCGACAAAATCCAGTAGCACCAGCAGCGGCACGATCTTCGACAGCGGTATAAACAGAATCAAAATCGGCCCGGCCACCAGCGCCGTACCAAAGCCCGCGATACCAAACACGATATAGGCCAGAGCGACACCCAGCTCGATTACCAGCCAATCAACCACGCCGAACGGCCATTGGTTTAACAGTGCGACAACACTCATCGGTACGACATCCTTGATCCCTTTTTAGAATGACACGTGGGGATTGCGTGAACGTAGAGATTGTCGGTCGAATGCCTTTATCATGCGCCCCATGATTAAAGACCCCTTTGCAAGACTCGGCCTCGACCGCGAAGTCCTGACTGTCAGCCAGCTCAACGGCCGCGCGCGGGTGTTGCTGGAAGATGTGTTCAGCAACATCTGGGTCGAAGGCGAAATCTCCAACCTCGCCCGCCCGGCTTCCGGCCATGTATATTTCACCCTCAAGGACAGCGGCGCCCAGGTTCGTTGCGCGCTGTTCCGGCAGAACGCCGCGCGGGTGCGTCAGGCGTTGAAGGACGGCTTGGCGGTGAAGGTGCGCGGCAAGGTTTCGTTGTTCGAAGGCCGTGGCGACTACCAGCTGATTCTCGACACCGTGGAGCCTGCCGGTGACGGCGCACTGCGTCTGGCCTTCGATGCGCTGAAGGAAAAGCTCAGCGCTGAAGGCCTGTTCAGTGCCGAACGCAAAGTGCCGCTGCCCGCCCATCCGCAACGCATTGGCATTATCAGTTCGCCGACCGGTGCGGTGATACGCGACATCATCAGCGTATTTCGCCGCCGTGCGCCACACATCCAACTGACTCTGATCCCCACTGCCGTGCAGGGCCGTGAAGCTACCGCGCAGATCGTCCGCGCCCTGAAGCTGGCCGACGCCCGCGGCTTCGACGCGCTGATCCTGGCGCGCGGTGGCGGCTCGCTGGAAGACCTCTGGTGTTTCAACGAAGAAGCCGTCGCCCGTGCGGTGGATGCCTGCGTAACACCGATCGTCAGCGCGGTTGGCCATGAAACCGATGTGTCGATCAGCGACTTTGTGGCCGACGTCCGCGCACCGACGCCTTCGGCTGCTGCCGAACTACTGGCACCGGATTCCAGCGATCTGCAACGCCGGGTCGAAAGTCTGCACCGCCGTTTGGTGATGCGTATCCGTGATCGGCTGATGCGCGAGCGCTTGCGTCTGGAAGGCATGGCTCGTCGCCTGCGTCATCCCGGGGAACGCCTGCGCCAGCAAGCGCAACGTCTGGACGATCTGGACATGCGCATGCGCCGCGCTTTCGAGCGCAGCCTCAATACCCGTCGCGAACGGTTAATCCGCCTGGAAACCCGCCTCGCCGGGCAACATCCCGGTCGGCAGCTAGCGCTTCTTAGGCAACGCCTCGACAGCCTCGCCGAGCGCTTGCCACGTGCAATGCGCGAAGGTTTAAAGGCCCGCCGCCTACACCTGCAAAGCCAGATGCAGACGCTGCACGTGGTCAGCCCGCTGGCGACCCTCGGCCGTGGTTACAGCATTCTGCTGGATGAACGCGGCCAGGCCATTCGCAGCGCCGCACAGACCCACACCGGTCAACGTCTGAAGGCCAAACTCGGCGAAGGCGAATTGCAGGTGCGCGTCGAAGACAACCACCTGACGCCTGTCACCCTTTCTTTACTGGATTGATCCATGCCGCGCTTTCTTAGCTCCCTGTTGTTGCTTTGCCTGACCTTCAACGCCCACGCTGACAGTTACATCACCCGTCTGCTGAACAAACCGGTGCCCGGCGGCGTCGCAGTCGTCGAACTCGGTTCTTCGGCTCAAGCACCAAAGGCCAGTTATCAGGGCAAACCGGTGCTGGTGGTCAAGGAACAGAACAACTGGCTGGCGATTGTTGGCGTGCCATTGACGACCAAACCGGGCAGCCAGCAGATCAGTGCGGGCGGCCGCAACCTGAGTTTCAACGTCGGCACCAAGAATTACCCGGAACAGCGCATCACCCTGAAAAACCAGCGTCAGGTCAATCCGGACCCGGCCGACCTGAAACGCATCGACGCTGAACTGGCCGAACAGATCCGCGCCTACCGTAGCTTCAGCCCGAACACACCGAGCAACCTGCTGCTGGACAAACCGGTCAAAGGCCCGCTTTCCAGCAAATTTGGCGTGCGCCGCTTCTTTAACGGCGAAGAACGCAATCCCCACGCCGGGCTGGACTTCGCCGTGCCCGCCGGTACACCGATCAAAACCCCGGCCACCGGCAAGGTGATTCTGATCGGCAATTACTTCTTTAATGGCAACACGGTGTTCGTCGATCACGGCCAGGGCTTTATCAGCATGTTCTGCCATATGTCGAAAATCGACGTAAAAGTCGGCCAGCAATTGGCCCGCGGTGATGTGGTCGGCAAAGTCGGTTCCACCGGTCGTGCGACCGGACCGCATATGCACTGGAATATCAGCCTGAATGATGCTCGGGTTGATCCGGCGATTTTTATCGGTGCATTCCAGCCCTGAGGGTTGTGGTGAGGTAAGGGCCTCATCGCGAGCAAGCTCGCTCCCACAGGGGAACGCGGTGTCCTTGTGGGAGCGAGCTTGCTCGCGATAGCAATCTCAGAGCCAACATCGCAGCAAGCCTGGCAACCCTTAAAAATTCAATTGCTGACCTTTAGACATCAGCGCAATTTAACCAACAACAAAATCAATCCAGCGCTACAAAATCTCGATAAATTCTCAAAAGTCAGAAATTCTCTCAATTTTTTTCACCTGCTTGCCATCCTTCACCCCAATGGTTAGGGTTGAAGGCATGAAAACCTCTCACACCCTCATTCAGCGTCGCCAACACCGCAGCCTCTGCCTCGTCAGTGCACGACTGCCAGGGTGAATCGCGGTGCCTCGCCCCCGGCTTCATCCATAGAACATTTGATTCAACGGCAGGCCGCCTCTTTTCGGCCAACACAATAGGGATTTCCTGATGACCATGCTCAAAGACCCGTCTTCGAAGTACCGTGCGTTCCCGACCATCAACTTGCCGGATCGCACCTGGCCGTCGAAAACCATCACCACCGCGCCGATCTGGTGCAGCTCGGACTTGCGCGACGGCAATCAGTCGCTGATCGAGCCGATGGACGCGGTCAAGAAGCTGCGTTTCTGGAAAACCCTGGTTGCCGTTGGCGTGAAGGAAATCGAAGCCTCCTTCCCTGCTGCTTCGCAAACCGATTTCGACTTCGTGCGCACCCTGATTGAAGGTGGCCACATCCCGGACGACACCACCATTCAGGTGCTGACCCAAGGCCGTGAAGACTTGATCGAACGCACCTTCGAGTCCCTGCGCGGTGCGAAAAAAGCCATCGTTCACTTGTACAACGCCACCAGCCCATCCTTCCGCAAGATTGTCTTCAATCAGGACAAGGACGGGATCAAGGCGATTGCCGTGAACGCCGCCAAGCTGTTCGTCAAATACGCAGCCCGGCAGCCGGACACCCAGTGGACCTTCGAATACTCGCCAGAGACCTTCAGCGCTACCGAGCTGGAATTCTCCAAGGAAGTCTGTGACGCCGTGATCGAGGTCTGGAACCCGACGCCTGAAAACAAGGTGATCCTCAACCTCCCGGCCACCGTTGAATGCGCGACCCCGAACATCTATGCCGACCAGATCGAATGGTTTGGTCGTCACATCAACCGTCGTGACAGTGTGTTGATCAGCCTGCACACCCACAATGACCGTGGTACGGGTGTTGCTGCCACTGAACTGGGCTTGATGGCCGGTGCCGATCGCGTCGAAGGCTGCCTGTTCGGCAACGGTGAGCGTACCGGTAACGTCGACCTGGTGACCGTGGCGTTGAACCTCTACACCCAAGGCGTCGATCCCGAGCTGGACTTCTCCGACATCGACGGCGTGCGCAAAGTCGTTGAAGAGTGCAACCAGATCCCCGTGCACCCGCGTCACCCATATGTCGGCGACCTGGTTCACACTGCGTTCTCCGGCTCGCACCAGGACGCCATCCGCAAAGGCTTCACTCAGCAAAAACCAGACACCCTCTGGGAAGTGCCGTACTTGCCGATCGACCCGGCCGACATCGGTCGCAGCTACGAGGCGGTGATCCGCGTCAACAGCCAGTCGGGCAAAGGCGGTATTGCTTACCTGCTGGAACAGGAATACGGCATCAACTTGCCGCGTCGCATGCAGATCGAGTTCAGCCAGGTGGTACAGCGTGAAACCGATCGTCTGGGCCTGGAAATGACTGCCCAGCAGATCCACGCCTTGCTTCACAGCGAATACTTGCAGGCCAACCTGCCTTACGCGCTGGTCAGCCATCGCTTGCAGGAAGAGAACGGCCACAGCGCGGTCGAGATAGAGGTTCACTGCGACGGCGAAACCCAGCACTGGCGCGGCAAGGGCAATGGCGCCCTGGAAGCCCTGGTGGCTGGTCTGCCGATCGCCGTGGAGATCATGGACTACAACGAACACGCCATCGGCGCGGGTACCAATGCCAAGGCTGCGGCCTACATTGAACTGCGCGTGAACGGCGAGCGTGCGGTACACGGTGTAGGCATCGATGAAAACATCACCACCGCCAGCTTCAAGGCCCTGTTCAGCGCGCTGAACCGCTCCCTGAGCCAGCCGCAGGCCCAAGAAGCGGCGTAACCAGTCGTTGAAATACAAAAGGCCCCGGGGTGAAAACCTCGGGGCCTTTTTGTTGGGCGGCTGGTTTTGAGTTGAGCCTGTTATTGAGCGGTGCGCCTATCGCGAGCAAGCCCGCTCCCACATTAAATTGAGTCGTTCACACAATCTGTGGATTGAAGAAGATCCAATGTGGGAGCGGGCTTGCTCGCGATGAGGCCCTGACTGGCAGCGATATTTTCAGGTGAACTCGAAGGTATCGGCATCCAGATTGGCCGGGAACCGCGTCCGGTAGGCCGCCAGTTCGGCAGCGTTCAGGCAGACCTGAAACACCCCATCCGCCTCGCCGGCACTGAGCAGGGTTTCGCCCTGGAAATCCAGCACCTGACTGTCGCCGGTATAAGCGAAGCCTTTGCCATCGGTGCCCACCCGATTCACCGCCGCCACATAGCAGAGGTTTTCGATCGCGCGCGCTGGCAGCAGGCGATTCCAGTGCTGACGTCGTGCGCCAGGCCAGTTAGCGGTATACAGCAGCAAGTCGGTGTCCTGAGCATCGCGACTCCACACCGGAAAGCGCAGGTCGTAGCAAATCAGCGGACGAACCCGCCAGCCTTTGAGCTCGAACTGCACCTGACGCTCCCCCGGTGTGTAGTGATTATGCTCACCGGCCATACGGAACAAGTGACGCTTGTCGTAATGCCAAACTTCACCGTCCGGCCGGGCCCACAACAGGCGATTGCGATGGCTGCCATCGGCGGCGTGGATGATCACGCTGCCGGTGATCACTGCATCCAGTTTTTTCGCCTGGCTACGTAGCCACTTGCTGGTGGGGCCGTTTTCCGGCTCGGCCAGGGTTTCGGACTCCATGGAAAAACCGGTGGTGAACATCTCCGGCAAGATGATCAAGTCCGCACCCCGAGCTTGCTCGAGCAGTTGCTCGAAATGCTCAAGGTTGGCCTGACGGTCATGCCAAGCCAATGTCGTCTGAATCAACGCAACGTTCAGATTCGGCAAAGCACTCAGATCGCGCATAGTTTTTCCGCTGCCTCACGCAACGTCTCCTCACGTTTGGCAAAACACAGACGGACCAGACGCTGCTCTGTCGGTGGGTTCTGGTAAAACACCGAGATTGGGATGCTCGCCACACCCTGCTCACGGGTCATCCATAGCGCCATGTCGACATCATTGAGGTCCGGACGAATCTGCGAATAATCCACCAACTGGAAATAGGTACCGGCGGCTCGAGTGAAACTGAACCGCGAAGGCGTCAGCAAATCGCAGAACAGATCACGCTTGGCCTGATAGAAGCCTGGCAACTCTTCGACATGTTCAGGGTGTTCGGCCATGTAGTCGGCCAAGGCATATTGCAACGGCGTGACGCCGCAGAAACTGACGTACTGATGCACTTTGCGCAACTCTACGGTCAAGGCTGGCGGGGCAACCACGTAGCCGGTTTTCCAGCCTGTGACGTGGTAAGTCTTGCCGAACGAACTGACCACAAAGGCCCGTTGATAAAGCTCTTCATGGGCCAGGACGCTGACGTGAGGCACACCGTCGAACACCAGGTGCTCGTAGACTTCGTCGCTGATCAAGTAGATGTCGCGATCGCGGATCAACGTCGCCAATTGATCCAGTTCGGCACGGGAAATCACTGCACCACTGGGGTTGTGCGGAGAGTTGAGGATGATCATCCGCGTACGCGGGCTCAGCGCTTCGCCGAGCTTTTGCCAGTCGATGGCGAAGTCATTCAGGCCTAACTGTACATGCACGCAGCGACCGCCGGCCAGTTCTACCGACGGTTCATAGCTGTCGTAGCATGGATCAAAAACGATGACTTCATCGCCGCTGTGAATCACCGCTTGAATAGCGCAGAAAATCGCCTGAGTCGCGCCCGGGGTAATGGTCACTTCGCTGTCGGCGTTCACCGTGCAGCCATAGCTGCGAGCGATCTTGGCTGCGACTTGATGGCGCAGCGCTGGCAGCCCGGTCATGGGGGAATACTGGTTGTGGCCACTGGCGATATGCCGGCCAACGGCATCACGCAGGGCCTGCGGGCCGTCAAAATCGGGAAAACCCTGGGACAGATTCAGCGCGCCGGTTTCCACCGCGAGCTGTGACATACGAGTGAAGATGGTGGTGCCGACATTCGGCAGCTTACTGGTGATCATGGGTGATTCCCTGCTGAACACCCGGCTCTACGGCGGCACGGGAGAGCCCGAGGATAGCCCAAACGGCAGGCGTGAAAAAGGGCGCCATGGGCGCCCTCTTCCTGATATCAACCTGTGGGAGCGGGCTTGCCCGCGAAAAAAGCGCTGCGGTTTATCAGGTACACCGCGTCATCGTTCTTCGCGGGCAAGCCCGCTCCCACATAGGCCAATTTCACATAGCCCAATCAGCGTTTGTCTTTACGCTTCTTCTCGGCTTTTTTGTGGTGGGTCATCAAACGACGCTTCTTGTTGACCTGACGGTCTGTGAGCGTGTTCTTGAGACCTTCGTACGGGTTCTCGCCACCTTTGAACTCGATCCGGATCGGTGTACCGACCAGTTTCAAGACACGGCGGTAGGTGTTTTCCAGGTAACGGACGTAGGACTTCGGAACGCGCTCGACCTGGTTACCGTGGATCACGATGATCGGGGGGTTAGCGCCACCCAAGTGGGCATAACGCAGTTTGATCCGGCGGTTGTTAACCATCGGTGGCGCGTGCTCGCCGACCGCATCTTCAAGAATCTGAGTCAGACGGTTGGTCGGCCAGCGGGTAACCGCCGACTTGAACGAGTTCTGTACCGATTGGTACAGGTTGCCCACGCCAGTGCCGTGCAAGGCCGAGATAAAGTGAATGTCGGCGAAGTCGACGAAGAACAACCGGCGTTGCAGCTCGATCTTCACGAACTCGCGCTCGCTCGGCTCCATGCCATCCCACTTGTTCAGTGCGATAACCAGAGCACGACCGGCTTCCAGGACAAAGCCCAGCAGGTTGAGGTCGTGATCGACCACGCCTTCGCGGGCGTCCATGACGAAGACCACCACGTTGGCGTCTTTGATCGCCTGCAGGGTTTTCACCACGGAGAACTTTTCGACTTCCTCGTGGATCTTGCCGCGCTTGCGCACACCCGCGGTGTCGATCAGCGTGTACTTCTCTTCATTACGCTCGAAGGGAATGTAGATGCTGTCGCGCGTGGTGCCGGGCTCGTCATACACGATAACCCGGTCTTCACCGAGCATACGGTTGACCAGGGTCGACTTGCCGACGTTCGGACGGCCAATGATGGCGATCTTGATACCGTCTTTTTCGCTCGGGCCTGGAATGCGCTTGGCTTCCTGACCTTCGGCGACGATTTCAGCTTCTTCACCTTCTGCCGGCTCTTCCTCATCTTTCGGGAAATCGCGCAGGCAGATTTCCAGCATCTGAGTGATGCCGCGGCCGTGAGCACCAGCGATCGGGATCGCATCGCCCATGCCCAACGGGCTGAACTCGGCACGGGCCAGCTCAGGGTCGATGTTGTCGACCTTGTTGGCGACCACGTAGGAACGCTTGTTGCGCTTGCGCAGGTGCTCGCCAATCATTTGGTCAGCAGCAGTGAAACCTGCACGGGCGTCTACCAGGAACAGGACGACATCGGCTTCTTCAATGGCCAGCAGCGACTGCTCGGCCATCTTTTCGTCCATGCCATGCTCGTCGCCGGAAATACCACCGGTGTCGACCAGAATGTAGGAGCGCCCTTGCCACTTTGCCTCACCGTACTGGCGATCACGGGTCAGACCGGACAGGTCGCCAACAATGGCGTCACGGGTCCTGGTCAGGCGGTTGAACAAGGTGGACTTGCCGACGTTCGGTCGGCCCACCAGGGCGATTACGGGAACCATGCGGCTCTCCACTTCGTTATTTCAGAAAATACAAAAGCCGCTGCTAGGCAGCGGCTGGTGCTCGGGGCAACGCTTGAAGGCGCTGCGAGCCCCGCAGAACGGGGCCGCTTGGGGGTTAACCCCAAGCATAGTCAAAACATTACTTGATGGTCAGGGCTTCCAGCTTGCCACTGTTGCCATACACATAAATCGTGTCACCCATCACCAGCGGACGGGCACGCAGGCCATCGCTGTCGATGCGTTCACGGCCGACGAAACGGCCATCCACCTGACTCAGCAAGTGCAGGTAACCTTCCATGTCACCGACTGCAACGTAGCTGGAAAACACTTCCGGTGCCGACAGTTGACGGCGAGCCAGCGAATCGTTGCTCCACAATGCTGTGGTGGAACGCTCGTCGACACCTTCAACGGTGCCCGAAGCCAAGCTCACGTAAACGCTGCCAAAGCCTTGTGCGACGCCTGCATAGCTGGAAGCATCACGCTGCCAGAGCGGACGACCGCTTTCCAGGTCCAGAGCCGTAACGCGACCTTGATAGCTGGCCACATACAGGGTGCTGCCGGACAACAGCAGGCCACCGTCGATGTCGACCACGCGTTCGAGCTCCGAACGACCTTGTGGAATCGCCACGCGTTGTTCCCAGACCGGTACGCCGTTGCGAGTATCAAGTGCAACGACTTTACCGGTCGACAAGCCAGCAATGGCCAGACGGTTGGTAACGATCGGCGCACTGGTGCCGCGCAGAGTCAGTACCGCAGGGGTGCTGTCGTAGAGCCAGCGTTGATTACCGGTGGCGGCGTCGAGGCCAATCAGACGGTCATCCTGAGTCTGGACCACAACCACATCACCGTTGGTGGCAGGCGGTGCGAGGACTTCACTGGTCACGCGAGCGCGCCATTTCTCTTCACCGGTGCTGGAATCCAGCGCTACCACTTGGCCTTTCAGCGTGCCTATCATGACCAGACCGTAACCCACACCAACGGCGCCGGAAACAGGCAGTTCCAGATCTTTCTTCCATTTGACGTCGCCGTTGCTGCGATCCAGTGCCATCACCACGCCGGTGACATCGCCCGCGTAGATGGTGTCGCCGTCAATAGCCGGCACCAGCATGTTGTAGGTTTTGCCCTGACCATCACCGATCGAACGGCTCCACTGCTTCTGCAGGACCACTTCTTCTTTGAAGTCGACCAGCTCAGCCGGTGGCAGTTCTTTTTTGCTGTTGCTGCTGCAACCCGCGGCCAGAATGGCCAGAGCCAGCAATGCTGCATGCTTCCAACGGATCACGTCACGCATCCCCTTTGGCCAGGTCGTCCAGCTTGATTTGTAAACCACCCACCGCCGCCTCATCAGACAGCGCAGCCTTGGCCTTTTGATACGCGGCATAGGCTTCATCGGTACGACCCAATTGGACCAACAGGTCACCCTTGAGCTCTTCACGAGTGGCCAGGAATGCCTTGTCAGCATCGCCTTCGAGCAGCTTCAGCGCTTCATCGGCCTTGTTCTGTGCCGCCAACACCTGAGCCAGACGCTGACGCGCGATTTCGCCCAAGGCCGGGTTGGCCGGTTTGTCGGCAACCGCTTTGAGCTCGCTCGCCGCGTCGTCCAGCTTGCCGCTATCGACTGCGACTTTCGCCACGAACAGGCTGCCGTATTGCGCGTAGGCGCTGCCGCCGAACTCGCTGTTGAGCTTGCCAGCCAGATCCGCAACACGGGCCGCATCCGGCTTGCCATCAGGGGTCAGCGTGGTTTCCAGCAATTGCTGATAGAGCATCGAGGCGCCTTGCGACTGGTTGCTCTGATACTTGTGAAAGGCCTGCCAGCCGAACACGATGACCAGGGCCAACAGACCGCCAGTGACCAAGGGTTTGCCGTTGCGCTGCCACCAGTCTTTCAGGTCGGCCAGCTGTTCATCATCAGTACTCGACACCCCAATACTCCTTATTCGCTAAATCGGCTGTTTGACAGCTTCAACCCTGCACGACGCAGGTGGCCAAGTGCGCGGCAAGCGCATCCCAGGCAATGCTTTGTTGTTCGCCCTGGCCACGCAGGGGTTTGAAACCTACCACTTGCTGGGCCATTTCATCGTCACCGAGGATCAGTGCATACAACGCACCGCTCTTGTCGGCCTTCTTGAACTGGCTTTTGAAGCTACCGGCGCCGGCATTGATCTGCAGGCGCAGGTTCGGCAATTGATCGCGTACCCGCTCGCTCAAGGTCAGGGCTGCGAGTTCAGCAGCTTCACCAAAGGCGCAAAGGTAGACATCGACCTGACGGGAGATTTCTTCCGGGATCTGTTCCAGGGTTTCCAGCAGCAGAATCAAACGCTCGATCCCCATGGCGAAACCAACGCCCGGGGTCGGCTTACCGCCCATCTGCTCGACCAGACCGTCGTAACGACCACCGGCACATACGGTGCCCTGAGCGCCCAACTGATCGGTGACCCATTCAAAAACGGTCTTGCTGTAGTAATCCAGCCCGCGTACCAGCTTCGGGTTGATCACGTAAGGAATCCCGGCGGCATCCAGGCGAGCCTTGAGGCCCTCGAAGTGCACACGGGACTCTTCGTCGAGGTAATCGGCCATTTTCGGCGCGTCTACCAGCACGGCTTGAGTATCGGCGTTCTTGGTATCGAGCACCCGCAACGGGTTGGTTTTCAGACGACGCTGGCTGTCTTCATCCAATTGGTCCAGGCGAGCCGAGAGGTAGTCAACCAGGGCTTCGCGATAACGACCGCGGGATTCGCTGGTGCCCAGACTGTTGAGTTCGAGCTTCACCGCATCGCGAATGCCCAGCTCGCCCCAGAGGCGCCAGGTCAGCACGATCAGCTCGGCATCGATGTCCGGACCGTCGAGGTTGAAGACTTCGCAACCGATCTGGTGGAACTGACGATATCGGCCTTTTTGCGGACGTTCGTGGCGGAACATCGGGCCGATGTACCAGAGCTTCTGCACCTGGCCACCGCCAGTGATGCCGTGTTCCAGTACTGCGCGAACGCAAGCTGCGGTACCTTCCGGACGCAAGGTCAGGGAATCGCCGTTGCGGTCGTCGAAGGTGTACATCTCTTTTTCGACGATGTCGGTCACTTCACCGATGGAGCGTTTGAACAGCTCGGTGAATTCAACAATCGGCATACGGATCTGCTTATAACCGTAGTTATCCAGCAGACGCGAAACAGTGCCCTCGAAATGACGCCACAGGGGAGTCTGCTCGGGCAGGATGTCGTTCATGCCACGAATGGCTTGCAGAGACTTGCTCACTTAAAATCCTTAAATTCGTTCGGCTCTTTAGTCAGGCTCAGCCGCGGGCGATCAGCGCCGCGTCGGCTTCGACCTTTTCGGCCGCCTTCTGCCGGATCAGCCTTTCGAGCTCATCCACCAGATTGTCATTCGTCAGTTTCTGCGCTGGCTTGCCGTCGATATAAATCAGGTTCGGCGTACCACCGGTCAGCCCGATATGTGCCTCTTTGGCTTCACCCGGACCGTTCACTACACAACCGATGACCGCGACATCCAGCGGCACCAGCAGGTCTTCAAGGCGCACTTCCAGCTCATTCATGGTTTTAACCACATCGAAGTTCTGCCGCGAACAGCTTGGGCAGGCGATGAAGTTGATTCCACGGGACCGCAGATGCAGGGATTTGAGAATGTCGTAGCCGACTTTCACTTCCTCGACCGGGTCGGCCGCCAACGAGATGCGAATAGTATCGCCAATCCCATCGGCCAGCAGCATACCGAGGCCCACGGCAGATTTCACTGTGCCTGAACGCAGGCCACCGGCTTCGGTGATGCCCAGGTGCAGGGGTTGAATGATTTCCTTGGCCAGCAAGCGATAGGCTTCGACAGCCATGAACACGTCAGAGGCTTTTACGCTGACCTTGAAGTCCTTGAAGTTCAGACGTTCGAGGTGCTCGACATGGCGCAATGCGGACTCGACCAGCGCGGCAGGGGTCGGCTCACCGTATTTCTTTTGCAGGTCTTTTTCCAGAGAACCGGCGTTGACGCCGATACGGATCGGGATCCCGCGATCACGGGCGGCATCGACCACAGCACGCACACGGTCTTCACGACCGATGTTGCCCGGATTGATCCGCAGGCAGTCAACACCCAGTTCGGCTACGCGCAGGGCGATTTTGTAGTCGAAATGAATGTCCGCGACCAAAGGCACTTTGACCAGTTGTTTGATCCGGCCGAAGGCTTCAGCAGCATCCATATCCGGCACAGAAATACGCACGATATCGACGCCAGCAGCTTCCAGGCGGTTGATTTGGGCTACGGTCGCGGCAACATCATTGGTGTCACTGTTGGTCATGCTCTGCACCGCAATGGGCGCATCGCCGCCCACGGGTACGGAGCCAACCCAGATCTTGCGGGACTCGCGACGTTTGATTGGAGATTCGCCGTGCATGACTTATTGACCTAACTTCAGGCGAGCGGTCTCGCCACTGGTGAACGGAGCGATATCGACCGCCTGACCGTTGTAGCTGACCTGCGCGCCACGGGCATAGCCCAGACGCACGGCAAACGGTGGCTTACCGCTGACTTCGACGGTCTCGCCTTTGCGCTTGAGACCGCTCAACAGCACTTTGCCGTTGCCATCGGTCACTTGAGCCCAGCAATTGGCGACAAATTGCAGCCGAACCCGACCGGCACCCGCGACTGACGCCGTCGCAGCAACAGCAGGTGCTACCGGTGCAGTCACAGGTGCAACAGGCGCTGGTGTTGCTACAACCGGGGCCGCAGCGGTGTGAGTTACGGCAGCAGGCGCGATTGGCGCAACAGCTGGAGCAGCCGGAGCCGGTACAACCACATTGGCCTGGACTTCAGCCGGCGGCTGGCCATTAGGCAGTGCCAGAGTGGTCCCCTCTTCGGTTTGACCTTCAACGACTGCCTGATCTTCCGGCTCGTCGAGCGGGTGAATCTGTGTGGTGCCATCGGCACCTTCAACTTCGACGTGCTCCGGATTGGTTCCAACCAGGTCCTTGGTGCGCAAGGACGTCTGATCCTGCCACCAGATAAAGCCACCGCCGATCACCGCAATCAGTAACAGCAGGCTGACGATACGCAAAATGGTGTGGGAAACACGTACAGGCTCTTCGATACGGCCCAGGCTATGGACGCTGCTGCCTTGGGAGTCGGTACCGGAGTATTGGTCGAATTGCTGGACCAGGACGGTCTGGTCCATGCCGAGCAATTTGGCATAGGCACGAATATAGCCACGGGCAAAGGTGTGCCCTGGCAGCTTGTCGAAAGCACCAGTTTCCAGGTTGCCCAGTGAACCTACAGTGAGGTTGAGCTTCAGAGCCACTTCCGCCAGCGACCAACCATTGCTTTCGCGGGCCTGACGCAAGGTGTCACCAGGGTTTACGCGAGTCGCTGCTACAACTTCGGGATGCGCCGCTTTCATCATTGCTCCGACAGGTATTGCTGATATTCCGGCGTACCGGGATAGAGTCGTTTTAATTGCAGGCCGAAACTTGCGGCCTTGTCGCGATCTTCGAACACTTTGGCCAGCCGAACGCCGAGCAATAGACTACGTGCATTTTGCTCGGTCAGCAGGCTAAAACGATCGTAATAGTCACGTGCGGGCACATAATGCCTGTCTTCGAAGGACAACTCAGCCATTTCCAGCAATGCGCGGGGTTGTTGCCGGTTCAATCGCAGGGCTTTTTCCAGCTGCTGCTGGGCCAAATCACGCTGGCCAAGCATCGAAGCGGTCATGCCCAGGTTCTCGAACACCCGCGAGCGCTCAGGATAAAGCGTATCGGCAGCGGCTTGTTCAAAGCGCTGGTAAGCCTCTTTGTAGCGTTTTTCTTCGAAGAGAAAACTGCCGTAATTATTCAGGATACGTGCATCACCGGGGCGCGAGGCCAATGCCTTGCGAAAATGCTGATCGGCGAGCTCAGGCTCCATCTCGGCCTGAAAAACCAGCCCCAGGGCCGCATTGGCATCAGGATCCGAGTCATCCAGATCGAGGGCTTTCTTCAGTGGAGCTTTCGCCCTTTCTGTCATGCCCTGCTGCAGATAACCCAGCCCCAGCTGCACATAGGCCACACGCGCCTCGTCCCGCCCCTTGCTCGTTTTCATTGGGTTGAAATCACCCGATAAAACACAACCAGCCGACAGGCTGGCGAAAAGCAAAAGCAGCGCAACGCGCAGGGACATAGAGTTCCTCTCTTAGGTACGATTCACAGCGTTTTGCGGTACATCGGACTCGGCGCTCAACTCGCGCACCGCGATATAACGTTCGCTGCGACGGGTGCGATCCAGCACCTGTCCTACTAATTGACCACACGCCGCATCAATATCTTCACCGCGGGTGGTGCGTACAGTGACATTGAAGCCTGCATGATGCAGTTGATCCTGAAAACGGCGAATGGCGTTGTTGCTAGGGCGCTCGTAACCAGAATGAGGGAATGGATTGAACGGGATCAGGTTGATCTTGCAAGGGATGTCCTTGAGCAACTCAATCATCTCCACAGCGTGCTCGACCTTGTCATTGATGTCTTTGAGCAAGGTGTACTCGATGGTCAACACGCGCTTTTCGCCCAGAGACGACATGTAGCGCTGGCACGACTCGAGGAGCATCTTAAGCGGATATTTCTTGTTGATCGGCACCAATTGGTTACGCAATGCGTCGTTCGGTGCGTGCAGGGACAACGCCAGGGAGACGTCGATGTGCTTGGACAGCTCATCGATCATCGGCACCACGCCAGAGGTGGACAGAGTCACCCGGCGCTTGGAAATGCCATAGCCCAGATCATCCATCATCAGATGCATGGCGGCGACGACGTTGTCGAAGTTCAGCAGCGGCTCACCCATGCCCATCATCACCACGTTGGTGATGGCACGGTCGGCGGTTGCCGGGATGCTGCCAAACGATTTATTGGCAATCCACACCTGGCCGATGACTTCGGCGGCGGTGAGGTTGCTATTGAAGCCTTGCTTGCCGGTGGAGCAGAAACTGCAATCCAGGGCACAGCCTGCCTGGGACGAAACGCACAAAGTGCCGCGTTTGCCCTGGGGGATGTAAACGGTCTCGACGCAGCTGCCAGATTCCACGCGCACTACCCATTTACGGGTGCCGTCGGTGGAGATGTCCTCGCTGACCACTTCCGGACCACGAATTTCAGCAACGACCTTGAGCTTTTCACGCAAGGCCTTGCTGACGTTCGTCATGGCGTCGAAATCATCGACGCCAAGGTGGTGAATCCACTTCATTACCTGACCGGCACGGAAACGCTTCTCCCCGATTGAGTCGAAGAATTTTTCCATTTCCAGCTGAGTAAGACCCAACAGGTTTGTTTTGCCAGTCGATGTAGTCATGGATTCATCCTCACTCGGTGGCCTTAGGCCTGACGAGCGGTTACTTCAGTAGCGGCGAAAAAGTAAGCGATTTCACGTGCAGCGGCAGCTTCCGAATCGGAACCGTGTACAGCGTTGGCGTCGATGGAGTCAGCGAAGTCAGCACGGATGGTGCCGGCAGCAGCTTCTTTAGGGTTGGTAGCGCCCATCAGCTCGCGGTTCAGAGCGATGGCGTTTTCGCCTTCCAGAACCTGAACAACAACTGGACCGGAGATCATGAAAGCAACCAGGTCGCCGAAGAAACCACGGGCGCTGTGCTCAGCGTAGAAGCCTTCAGCTTCAGCCTTGGACAGTTGCTTCATTTTCGAAGCTACGACCTGCAGGCCAGCTTTTTCGAAACGAGTGACGATCTCGCCGATAACGTTTTTAGCAACGGCGTCAGGCTTGATGATGGAGAAAGTACGTTGAACAGCCATGGTGTAACTCCAGAAACGGTGATTAATACGAAAAATTAAACCCGCGAATTATACGCGGGTTTAGGGGGATTGCCTAACTGCGTAGGGTGCGTTCAGTCTGCTTCTTCGATCCAGGCAGCCTGAATGGCCTCGAGCACTTTCTCGCCACCATGCTTGGGATCGTCACTAAAATCCGGCAATTCCAGAACCCAGCGGTGCAGATCGACGAAGTTAACCGAAAGCGGATCTACATCCGGCTTGCTTTCAGCCAGTTGGATCGCGATTTCCAGTACATCAACCCATTTAAGACTCATGACAATTCCTTGAATCAGTGCGGCGCTTCGGCTGCATGGTTAAGCGAATATTTCGGGATTTCGATGGTCAGGTCTTCAGTTCCGACGATGGCCTGACAGGTCAGCCGCGACTGAGCCTCCAGACCCCAGGCCCGATCAAGATAGTCTTCTTCCAGCTCATCAGCCTCATTCAGCGAGTCGAAACCTTCGCGAATGATGCAGTGACACGTGGTGCAGGCGCAGACGCCGCCGCAAGCGCTCTCGATCTCGATATGGTTGTCATGAGCCACGTCGAGAATGGATTGACCGGTCTCAGCCTCTACAACCATACCGTCCGGGCAATGCTCGGCGTGTGGCAGAAAAATGATCTGCGGCATCAGTTATTCCTCGATTTCATTCAGGTTGCGCCCCGCCAGAGCGGCTTTCACCGTCGAGTCCAGGCGGCGGGCTGCAAAGGCATCGGTCACTTGCGACAGACGCTTGGTCTGCTGCTCGATGGCGTAACCATCGGTGCCTTTCATCAATTCGGTCAGTTCCTGCATCTGCAATTCGATGACCATGCGCTCTTCGGCGTCGAGCAGGCGTTCACCGTCGACATCGAGGGCGCCCTGCACCGCCTCGATCAGACGCTGGGCATCGACCTGCTGTTCACGCAGCACCCGGGCGACCTTGTCGTCGTTGGCATGCTGGAACGAATCCTTGAGCATCTTGGCAATTTCGCCGTCGGTCAGGCCGTAGGACGGTTTGACCTGGATGCTGGCTTCAACGCCCGAACCCAATTCGCGGGCCGAGACACTGAGCAGACCATCGGCATCGACCTGGAAGGTCACGCGAATCTTCGCCGCGCCGGCCACCATCGCCGGAATACCGCGCAGTTCGAAGCGTGCCAGGGAACGGCAGTCGCTGATCAGTTCGCGCTCGCCCTGCAACACGTGGATCGCCATGGCCGACTGGCCATCTTTATAAGTGGTAAAGTCCTGGGCGCGGGCGACGGGGATGGTGGTATTGCGCGGAATCACCTTCTCCATCAGGCCGCCCATGGTTTCCAGCCCCAGAGACAGCGGAATCACGTCAAGCAACAGCAACTCGCCGCCATCGCGTTTGTTACCCGCCAGGGTATCGGCCTGAATCGCAGCACCGATGGCCACCACTTGATCCGGATCGATTTCGGTCAGCGGTTCGCGACCAAAGGCTTCGGCAACGGCTTCGCGCACGCGAGGCACGCGCGTCGAGCCGCCAACCATGACCACTGCATGGACTTCTTCCAGCTCGATGCCGGAGTCACGCACGGCGCGACGGCAAGCTTTCAGGCTGCGAGCAACCATCGGCTCGATCAGTGCATCAAAGGCTTCACGGGTCAGCTGAGCTTTCCAGTCGCCGTAAGCGACTTCAACGGTCGCGGCATTCGTCAGCGCTTCTTTAGCCGCGCAAGCGTTTTGCAGCAGATTACGTTGCGCACCCGGATCGAGGTCGGCGGACAGACCGGCGCTCTCAATGATCCAGCCCGCGATAGCGTGGTCGAAGTCATCGCCGCCCAGGGCGCTGTCGCCACCGGTAGCCAGGACTTCGAACACACCGCCAGTCAGGCGCAGAATCGAAATGTCGAAAGTGCCGCCGCCCAGGTCGTAAATGGCGACCAGGCCTTCGGCGTGTTGATCCAGACCGTAAGCCACAGCGGCGGCGGTTGGCTCATTGAGCAAACGCAGCACATTCAGACCGGCCAGTTTGGCCGCATCTTTGGTAGCTTGACGCTGAGCATCATCAAAATAGGCCGGAACCGTGATCACCGCGCCTACCAGTTCGCCACCCAGAGTTGCCTCGGCGCGCTGACGAAGCACCTTAAGGATATCGGCGGAGACTTCGACCGGGCTTTTTGGGCCCTGGATCGTATCGATGAACGGCATGTGCGACTCGCCGCCGACAAAGCGGTAGGGCAGTTGATCGCCCAATTGCTTGACGTCGGACAGACCACGACCCATCAAGCGCTTGACCGACAGCACGGTGTTCAAAGGATCGGTAGCGGCGGCCAGCTTGGCCGACTCGCCAACTTCGACGCGATCCGCGTGATAGCGCACGGCAGACGGCAGGATGACCCGCCCTTCTGCGTCGGCCAGAGGCTCGGAAAGACCACTGCGCAATGCAGCGACCAGCGAATTGGTAGTGCCCAAGTCGATCCCCACAGCCAGACGACGCTGGTGCGGTTGAGGACTTTGGCCGGGTTCGGCGATCTGCAGTAGGGCCATCGTTATCAGGACTTATCTGTATATCAGGCGTGCGACCGGAGCGGCACTGGGTTAATCGTCGAGGCGCTCTTCTAACTGGCGCACTTCGTAGGTGAGCTTGTCGAGGAACTGCATGCGTCGCATCAGGCGTTCGGCCTGTTCACGTTGCGCTGCATCATCCCAACAGGCTGCGAAGCTTTCGTTCAGTTCATCCTGCGCGACCTTCAAGCGGCGCTTGAACACGGCAACGCCGGCCAGGTCGGAACTGTCTTGCAGGTCTTCGAGCTCTTCACGCAACTCCATCTGCTGCAGAAGAAACTCCGGATCATGCACCGTGACCTCCAGCGGCAGCTCGCGACCGCCCATGGCGAGCAGGTATCGTGCGCGCTTGGGGGGATTTTTGAGCGTCTGGTAGGCCTCGTTGAGGCTCGCGGATTGCTCTAGCGCCAGCCGCTGCTCGCGCTCGGAAGCGTCAGCAAAGCGGTCTGGATGAACGCCGCGCGCCAACTCTCGGTAGCGCGTAGCCAACTGCTCGAGATCCAGACGGAAACCCGGCCGCAGTTCAAATAAAGCGAAATGACAAGGAGTACCCACGACCAGCCTCAGATGTTGAAGCTTTCGCCGCAGCCACATTCACCGCGCACGTTGGGGTTGTTGAACTTGAAGCCTTCGTTCAACCCTTCCTTGACGAAATCGAGCTCAGTGCCGTCCAGGTACGCCAGGCTTTTCGGATCGATGATCACTTTCTCGCCGTGACTTTCGAACACCTGATCGTCTGCAACCACCTCGTCGACAAACTCCAGCACGTAGGCAAGACCGGAACAGCCTGTGGTGCGAACACCCAGACGAATTCCTTCACCTTTGCCGCGCCCATTGAGGGAGCGTCGCACGTGTTGAGCAGCCGCTTCTGTCATGCTGATAGCCATCGGTGACTCCTTACTCGTCGCCAAATCTTGAAAGTCAGATCAAGCCTTTCTTCTGCTTGTAATCGCGAACGGCCGCTTTGATAGCGTCTTCAGCGAGTACCGAGCAGTGAATTTTTACCGGCGGCAAGGCCAGTTCTTCAGCCAGCTGAGTGTTCTTGATGGTCTCTGCTTCATCCAGAGTCTTGCCTTTCATCCACTCGGTCGCCAGGGAGCTGGAGGCGATGGCCGAACCGCAACCATAAGTCTTGAATTTGGCGTCTTCGATGATGCCTTGTTCGTTGACCTTGATCTGCAGGCGCATTACATCGCCGCATGCTGGAGCGCCGACCATGCCGGTGCCGACATCAGGATCTTCCGCATCCATCTTGCCGACATTGCGCGGGTTTTCGTAGTGGTCGATGACCTTTTCGCTGTAAGCCATGATTCTTAATCCTCACTCATCAGAGAGTCGCTCTTGAGGCCCTATAACCCTCGGTATTCGATAGGTTTTACAGGGCCCGTTTGCGGCGACTTAAATTCAGTGTGCCGCCCACTCGATTTTCGAAATGTCGACGCCATCTTTGTACATATCCCACAGCGGCGACAGAGCGCGCAGCTTGGTAACGGCCTCGCACACTTTCTTCGCGGCGTAGTCGATTTCTTCTTCGGTGGTGAAACGGCCGAAGGTGAAACGGATCGAGCTGTGCGCCAGTTCGTCGTTGCGGCCCAGGGCGCGCAGAACGTACGAAGGCTCCAGGGAAGCCGAGGTGCAGGCCGAACCCGAGGAAACCGCCAGATCCTTGAGCGCCATGATCAGCGACTCGCCTTCAACGTAGTTGAAGCTCAGGTTCAGGTTGTGCGGTACGCGGGAAGTCATGCTGCCATTGATGTACAGCTCTTCCAGCTCTTCGACCTGCTTGAAGAAACGGTCGCTCAGGGCTTTGATTCGTACGTTTTCGGCAACCATGTCTTCCTTGGCTACACGGAACGCTTCGCCCATGCCAACGATCTGGTGAGTCGCCAGAGTGCCGGAGCGCATGCCACGCTCGTGACCGCCGCCGTGCATGGTCGCTTCGATGCGAACACGCGGCTTGCGGCTCACGTACAGTGCGCCGATGCCTTTAGGGCCGTAGGTTTTGTGGGCAGAGAAGGACATCAGGTCGACTTTCAGCTTCGACAGGTCGATCTCGACCTTGCCGGTGGACTGTGCGGCGTCGACGTGGAACAGGATCCCTTTGGAACGGGTCAGTTCGCCGATGGCCGCGATGTCGTTGATGGTGCCGATTTCGTTGTTCACGTGCATGACCGACACCAGAATGGTGTCCTCACGCAGTGCAGCTTCGATCATTTCAGGCGTAACCAGACCATCTTCACGAGGCTCGAGGTAGGTGACTTCGAAACCTTCACGCTCCAGTTGGCGCATGGTGTCGAGGACAGCCTTGTGTTCGATCTTGGTGGTGATCAGGTGCTTGCCTTTAGTGGCATAGAAATGCGCGACACCCTTGATTGCCAGGTTGTCGGACTCGGTGGCACCGGAGGTCCAGACGATTTCACGCGGGTCGGCGTTGACCAGGTCAGCGACCTGACGGCGAGCGTTTTCCACGGATTCTTCGGCTTTCCAGCCAAACACGTGAGAACGGGACGCCGGGTTACCGAAGTTTCCGTCGACCAGCAGGCATTCACTCATCTTTTGCGCGACACGCGGATCAACCGGGGTGGTCGCAGAGTAATCAAGGTAAATCGGCAATTTCATGGACTATCTCCTAAATCAGGCTGGCTGGCGTGCCGCTAGCTCTATGGCAGTCATTCGACGGCGGACGCTTCAATCTTATCCAGACGCGGCGCCTTGCTATTACTGCGGCGCAGGTCCTGACGCTGGGCTACTTCTTGCACCTCACGGCGAGTCACAAGGTCAGCCAAGCTGATACCGCTCAGAAATTCATGGATCTGCAGGCTGAGATCGCACCACAAGTGGTGGGTCAGGCAAGTGTCACCGGCATGGCAGTCACCAAGCCCCTGGCAACGAGTTGCATCGACCGACTCATTCACCGCATCGATCACCTGGGCGACCTGGATCCCCTGCATGTCACGCGATAGCTGATAGCCACCACCGGGACCACGGACACTGGACACCAGATTGCTGCGGCGCAATTTGGCGAAAAGCTGTTCGAGATAGGACAGGGAGATGCCTTGGCGCTCAGAGATATCAGCCAGGGACACCGGCCCGTTTTGCGCGTGCAACGCCAAGTCAAGCATGGCAGTTACGGCGTATCGGCCTTTTGTAGTCAGTCTCATGGACAAGTACCACGGAGTTTCGGAATGGGGGCGAGTATGCAATTCCCGAGTATTTAAGTCAACTATAAGACCTAGCGTTTTACTCGGGTTTACCAGCGAAAGAGCGCGCGAATGATAGCAGGGTCTGCGGGGCAATGGCACGCCCTGGTTCCACCCCAGCAGGACTCTGCAGCAGCCGAACGCAGACTGCGCCAGCCGCTACAAAAAGCATCGATGGACGTTAGCCGACCTGACTCTCATCCTTGCCTTTTACACAGGCAAAGTCTTCTTCGCGCAGTTCGGGCAGGTCCTTGGCGCAGTAATTACTGCCCAGATCCTTGAGCGCACCGCACATGCCTTCGAGACGACCATCCACTGCCTGCAGGTGATCGAGCAACTGACCAATGGCCCTCGCGATCGGATCTGGCATGTCTTCGCCGACACCGTAGGCATCGAAGCCGATTTTTTCCGCCATCGCTTTGCGCCTGGCTTCCAGCTCGTCGTCGGACTTCATGATGATCCGCCCCGGAATGCCGACCACCGTCGCACCCGCCGGCACAGCCTTGGTCACCACCGCATTGGAACCGACCTTCGCCCCGGCACCGACCGTGAACGGGCCCAACACCTTGGCGCCCGCCCCTACCACTACGCCGTCTTCCAGCGTCGGATGGCGCTTGCCTTTGTTCCAACTGGTACCGCCGAGGGTCACCCCCTGGTAAAGCGTGACGTCATCGCCGATCTCGGCGGTTTCACCAATCACAATGCCCATGCCGTGATCAATAAAGAAGCGCCGACCGACCCTGGCCCCCGGATGAATCTCGATTCCGGTCAACCAGCGACCGAAGTTCGACACCACCCGCGCCAGCCACTTCCAGCCCATCCCCCACAAAGCCGAAGCCAGACGATGGATCCAGATGGCATGCAGACCGGGATAGCAGGTCAGCACCTCAAAAGCGTTACGCGCCGCCGGATCACGATGGAAAACACTCTGAATATCTTCACGCAAACGCTCGAACATCATTAATCCTTCCGTTTAAGAAGCTCGCCACGGGCCGCTTTCTGGGTTTCCGTGAGGATGCCACGCAAAATATTCATTTCGGCCCGGCTGACCGAGCTGCGTCCGTACAACCGGCGCAGGCGCGCCATCAAGTGCCGTGGTTTTTCAGGATCGAGGAACTCGATGGCCACCAGGGTCTGCTCCAGGTGCTCATAGAATCGCTCTAGCTCATCCATGGTCGCCAGCTCACCACTCTTGGTGGACGCCACTTCATCCTTCTCAACCTTGCTTGGCTGGCCTTGAGCCGCCAACCAGGACATGCGCACTTCATAACTCAGCACCTGCACCGCCGCCCCCAGGTTCAGCGAGCTGAACTCAGGGTCGGATGGGATATGCACGTGATAATGACATCGTTGCAGCTCTTCGTTGGTCAGGCCGGAATCTTCACGACCAAACACCAAGGCAATCTCGGCACCTTGCTCGGCCTCCTCGACCACCTTCACCCCGCACTCACGGGGGTCGAGCAGTGGCCACGGGATGCGACGGTCACGAGCGCTGGTGCCCAACACCAGATTGCAGCCGACCAGGGCATCTTCCAAAGTGGCGACGACTTGCGCATTTTCAAGGATATCCCCAGCACCCGAGGCCCGTGCGTCGGCCTCGTGGTGCGGGAAAAGCCGCGGCTCGACCAGCACCAGCCGCGTCAGCCCCATGTTCTTCATGGCACGCGCAGCCCCGCCGATGTTCCCGGGATGGCTGGTATTGACCAGGACGACACGAATGTTTTGCAGCAAGGGAGGCGCTCTCGGACACAGGAAAGGGGAGCAAATCTTACAGACCATCCTGGCGTTAAGCTATGAAAGCGAACGTCGACCTTCATCTGTAGAAAGTTTCTGATAGAATGCTCGGCTTTCTTTAACAACCTTAGGTGACACATCCATGCAGCCCATGCTGAATATCGCGCTGCGCGCCGCCCGCAGCGCCAGTGAATTGATTTTCCGCTCCATCGAGCGCCTGGATACCATTAAGGTCGACGAAAAAGACGCCAAGGACTACGTGTCCGAAATTGATCGTGCCGCCGAGCAAAAGATCATCGACGCGTTGCGCAAGGCCTACCCGACTCACGCCATCCTCGGCGAAGAAACCGGCATGCACCCGGGCAGCGGCGAAGGTGAAGAATACCTGTGGATCATTGACCCACTGGACGGCACCACCAACTTCCTGCGCGGCGTTCCACACTTCGCTGTCAGCATCGCCTGCAAATACCGCGGACGCCTGGAACACGCTGTGGTTCTGGACCCGGTTCGCCAGGAAGAATTCACCGCCAGCCGTGGTCGCGGCGCTCAGCTCAACGGTCGTCGCCTGCGTGTCAGTGGTCGCACCAGCCTTGAAGGCGCCCTGCTCGGCACGGGCTTCCCGTTCCGCGATGATCAGATGGACAACCTCGACAACTACCTGGGCATGTTCCGCAGCCTGGTTGGCCAGACCGCCGGCATCCGCCGCGCTGGTGCCGCCAGCCTCGACCTGGCCTACGTTGCCGCCGGTCGCTACGACGCCTTCTGGGAGTCGGGCCTGTCCGAGTGGGACATGGCTGCAGGCGCCCTGCTGATCCAGGAAGCTGGCGGCCTGGTGAGCGACTTCACCGGCGGTCACGACTTCCTTGAAAAAGGCCACGTTGTTGCCGGCAACACCAAATGCTTCAAAGCAGTACTGACGGCCATCCAACCGCACCTGCCTGCTTCGCTGAAACGCTAAGTTTCAGGCACAAAAAAAAGCACCTCTTTAGGTGCTTTTTTTATGGGCGGGATTTGAGCGCTGAACTCGATCTCCCTGCAAACCACAATCACTGCAGGAGCAGCCGGTCGACGCTCCTACAATTGGATCTTCAGCGTTATTGAGCTGGTTGGTTCTGACCCAGAATCAGCTGGCCGTCTTTATTGACCGGAATCTGGTTGCCTGGATCACGATCCATGCGCACTTTGCCTTCCTTGCCATTCAACGAATACCTCACGTCATAACCCACGACCTTGTCGCTGATGTCATTGACCGTATTGCAGCGGGTCTGAGTCGTGGTGTACGTGTCCTTGTTCTGCATGTTTTCCTGGACCTTGTTGCCGGCGTAACCGCCGCCAACTGCGCCCGCAACGGTGGCGAGCTTCTTGCCATTACCGCCACCCACCATGTTGCCCAACAAACCACCGCCGACAGCACCGATCACCGTACCCATAATCTGGTGCTGATCCTTCACCGGCGCCTGCCGGGTCACGGTGACGTCCTTGCAGACCTCACGCGGTGTTTTGATCTGTGTTTTGACCGGCTCAACTGCCAGCACTTGCGCATACTCAGGGCCGCTATTAACCAGCTTATAGGTGGCTACGGCACCCCCGGCAGTTACACCGACAGCACCCAGTACCGCACCCACCAGCATCGACTTGTTCATCATGAACCTCCTGACTATCACATGCGGGACATGCCCGCGCTTCTCCCAGCCTTGGAGCACAAAAAAAGGCGCGAGTTCAATACTCGCGCCTTTTGGCTGAAACCGGGAGGGACGATTGCCGTTATGGGCGGTCGTCGACTTCCTTTTCAGTGTTGACCGAAGGAATCAGATCCTCAGTGCTCAGGTTCAGCCAGATCAACACCACGTTGGCGATGTAGATCGACGAGTAGGTACCCGCCAGAACACCGACAAACAGCGCGATGGAGAAGCCGAACAAGTTATCGCCACCAAAGAACAGCAGCGCCGCGATCGCCAGCAAGGTGGAAATCGAGGTCGCCATGGTCCGCAGCAGGGTTTGCGTGGTCGAAATGTTGATGTTCTCGATCAGGCTGGCCTTGCGCAGCACCCGGAAGTTCTCACGAACCCGGTCGAATACCACGATAGTGTCGTTCAGCGAGTAACCGATGATCGCCAGCACCGCCGCCAGCACCGTCAGGTCGAAGGTGATCTGGAAGAACGACAGGATACCCAGGGTCACGACCACGTCGTGGATCAGCGAGACAATGGCACCGACCGCGAATTTCCACTGAAAGCGGAACGCCAGGTAGATCATGATACCGCCCAGCGCCATCAGCATGCCGAGGCCGCCCTGGTCGCGCAGTTCCTCACCCACCTGCGGACCGACGAACTCGACGCGCTTGACCACGGCCGGGTTATCCCCGCCAACCTTCTGCAGCGCTTCAGCCACCTGGTGACCCAGTTGCGGGTCCTCACCTGGCATGCGCACCAACAGGTCGGTGGTCGCACCGAAGCTCTGAACGATAGCTTCGTGGTACCCGGCTTCTGTCAACTGGGTACGAACCTTGGTGACATCGGCCGGACGCTCGTAGGTCAGCTCGATGAGCGTACCGCCGGTGAAGTCCAGACCGTAGTTGAGGCCCTTATGGAACCAGCTGAACAACGCAAGAGCCGTAAGGAGCAATGTGACGCCGAACGCAACGTTGCGAACGCCCATGAAGTTGATTGTACGTAACATGGCAGCCCCTTAAATCCACAACTTCTTGAAGTCACGACCGCCGAAGATCAGGTTGACCATCGCGCGGGTCACCATGATGGCCGTGAACATCGAGGTAAAGATCCCGAGGGACATGGTCACCGCAAAGCCTTTGACGGGGCCTGTGCCCATGGCAAAGAGAATCCCGCCGACCAACAGAGTGGTCAGGTTGGCGTCGAGAATCGCGGTGAATGCCCGGCCGAAGCCTTCGTTGATTGCTCGTTGCACAGTCATGCCGGCAGCGATCTCTTCACGTATCCGCGAGAAGATCAGCACGTTGGCGTCGACCGCCATACCCATGGTCAAAACGATACCGGCGATACCTGGCAAGGTCAGCGTCGCACCCAACAAGGACATCAAGGCCAGCAGCAGCACCATGTTCACTGCCAGCGCGACCGTGGCAATGATGCCGAAGAAGCGGTAGATAGCCATGATGAACAGCGAAACGAACAACATGCCCCACAAGGATGCATTGATACCCTTGGTGATGTTGTCAGCACCCAGGCTCGGACCAATGGTCCGCTCTTCAGCGAAGTACATCGGCGCCGCCAAACCACCAGCACGCAGCAGCAGGGCCAGCTCGGAAGACTCGCCCTGACCGTTCAGGCCAGTAATGCGGAACTGAGCACCCAGCGGCGACTGAATGGTCGCCAGGCTGATGATCTTCTTCTCTTCCTTGAAGGTCTGGACCGGCACGTCTTTCTCGACACCGTTGACCATTTGCTTGACGTAAGTGGTGACAGGCCGCTGCTCAATGAAGATCACCGCCATGCTGCGACCGACGTTGGAGCGAGTCGCACGACTCATCAGTTCGCCGCCGTGACCGTCGAGACGGATATTCACTTCTGGAGTACCGTGCTCACCGAAACCAGCCTTGGCGTCAGTGACCTGGTCACCAGTGATGATCAGACCACGTTCGATTTGCGCAGGCGGACGCTTGCCTTCACGGAACTCGAAAGTCTCGGAAGTGGCTTTCGAAGCACCTGGCTCTGCAGCCAGACGGAATTCAAGGTTGGCAGTCTTGCCGAGGATCCGCTTGGCTTCAGCGGTGTCCTGCACGCCCGGCAGCTCAACCACGATACGGTTGGCACCCTGACGCTGAACGATAGGTTCGGCAACACCCAGCTCGTTGACGCGGTTACGTACCGTGGTCAAGTTCTGCTTGATGGAGTATTCACGGATTTCCGCCAGCTTGGCCGGGGTCATCGCCAGACGCAGCACTGCCTGGCCATTGAGGTCGGCCGGAGTCACGTCGAAATCGTTGAAGCTCTTGCGGATCAGTGCACGGGCCTGTTCGCGGGACGCTTCATCACTGAAGCCCAGCTGAATGGCACCGCCCAGTTGCGGCAGGCTGCGATAGCGCACGCGCTCTTTACGCAACAGGCTCTTGACGTCGCCTTCATAGACTTTCAGGCGTGCATCAAGGGCTTTATCCATGTCCACTTCCAGCAGGAAGTGCACACCACCGGACAAGTCCAGACCCAGCTTCATCGGGTGCGCGCCAAGGCTGCGCAGCCATTGTGGCGTGGTCTGTGCCAGGTTCAGTGCGACGACATAGTCATCACCCAACGCCTTGCGCACAACGTCTTTGGCTGGAAGTTGATCTTCCTGCTTGGTCAGACGCACCAGACCGCCCTTGCCGTTCGCCGACACAGCGGAAGCCTTTACCGCGATCCCGGCATCGGTAAGCGCTTTGCTCACACGATCCAGATCGGCCTGATTGACCTGCAGCGCGGTACTGGCGCCACTGATCTGAATAGCCGGATCGTCAGGATATAAATTGGGAGCGGAATAAATAATACCGATCGCCAGCACCGCCAGGATCAATACGTATTTCCACAGAGGGTATTTGTTCAGCATCACGCCGCCCGCTTATGACGCGGGGCGCCTTGCGCGCCCCGTCGATTGGTAGAAGTTGGAACTTAGATCGCTTTCAGCGTGCCTTTTGGCAGCGTGGCGGCGATGGCGCCTTTCTGGAACTTCAACTCTACCGAGTCGGAAACTTCAAGAACCACGAAATCGTCGGCCACTTTAGTGATCTTGCCGGCGATACCACCGGAGGTCACAACTTCGTCACCTTTTTGCAAGTTGCCCAGCAGGTTCTTCTGCTCTTTGGCGCGCTTGGCCTGTGGACGCCAGATCATCAGGTAGAAAATGACCAGGAAGCCGACCAGGAAAATCCATTCAAAACCACCGCCCATAGGGCCAGCAGCGGCAGGTGCAGCGGCGTCCGCGAAAGCGGCAGGGATCAAAAAGCTCATTTAGCACTCCAGTTGCAAATATTGAATCTTAGGGTCAGAAAACTCAGTCCAGAGGCGGAACAGGTAACCCGCGTTTGGCATAGAAGGCATCGACAAAGGCGGCCAATGTACCCTGTTGAATAGACTCGCGCAAACCAGCCATAAGCACCTGGTAATGGCGCAAATTGTGGATGGTATTCAACATGCTACCCAGCATTTCGCCGCACTTGTCCAGATGATGCAGATAAGCGCGGGAGAAGTTCTGGCAGGTATAGCAATCGCAGGTCGGATCCAGCGGCGAATCATCATGGCGATGGAACGCGTTGCGAATCTTCAGCACGCCAGTATCAATGAACAGATGCCCATTGCGGGCATTGCGGGTTGGCATCACGCAATCGAACATGTCCACACCGCGGCGCACACCCTCAACCAGATCTTCCGGTTTGCCAACGCCCATAAGGTAACGAGGTTTGTCAGCCGGCATCAGGCCTGGCAGGTAATCCAGTACCTTGATCATCTCGTGCTTGGGCTCGCCCACCGACAAACCGCCGATGGCCAGGCCGTCGAAGCCGATCTTGTCCAGGCCTTCCAGGGAGCGCATGCGCAGGTCCTGGTGCATGCCGCCCTGAACGATACCGAACAGCGCGGCCGTGTTGTCGCCATGGGCATTCTTCGAACGCAGAGCCCAGCGCAACGACAGCTCCATGGACACTCGCGCAACGTCTTCATCGGCCGGGTACGGCGTGCATTCGTCGAAAATCATCACGATATCCGAGCCCAGATCGCGCTGAACCTGCATCGACTCTTCCGGACCCATGAACACTTTCGCGCCATCGACCGGCGAGGCGAAGGTCACGCCCTCCTCCTTGATCTTGCGCATCGCGCCCAGGCTGAACACCTGAAAACCGCCGGAGTCGGTCAGAATCGGGCCTTTCCACTGCATGAAATCATGCAGGTCGCCGTGCTTCTTGATCACTTCAGTGCCAGGACGCAGCCACAGGTGAAAGGTGTTGCCGAGAATAATTTCAGCGCCCGTGGCGGTGATATCACGCGGCAGCATGCCCTTGACCGTGCCGTACGTGCCGACCGGCATGAACGCAGGGGTTTCGACGGTACCGCGGGGAAAGGTCAGACGACCACGACGAGCCTTGCCATCAGTGGCGAGCAACTCAAAAGACATACGACTCATGCTTGATCCTCAGGGGCCAAACCCTTGGGGGCAGTTGGCGCAGGGTTACGGGTGATGAACATCGCATCACCGTAGCTGAAAAAGCGGTACCCATGCTCGACGGCCGCTGCATAGGCAGCCATGGTTTCGGGATAACCGGCGAACGCCGAAACCAGCATCAACAATGTGGATTCGGGCAAATGGAAGTTGGTCACCAGGGCATCGACCACATGAAACGGCCGGCCCGGGTAGATAAAGATATCGGTGTCGCCACTGAACGGCTTGAGCACGCCATCGCGGGCCGCGCTTTCCAGCGAACGCACGCTGGTGGTCCCCACCGCAATCACCCGCCCACCACGGGCACGGCAAGCGGCGACTGCATCCACCACATCCTGGCCAACTTCCAGCCACTCCTTGTGCATGTGGTGATCTTCGATACGCTCCACGCGCACCGGCTGAAACGTCCCGGCGCCCACGTGCAGGGTCACAAACGCCGTCTCGACGCCCTTGGCGGCAATCGCCTCCATCAGCGGCTGATCGAAATGCAGCCCCGCCGTCGGCGCCGCCACCGCGCCCAGGCGCTCGGCGTAGACCGTCTGATAACGCTCGCGGTCCGAGCCTTCATCCGGGCGGTCTATATAAGGTGGCAACGGCATATGCCCGACGCGATCAAGCAGCGGCAGCACTTCCTCGGCAAACCCCAGCTCGAACAACGCATCATGGCGCGCCAGCATCTCGGCTTCGCCACCGCCGTCGATAAGGATCTTCGAACCGGGCTTGGGCGACTTGCTGGACCGCACATGGGCCAGCACCCGATGGCTGTCGAGCACCCGCTCAACCAGAATTTCCAGCTTGCCGCCGGAAGCCTTCTGGCCAAACAGCCGCGCCGGAATCACCCGGGTATTGTTGAACACCATCACATCGCCCGGGCGCAAATGCTCAAGCAAATCAGTGAATTGACGGTGTGCGAGGGCGCCGCTGACCCCATCCAGGGTCAACAGGCGACTGCCACGACGCTCAGCCAAAGGATGGCGAGCAATCAAGGAATCAGGGAGCTCGAAGGTAAAGTCAGCAACGCGCATGATGGGGTTCGTCTAGCAGGGCCGGAAAGTTTAGCGGAAATAGTAAAAATTCACCACGAAACGTGATTGACCAACGGTAATCTCATCTCTATACTTCGCCGCCATTGAGCCCTGATGGCGGAATTGGTAGACGCGGCGGATTCAAAATCCGTTTTCGAAAGGAGTGGGAGTTCGAGTCTCCCTCGGGGCACCATATAGCAGTACATAGACGACTACCAGCGTCTACGCAACACCCCTAGAGCCCGCTAACTGCGGGCTTTTTGGTCTCTGGGATTCCATCCCCGTCCCTTGCAAGCCAGCCTCTTTTTGGTACATTTTCTGTACAGATTCCAGTTCGAGAACCGGAGGTGTACAGCCATGCCCCTCACCGCCTTGCAAGTCAAAGCGTCCAAGCCTACCGACAAGCAATACACACTGGATGATAGTTCGGGTCTTGCCCTTTTGGTTCAGCCGAAGGGCGCAAGTACTGGCATTTCCGCTATACGTACCTTGGTCGGCCGGCGCGGGTGTCGCTTGGTGTCTATCCGAGCATCTCCTTGCAGGAGGCTCATGAACGGGCTGCTGGATGAGCGTGGCGCATTCCAGCGCTAACACGCCAGTGAAATCTCCACAGCTTTGCCTTCCACGCGGGCCCTTCCAAGCAGGGCTGCAAAGCCGCCCTGCTTGGAAGGGCCTCACTTGAAAAATCTAAAAATCAGCGTAACCATCTTCTAGAAACCATGGATTTCCATAGACGCCTTATGCCATTCGCAGCCCCGCCCACGTCTTCGGAAGTGTTCAGGAGGCCAGATCATGAGATGCCCAAGCTCCTGGCCGTAAGGAGCCGCCAGTACCGCGTTAGCGGACAACCCTCACAGGTCGCAGGGGCCTTGATCCCTGATGACACTCAACATTCTTGGCGGGATGACGTGGGGGAAGGTTTTAAGAGTTTGGCTTCGAGAGGAATGTGATCATGGCGTTGGTCGGTAGACGGGATGGGCGCAATTTTGGCTATGGTCGGCAGCTGAGCTATGCCGGGCCGCAAGCGCTAAAAGATCTGTTTGGCGGCGGGCATTATGGGACCGTCAAAGCGCACAGTGATCGTTGGCAGGCGTTCGTGCGCTGGTGTCGGTCGGAGGATGGCCCGGGATTTAACGATGAAAAAATCCAGGATGGCACTAAAGGTGGCCGCGGCGGCGCAACCGCGCCTCGTTGGATCACGGTGGATGACCATATTCGCGAAGCGCTCAGGTACGCCGAACGGGTCTCTCCCGACGGTAGCCGCAACCTGCTGGCACCGAACGAGAGCTACCTCGATTTCCAACCGAGCGCCATACGCCCCGCCCGAGACATCCTCCATACGCACAACCTCAAAGGCTTCCACGAACTGCGCGCGGCTTATGCGTGCGAACGCTATGAGCAGATTACCCATCACCTAGCGCCCATCAACGATGGCAAGTGCAGGCGCCTCGATCCACGCCTTGATCGAGAGGCACGCTTACAAATCAGCTATGAGCTGGGACACGGTCGAAAAATTCTAGTGCTAACGGAGCGGACGGAACATGTGGATGCCCTTGAATTAGAATTGAAGCAGCGCGTGCATAACCTTTTCACGCTTCATGGGCGAGTGCCTAAGAAACAGCGGATTTCCCGTATGCATGAGCTTGAGTCCCTTCCCCCTGATGCTCCACGGGTGCTGTTGGCAACAGGAAAACTAGTAGGTGAAGGCTTCGATCACCCGCCGTTGGACACGCTGGTGCTGGCAATGCCCATCTCATGGAAGGGAATCCTTCAGCAATATGCGGGGCGGTTGCATCGATCGCATGCCGATAAGGCCGACGTGCGAGTGATCGACTTCGTTGACGGGGGTAATATCGCGCTGCTGAGGATGTGGGATAAGCGCCAGGCGGGTTACAAAGCGATGGGCTACCGTATAGCTGATTCCATGGTCACCATGGACCTACTCTAACGCGGTTGACCGTTGACATATCAACTACCCCACTTTCGTAGACGAATGACCGGCCGCTGTGGGTCGACTTCGGTCAGTTGTGACAGGCAGAAGGAGGTCACTCGTTTATGCACTGTGTCCTTTTCGAAATCCGCCGCGGTTCGATCTGATGCATGGAGGCAAATCGATCCGCGCCGTCATCGAGTTCCGATGAACTACCGGTCTGGGGCACGACCCCAGGCACTTTTGTCTGACACCCTGAAACGGAGACGCCAGCATGAGCACCTTGCAACTTCACCCTGCACTGGACAATGGTATCCAACCCGCCGCCGCGAATTTCACAGGTGGCACCCTGCAATGCCTGTGTGCGACCGACAAGGTCGAGGTCAAGATTGACGCACAAACTCTGCATAACCACGCGTGCGGCTGCAGCAAATGCTGGAAACCACAAAACGCGACATTCGCCGTCATCGCGGTAGTGCCTCGAGATAAGGTCAGCGTCATTGCCCACGGCGAAAAACTGGCGATTGTCGACGAATCCGCCACCATCCAGCGCCACGCCTGCAAGCAGTGTCACGCCCATCTCTTTGGGCGCATCGAGAACAAGGACCATGCGTTTTATGGCCTGGACTTCGTCCACACCGAGCTTTCGCCACAGAGCGGATGGGCTGCGCCGGGATTCGCGGCGTTCGTGTCCTCCATCATCGAAACCGGCACACCGCCAGCGCAATTGAAGGCTATCCGCGAGCGCTTGCGCTCGATCGGCCTGGAACCCTATGACTGCCTGTCCCCGGACTTGATGGACGCACTGGCGACTCATGTCGCTAAACAGAAAGGCCTGCTCCCCGCCGCCTGATTGATCGGTCGCCGCGGTTTCTTTTCCGGTCGCGGCTCCGATTCACCTTTGATGTTGTGCGCCCCACATAATTAACTGGGAGGCTGTGGGCATTAAGACAACGGGTTACGCCAGTTTTCAATTCCGCTCGTACCAATTTTGTACCACCTGGCTCTCTCAACCCACCTTTTCGCTATGGCTAACTGCATCTACATCAGGCAGATAACGGCCGATTCTGTTGAAAAAGTCCGGCTTGGTTCTCACGACAGAAAAGTACGCGTCTGAGATTGAACTCCTTGCTTTCAGCAGAGGCTTCCGGACTCGGATTTTACGTAGCAGCGTGCAAAAGATGTGTTTTTACCCATCAATATTCGAGCAGTTTGAGAAAACCGACTTTTACAACAGAATCGGCCAAAAGGAGCCAGTCGGATGTGTCTAGGAAATCAGAGGCACGAACTATGAAGGCCACCTCTTTTCCGATATCAATGCTAGAGCTAGTACGAAACACTGACACATAATTCTTCAAGGGAGATATCCATGACGTCAGGGCAATGTCTTTGTGGGGTTGTACGCTTTTCTCTAGGGGTTGAGCCACGATTTTTTTATCGCTGCCACTGCACCCTATGCCGCAAGCAAACCGGGGTCGGCCATAATCTCGCCACGCTGGTAAGGGCCCGTGATTTTCGATGGGAAGAAGGGCAAGGAGCAATCAACAGCTGGCGCAAACCCAGCGGGTATAGAAATGACTTTTGCTCGCAATGTGGCTCGACTGTGCCTAATGCCCTGCGCGAGACGCCTTACTTTTGGATTCCACTGGGACTTATCGAGGCCGAGCTGAGCATGGAGTGTGTTGGAGATTTCTGCACCGATGACTCTATGCCCTGGGATGAACAACGCTCGGAGAAAAGCCATAGCGCAGCGCCAGACTCACTTGGATTTCTTTTGCATGAACTCCAGATCGACAATGATTGATCCAACAGCGGTCGTTCGGAATGTCCACGAAACCAGATGCAATTCAACCTCCGTACCAGTCTCCGAATGCTTTTTTCGAGGACAAACAAAACCCCTACCTGCAGATGCAGATAGGGGTTTCGGAAGTTAATCTTGACGATGACCTACTCTCACATGGGGAAACCCCACACTACCATCGGCGATGCATCGTTTCACTGCTGAGTTCGGGAT
>NZ_JBLYED010000021.1:0-120990 GCF_048515765.1 Pseudomonas sp. H11T01 | reverse complement strand
TGGTGATGCTTTCCGAAGCGATTTGCATCACTTGCTCGCCACGCACATTGGCCAGTTGACTCAGCTCGGGAACGCCGGCAATCAACTGCTCGATGCCCACTTTGGCCGCTTGATAAGTGGCGCTGTTGGCGGTGCTGGCACCGGCCCCGGCGATAGTCCCGCCAGTGGCGAGGATCACGACGTTAGCCAGTTTTTGTTGGGTTTCGACTTCTTTTGCTTGCAGTGCGACAGGGAGTAGCAACAGGAGGGCCAAGGCGCCCGGAACAAAGGTCTTGAAGGCAGAGTTCATTATTTTCTCTCTTGTTGTAATGACGATGCTGATGCAGGTTCATCTAGAAACGCCCCGGGCAGATCTGAATGCCGTGGGGTCTTGAAGAAGAGCAGGATCTGTACCAATCGCGCTTTGCCGGGATTTTTAATGTAACTATTTGATATATATCATTTTTTTATGATTAATTTGTTTCGTGATGCAGACCGGTGTCCGGTTTTACGACTATGTGGAGGATTTGTGTTCGGTATTACGAAAATGATCACGAAAAAAACGCTTGGCCCTACGAAAGTGGGAGGAGGCCGGCCTTAAAGAAATTCGCATGGGCTATGCGCTGGCAGCCCAGAAAGCCTGAAAAAGAATAACGCCTAGCATCCAAAAAACAGGACACGCGTCGGCGACAACAGGAAACGGAACACATCGATAAAGAGCCAGTTTTGTTTAGCGTCGGCTTGAACTTGAGTATGTGCCCCAACCTATAAGCCGCGCTCCATCCAGCAGGGTGGCGTATTGCCAGCGTCCTTATCGTCATTGCGTCCACCTGTGTCCTAGCTCGTGGACATTCACGAGGTCTCTCGGTCGCCGTCCTTCGAGACCCATAAGCAGATTTACTAGGGCATGCTGTGCCATCGCATTGCGCGTATCGCTTGTCGCAGGAAGGCCGAGCACGGCTCCGCGACCGTTGAGTCCTGGCTGACCAAGTGATTTTGGTTTGAATCATTGTTGCGATCAAATGGCCGGACAAGAGCCCGCCCACGGCGGGTATGACGACTCGGCCCTTCAGGCCCGCCGAAATGGCATAGGCCCAATCTGCGCCCGGCGTGATGACGAATAGAATCGACACTGCCCAAAATGCAGCGAGAACGCTCAAGGTCATGGCGCTACCCACCGTTGCTGCTTACACATCGCTGCCTGCATCGTCCTTCTCCGCTAATTATTAATGCGAGGAAGAATAATGAATTCTTGTTAGAGTTTACTTCCAAAGATAATCAGAAGATTGCTACAGGCGGGGAGATTCTTCTAAATGGACAGGATTGATCGCAAGATTCTTTCTGAATTGCAAAAGGACGGTCGCCTTTCGGTTACCGAACTCGCCGAGCGCGTAGGACTGAGCCTTTCCCCTTGCCATCGACGGGTACGCGCACTGGAAGAGTCAGGTGTGTTGCTCGGCTATCGAGCACAGCTTGAGAAGCGTAGAAGGAGGTAAGCAGGGGGAGGGTGCCCGTCGCGCTCAATGTCCTGTCAGCTCATCTGACGGGACAGCGCGCCCCGGTCACATGAGCGACTGTTTCTTCGATTTGAGGGCGTGCGCAACGCAACCTTGCGCCTTGGCAATCAAGCCAATAGCGGAAAGGTTAGCGTGAGATGTTGTACGCATAATTGGGCACACCCTGAACGAGGTTCGTATATTTATTCGCGGCTGGTTGGGCTGTCAAGCGCGCTGTGTGCCATCTATCCGCGTTCGAGTAATCGCTTGCCCATCGCCTAGCTGTACTGAGACAGTAGCCCCAGAGGGGAACTCGCTTTTTCGGGCACCTGGGCGCGGCTCACTCAGTCAGGCGAGTATCTCTTTCAAGCTTGAGTGAACTCGTCTATTCGATCCGCGATTTGAGGTGTTTTTGATAGGACAAGGCAGCGCGTGTTGCCGACATATTCTTCTATCAGGTACACAGCGTCGCCGACATCCAGCTCCAGTTCCTGCAATGCCTCATCGGGAATTCGAATCGCACCGTCACCATCCCATTCTTCGATCATGATTTTCATAGGTGGCTTTCTCTCGTGTGGGCTCAATTGCTTCTGAATCGGTAATGGTAACGAGCTTTTGCGTACAAGCTCATAGCGCAGCGAGCAAACGTCCGAGTAATTCATTCACGCCCCCAGACACTCAATAGGTCAACAGGATCAGTTCCGTCGCGTTGCCAGGATTCAAGTGTCCCGAAACGGCAATTAGACGACCTGCAGTACTCGCAGTAGTCCAAGGTGTCACAGTCTTTGAAGAGTGTGAGTCGCCAGCCATCAACCACAAAGGAAGTTCCATTCAGACACATCATTTAACATAATATACATTATGCGAACCGTCCTATACGGACGTGGGAGCGGTGTGGTGGTTAGATTTGAAGCCTGGTTCCAGCTTCAGACCTGACCTGCTGTCTCTACAGCATCCTCATCGAGCTCATGTGCCGGCTGCTTCAGCATCGGCAAGATATTTTTCAATAAAACCACCCAATGTAGAACCACTGGACCCGAAGTCCTGCAAATACAGGACTCGTCCACCATTGACAGCAGCATCATGTATTGGACCTTTTGAACCACTAGAAGCATTTTCCTTCTTGTCTGCTGTGATAAGCACAGATGTGAAAGATGCTACAGCCAAGGAAACGTCGGCCTCATTTTTCCCTAGTGAGGTAGATTTCCGTTTGGAGCTGTTACGTAGAAAACAACGCGCGGGCTCTCCTGGGACGTTTGCTTCAGCAAAGCCAAATACAGCGGTGGTCTCAACCTCACAAAGCCCGATACTTTTACGGACGTAATCTTTGAAGGGACGTTTGTCGTCACCGTGTTTGGAAATATCAGGGATCTGAAGCAGTTCTATTTCAACCTCCCTAGTGATGTACAAGGAAAACTGCTCAGAGGGCAATTCAACGGATAGGTCAAAATCATTGGTGAAGAAATAATTCCACACGCAGCTATCGATCGTTACCGAAATGGTCATTTAGCGCTCGCCGTTGTTCCAGTATCAAGAAGACACTCTAACCTTCCTACTGTTACTAGTAATAACCATGGATTATAACTCAACTAAATGACTGTTTAGTTGAGTTATTAAAAATTAAACCTTTCGCATCTGAAATTAGTGCTGTCGATAGCCCGACACCATAGGCCACTGGGCTTGGTTTGCTGGCTCGCAACGTACGCCCTGCCCCTCACGTGGCATTAGTTCTCTCTATCATAGAACATGGCCTGAACTAACTCAGGCCATCCTGGCCGATTGAGCTGTCCTTGTTCCTTGTCCCTGTCATTGCACTCGCACAGGTTAAGCCTCAAATACTGGCGAGCATTGCCTGCTCGAGGTCATTCCCATCAGCATGAAAATGACTCGAGCTTATAAGCCGCTGAACTTAGTCTCTCAGACCTTTGCCAGCGCGGTCATTGACGTTGCACTCTCAATATCAAGCATTTGGACGTGCACCTGCGCCTCCTCTTCGCTCATCAACTCCCCTTCCCACTTGGCCACCACCGCGGTCGCGATCGAATTGCCCACGGCGTTAGTCGCCGAGCGTCCCATATCGAGGAAGGTATCAACCCCCAGGATCAGCAGAAGCCCGGCTTCCGGGATGTTGAACTGGCTCAGGGTCGCTGCGATCACCACCAGCGAGGCTCGCGGTACGCCAGCCATACCCTTGGAGGTCAGCATCAGGATCAACAGCATGGTGATCTGGGTGCCGATGGTCAGTTCAATGCCATAGGCCTGAGCGATGAACAGCACAGCAAAGGTGCAATACATCATCGAGCCGTCAAGATTGAACGAGTACCCCATGGGCATGACAAAACTGGAAATTTTGCGCTTGACACCAAAGCGGTCCAGAGCATCAAGGATTTTCGGGTAGGCCGACTCGGAACTGGCCGTGGCGAAGGACAGCAGGAAGGCTTCCTTGATCAGCACCACCAGCTTGAACACTCGAGGCCCGAGAAACAGCAGGCCAGCCAGCACCAGCAGTCCCCACAACAAGAACAGCCCCAGATAAAAATCGCCCATGAAAACAGCGAATTTCAACAGGATTGCCAACCCGTTCACCGACACGGTCGCGGCCATGGCGGCCATCACCGCGATGGGCGCCAGCTTCATCACATAACCGGTGATTTTCAGCATGGCGTGGGACAGGTCTTCTATCAGACCGACAAGGCGTTCGGCCTTTTTGCCCAACGCCGCCAGCGCGACGCCGAAGAACATGGAGAACACCACGATCTGCAGGATTTCGTTGTTGGCCATTGCCTCGGCGAAGGACTTGGGCACCAGGTGGAGGACGAAATCCTTCAGGGTAAAGGCTGACGTCGCAAGGTTAGTGTGGGCACCGATATCGGGTAGTGGAAGGCCAAGGTTATGACCAGGCTGTAGCAGATTGGCCATGACCAGTCCCACTACCAGAGATACTAGCGAAGCCGTCACAAACCAACCCAAGGACTTGGCGAATACGCGTCCGACCGAGGCGGCATCCCCCATATGCGCAATGCCGACCACCAGGGTCGAGAACACCAGTGGCCCGATCAGCATTTTGATCAAGCGTAAAAAGACATCCGAGACAATGGAGATATACCCCGCCACTTTGGTCGCCGACTCCTTGTCCGGGAAATTGATAAACACCATGTAACCAATCACGATCCCCAACGTCATGGCTATCAGAATCCATGCTGCTGCCGGTAATTTGCGTTTCATAAAACACCTCTAATTCAATCCAGTGCTGATTGCCTCAATGGCAGCCGCTCATTCGCAATGCGTTTCATCCGTGCAAACTGACCAACCCAAGGTCATTCAAGAAAGCTGACTCAGCAGCAGACAAACCGCCCTGGAATCCGGGCGGTGCCTGTAAAAGAGGTAACGAGCTAGTTTTTGTTGGTGGCCGCCGCCATGTAGGCGTCAGGCGGCTCCGGCAGTGCGGCAAGCATGTCGTGCAGTCCGGCAGCCCACTGCATTCGGATACGAATGAAGTAGGGGTCGTCGTGAGTGACGCGATAACTTTGCGTGTAGGTGAAGCTGTCTTTCTTGTACACCAGCAGATCCAGCGGCATGCCCACCGACAGGTTGCTGCGCATGGTCGAGTCGAACGATATCAGCCCGCAGCGCAGCCCCTCATCGAGTGACGTCCGGTACGTCAGGTTACGATCGAGTATCGGCCTGCCGTATTTGCTTTCACCCAATTGCAGGAACGGCGTGTCTTCAGTCGCTTGAATGAAGTTGCCTTGCGGATAAATGCTGTACACGTCCATGGGACCGTCCGCGATCTGCCCACCGACCAGAAAAGAGCAACTCAGGTCGATCTTGCCTGCCAACTTGGTACGATCCCGGGCAACGACTTCGCGGAGGTTTCGGCCACCAGCACGGTGGCGTCATAGAGTGTCCGGACATTCAACAGATGCTGACCCGCCCCGCTGGAACGCTGCTTGAGCAGGTTGACCACCGATTGCGAGGTGGCCAGGTTGCCCGCCGTTTGCAGCACGATCAGCCGCTCGCCCGGTGTGCTGAAAATAAACAACTTACGGAACGTTGAAATCTGGTCGATACCCGCATTGGTCCGTGAGTCGGAGATGAACACCAGTCCGTCGGCCAAGTGCATAGCGACGCAATAAGTCATTTGCGTTAACTCGTGAATTGGGGATGAGCGGCCATACCGTCTCCATGACGGTATGGCCGGTTACCGTTACGGCTATGAGCAAGGTTTACTGGTGCTGAACCTGAAACAGGGACGTCACCTGCACCCGTGCAAGCATTTGCTCGGCCCCGCCCCCGCGACGCATGCCGCGCACCGGGCAGGCGTCGAGGTACTCGAGGCCCACCGCCAGTTTCAAATGGCGCTCGGGCCGGATCAGCCGGTTGGTCACGTCGAAGCTGTACCAGCCATCGTCGAGCCAGGCTTCGGCCCAGGCGTGGCTAGCCAGATGGCTTTCATCTTCGGTGCACAGGTAACCGGAGACATAACGCGCCGGGATCCCCAGGCTACGAGCGCAGGCCAGGAACGCGTGGGTGTGGTCCTGACAGACCCCGACCCCGGCGGCAAAGGCTTGCGCGGCGGTGGTGTCCACGGTGGTTGCGCCCGGGCTGTAGACCATGTGATCGGCCAGGCCATTCATCAGGTCGATCAGCGCCGCCCGGTCACGCCGCGTGCCGCAGTGCTGCACGGCAAAAGCGTTCAGGGCGTCATCGGTCTTGGTCAGATGGCTGGTGCGCAAGAACGGCAGCGGCGACTGAGTGTCGTGCTCCACGTCCAGCGTCTGGTCGATTTCAACCTGGCCATAGGCGGTCAGCACGAGGGCGCCATGGGGCTCGTCCATCGTTAACACATGCAGGATGTTGCCGTAAGGATCGAGCTGGCTGCGCACCAAACGCGGCAATTCCAGGTGCCATTCCAAAATGCGCTGGCGCTCGCTGTTTTGCGGTGTCAGACGCAGGAACTGGATGCTGGTGCAGACTTCATCGGCGTAGCTGTAGGTGGTGTCGTGGCGTATGGAAAGTTTCATACGACCTCCAGATAGGACTCGTGAACGGTCTGACCCAGGTGGCGAATCCGGGCAATGAAATCGGTCAACCACAGGTGCAGGCCCGAACCCAGGATCTCGTCGATCCCGGTGTAACGCAGCCGCGCGTTCAGCTCTGCAGCCAGGCGCTGAGCCGGACGTCCGTTGTTGCCTGGCAGGCTGGCAAGGATCTGGTCCAGCTCCTCGACACAAGCGTGCAGCGAGCGCGGCACGTCGCCGCGCAACAGCAGCATCTCGGAGACCTGCTCTGCGCCCGGCGCATTGCGGTAGATCTCGTTGAATGCCTCAAAGGATGACAAGGCACGCAGCAAGGCGCTCCACTGGTAGTAGCCGCGGGCCGAGTTGTCACTGACCTCCTCCGACTCCTCGCCGAACATTTCGTAGCGCGCGTCCAGCAGCCGCAGGGTGTTGTCGGCCCGTTCGAGGAAGGTGCCCAGGCGAATGAAGCAGTAAGCATCGTTGCGCATGATCGTGCCCGAGGTCGCCCCGCGGAACAGATGAGAGCGCTCTTTGACCCACTCGCAGAAATGGCTGATGCCGTAATGACCCAGACCATTGCTGGCGATGTTGCGCATCTCAAGCCAGGTGGCGTTGATGTTCTCCCACATGTCGGCGGTGATGCGCCCACGCACTGCGTGCGCATTGGCCCGAGCCGCCTGCAGGCAGCAATAGATACTGTCGGGGTTGGTTTCATCCAGCGCGAAGAAGTGCAGCATGCGCTCGGTGTTGAGTTCGCCGTAGCGTTCGTTGTAGTCGTCCAGCGTGCCGGCGGCCAATAGCGACATCGCCAGCTCGGCGCGGCCATCGGTGCGGCCATCGGTGCGCCCGGCCTGGGGCATCAGCGACAGCGAGTAACTGACTTCGAGCATGCGCGCCAGATTTTCGGCGCGCTCCAGGTAACGGGACATCCAGTAGAGGTCCGAAGCGGTTCTTGAAAGCATGTCTTAGTCCTCCACTACCCAAGTGTCTTTGGTGCCGCCGCCCTGAGACGAGTTCACCACCAGCGAGCCTTCGCGCAATGCCACGCGGGTCAGGCCACCAGGAACCAGACGGGTTTCGCTGCCCGACAGCACAAACGGGCGCAGGTCAATGTGGCGTGGGGCGATGCCGTTTTCGACAAAGGTCGGGCACGTCGACAGGCACAGGGTTGGTTGGGCGATATAGGCTTCAGGGCGGGCCTTGAGGCGCGCGCGAAAATCCTCGATTTCCGCCGCCGTGGCCGCCGGTCCCACCAGCATCCCGTAGCCGCCGGAACCCTGGGTTTCCTTGACCACCAGCTCGGGCAGGTTCGCCAACACGTGGGACAATTCTTCCGGCTTGCGGCATTGCCAGGTGGGCACGTTTTTCAGGATCGGCTCTTCATTGAGGTAGAAGCGAATCATGTCAGTGACGTAGGGGTAAATTGACTTGTCGTCCGCTACCCCGGTACCCACGGCGTTGGCCAGGATCACGTTCCCCGAACGATAGGCAGCCACCAGTCCAGGGACACCCAGCATGGAGTCCGGATTGAAGGACAGCGGATCGAGGAACGCATCGTCGAGGCGGCGATAGATGACATCCACCTGCTTCGGGCCAGAGGTGGTTCGCATATAGACACGATCATCGCGGACAAACAGGTCGGCGCCCTCAACCAGTTCCACCCCCATTTCTCGGGCCAGGAACGCGTGCTCGAAGTAAGCACTGTTGAAGCGGCCCGGGGTCAGCACCACCGTTGTGGGATTGTCCAGGGGGCTGGAGCTCTTGAGGGTGTCCAGCAGCAGGTTCGGGTAATGATCGATGGGGGCCACGCGCTGGGCGGCGAAGAGTTCGGGGAATAAGCGCATCATCATCTTGCGGTCTTCGAGCATGTAGCTCACGCCGCTGGGAGTACGCAGGTTGTCTTCCAGCACGTAGTAACTGCCGTCACCGTCACGCACCAGATCGACGCCGGCGATATGGGCATAGATACCCCGATGCAGATCCAGCCCCCGCATGGCAACCTGATAGCCCTCGTTGGCCAGAACCTGTTCGGCCGGAATGATGCCCTCCTTGAGGATGCGTTGGCCGTGGTAGATGTCGGCCAGGAACATGTTTAATGCCTGGACCCGCTGAATGCATCCGCGCTCGACCATCTGCCATTCGCTGGCCTTGATGCTGCGCGGAATGATGTCGAACGGAATCAACCGTTCAGTGCCCTGCTCGTCCCCGTATAAGGTGAAGGTGATGCCCGCTCGATGGAACAACAGGTCGGCTTCACGACGACGCTGGTCCAGCAGCTCCAGAGGTGTGTCCGCCAACCAACGCGCGAACTCCTGGTAATGTGGGCGGCAGCCACCACTCGCATCATACATTTCATTAAAAAAAGCACGGGACATACCCAACTCCTTGCCGCGATACAGACGGCATTTTTTTTATAACTTCGTTATTTCAATACGATGAGGCCTTACGTTGTTTTAGTGAGTACTGTTTCTGTCTAGCACCTCAGTGTGCGTCGTTAACTTCCTGTTTCATGCTGAAATGGATTCCTCACGATTCCGGCAATTCCTTGACGCGTCCCGACGCCAGAGATTTGGCCATTGTGGTTTGATTTCTGGCGCCCCATTTATAACGCTCCCCGTTATCTTTCTTCGTTAAAAACCACACTTGCGGTGGTTTGAAAGTACTTTTGCAAGGGCTGTGCCCAAGTATTGGAACGACAGATAAAAAACGAAAACCTTCTAAAAAAAGATGCCATAGCGACATTTTGCGTCATTATTGAGACGCAAATCGATAATGCGGCTGAAACGTTTTTCCCCCTTGTAACTTGCACAGCTCTGGCGCGGACAAAAAGGGTGCAATTGGCAACTCAAGTGCGTTTTTTGCTCTATAAACGGGAAATTTATACTCACCGTTTTTATTGCCCTTGTAATACACAGCATCCCGCTCGGCGTGTCGATTAACATCGACGCACTATTAATGCCCCTAAAAATGCACCAAGAGACTCCCTGCAGAACGGAAGTGCCAAGTAGTGATGCAAAAATTTTGGTGGTATCCAGACTCAGGCGAGGCTAACCAAGCCTTTTTGTCACCCTGCACGGAGTGCTCAACTGACTACTGCCCTTCTATATTTAGTTACCGTCGCACCCTAGGTTTTCCCCTTGAGGAAATGGCGAATACGCACAGCAGTGCCGTCGCTCTGAAACCGTCGAGCGACGGCTTCAATCTTCAGTTCCGCGCGCGTTACTCGCTCATGATGACGCAGATGGCCGACCCAGGATTCATCGAAAAAAACTCGCACCACAGGCGCGGGTTCTCGCTGTCCTGCACCAGTCCCCAGGAAAACGATCCGTTGCGCTGGCGCATCCGACGGACAGGGTTCATCGCCAGCTGAAACGCCTGGCCATGCTCGACCGCAATGTCGTATTCGAGGGTGACCATGACCGGCCCACGCTCTTGATCAATGCCCTCTGCCAGCAGCGGCTGCGGCCAATGCAGTGAGGGCGCCAGATCCTCGGCCGTCCTCTGAGGCAAACCTATCCGCCAGCTCAACCCCACGCCCAGCACCATGGTTGTGGCCGCAGCACTAAGCGCCACGCTCATTGAGGCCTGACTGGCGACCAGCCCCCACAACAGTCCACCCAGCGCCATGCTGCCGAAGAACATCAGAATATAGACGGCCAACGCCCGAGCCCGGACCCAGCCGGGTACCGACGTCTGTGCCGCCACTTGAAAGCTGGACAACACCGCGATCCAGGCGGCGCCGCTGAAGTGCCATCGTCGCCATCCACACCTGCACCTCTATCAGGTAACGACGCTTGTCGACAATGTCGGCCAATGCTCCGGCCGGCAGTGCGAGGAAAAACATCGGCACTGCTCCCGCCACCTGCACCAGAGCTACGGTCATGGGGCTGGCTGAAAGCGAGGTCATCAACCAGCCGGCTCGACCTCATGCATCCAGGTGCCGATGTTCGAAGCAATACTGGCCAGCCACAGGCTGCGAAAGATGCCATGCCGCAAAGGGCTCCAGGGCGAACGCGCGGATGTTGCGACGGCACTGTCGGAGGTCTTGTTCACGACCGGCTCCTGCGAAGGTTTTTGAACGACGCGCCAAATACGTACCCAAGGCGATCTTCCCTCAGCCCGTTAAGAGGCAAGTCTTCGCAGTGGGCAGGTTGACAGCCCGTCCTTAACTTACGAGTTCCACCTTCAAGGCGTCACCTGATAACCCCGCCCTTGCAGGCAACTGGTATAGGCCGTTGAACTGGTCGTCGAACTGGTCTTTTGCTGCGCCCGGCGCTCCTGACGCTGGCGCGCGCCACCCACCACAGCTCCAGCGGCCGCGGTTTCTTTGGCGCGATTTTGGCGATAGTCCTGCTTCACATCCTCATTGACACGATCATAAAGCTCGTCATGTTGATTTCCGCGCACCTGTGCACCAGCCGCTCCAGCGGCAGCCCCTACGGCAGCGCCCCGTAGCCTTCCCCCGGAAGGAGGAGGCTGCGTGGAGGCGCTTTGACTGGCCGCCACGTTATGGCAGTCGTTGATGTCCAGCTGGATTTGTTGCGAATTTTGCCCCTTCATGGGCACGACCGTTTCAGCCCATACAGGGGTACAAACTAGCGACAGTGCGATGCACAGGCTGATGGACGGCAACCTACTCATGATGACCTCCGACAGAGTCCGGGACTCTGCATGAACGCTGGGTCGGTAGACAGACAGGTAACTACATCGCACATCGCAATACTGGGCTTCGCACTACAAAAAAGAGTGTAGAACACGACCAGATTGTCCGTCTCCCGCACCCTCCTCCCTAGACTCTCGGAGCGCTATTGATTGCCCTTCTGCGTTCACGATGCCCTCAGGGGTTCCTCGATCCGCACCTTGGTCGCCACCGGGGTAGCCTCCACGACTGGGGCATCAGCCGTCATGAATCGACGGCTGACGGTCCCATACAAGGTCCATCCGAGCATGGTGACGATACCGCCCAGCATCATTGCATCGGCACCGGCGCTATACAGCGCGTAGTAGCTATAAGCAGCTGCGATATAGGCGATGCCATTGGCAAACAGAGCTTTGCGGGGAGTGACACCGGCAGCCTTCTGGATCGTCATCAGCGCCGCCATCGACATCAAGTAGGGAACCAGGTTGGTCACGACCGCCAGGTTGACGATCATGTCGAACTGTTTGCTCAGGTCCGGGCTGATGGTCATTAGCGTCAACGCGGTCTGGCAAACCACCAGCACCAGCATGCCGGCGATGGGTGTGCCGGACGCGGTGGTCCTGGCGAATATCTTCAGGAAATAGCCGACATCGGCAGAGCTTTTGAAGACCTGAGCAATGGTGAACTGCCAACCGAGCAGCGAACCGATACAGGCCACGATCATCAGCCCCATGACGATGTTGCCTACCAGCGGCGTGAACATGGTGGCGAACGCCAGCCCGAACGGTGCGGTGGAGACAGCAAGGTCCATGTTCGGCACGATCCCGGCAATCACGTTAGTCGAGACGATATAGATGACCGCCGCACCGATGGTCCCGCCCAATACGGCGATCGGCACGTTACGCTCAGGATTTTCCACAGCGTCGGTGTTCGCGCACGCCGATTCAAGCCCCAGAAAGGCCCAGAGGGTAATCGAGATCGATGCGCCAACGGCTTGAAACAACGGAGTGTCGTGAGGGTTCCAGGCGGCGATGTACAGCGATGAGTCGAACCAGAACCAGCCCAGCACCGACACCCCCAGCACCGGGATAATGACGCCCATGATGGTGACATTGCCGATCTGGCCGGTAATGCGTGGGCCGCCGAAGTTGGCAATGGTCGTCAACCACAGCAGCACCACGGTTGCTACCGCGACACCGATGGGCGTCAGCGTCACATGGAACAGCTCCGTCGCATAACCCACCGCCGTAATCGCGATGGCAACGTTGGCGATCAACAGCGACACGCCATAGGTGTAGTTGGCCATGAAGTTGCCGGAGCGACCAAACGCATATTCGGCATAACCCCCCATGCCGCCGGGCTTTCGACTGAAGCGTCCACATTTAGCGAAGGCATAGGCCAATGCCAGCGAGCCGAGCGCTGTCACGATCCACGAGAAAATCGATATCGTGCCCACTTGAGCCAGCTTGGACGGCAGCAGGACGATGCCCGACCCCAGCATGTTGATGGCCGTCAGCACGGTGAGTTGCACCACGCTCATCTTCTTCACAGTAGTTCCCATTATTTGCACTCCAAAAACGCCCCTTCGCGGGGCGCTGCATTGCGGATAGACGAATACAGGAATGACTTTCCAGCGTCCTTTCAGGAACGTTTTACTGCTTGATCACGTACCCATAAGCCCGAATACGGCCGTCCACTTCGGTCTTGAGATAGACGCCCTGCAGTTCCGGATTGAAGCCAGGCAACCGATTGATGGCCTCTTGCAGTGCCAGGAAATAGCTCAGCACCGCACCAGACCACACTTCACCCGGGACCACACACAGCACGCCAGGCGGATACGGCAGCGCACCCTCGGCGGCGATCCGCCCCTGGGCGTCCTCGAGCGCGATCAGTTCCACTTTGCCGCGCACGAACTCAAGATTCGCCTCGCGGGGATTCATCACCACCGTGGGCATGTGAGCCTTGCGGAACATGTCCTTTTGCAATTGTTTGACGTTATGTCGAGCATAGAGCTCGTGCATTTCCTGGCACAGCTGGCGGATGGTGTAGTCCTTGTAACGGGCCTCGTGAGCGCTATACACACCCGGCAATACGTCAGCCAGTGGCGCGTCGTCCCTGATAAAGCGCTCGAAGCGAGCGATCTGCGCAACCAGGTGCTGCATCTTGGCTTTGCTTTCAGCCGGCGTGAGCAAAAACAGAATGGAATTCAGGTCGCTCTTTTCCGGGACCATGCCGTACTGGCGCAGGAACGTAGCAAGGACCCCAGCATGAATACCGAACTCCGTGTATTCGCCCGTCGCCGCATCAATACCTGGTGTGGTGAACAGTAATTTGCACGGATCGATGAAGTATTGATTCTCGGTATAGCCCTCAAAGGCGTGCCAGCGCTCCTCGGGATGGAACATGAAAAACCGCACATTATTGGCGATTTCATCGGTTGGATAGTCCTGCCAGTAGCGGCCATCAATGGTCGGCGGCACGAACGGCCGGATCAAGGTGCAGTTATCCATCACCAGCTTGCGGGCTTCAATGCCAGCACGCACGCATTCGTCCCAAAGCCGGTGACCACTGCGACCGCTGTGCATCCGCGCATTGACATCGAGTGAGGCAAACAGCGGATAAAACGGACTGGTGGACGCCTGGGCCATGAACGCGTTGTTCAGGCGGTGATGGTTGCAGTAGCGATCCTGGCCCTTGATGTGGCGATCTTTTTTGTGGATCTGCGACGCCTGGGAGAAGCCGGCCTGCTGCTTGTGAATCGACTGCGTCACGAAGATGCCGGGATCGTTTGGCCCCAGTTCGAGCAGCATCGGCGAGCAGTCCTTCATCATCGGAATGAACTGCTCATAGCCGACCCACGCCGAGTCGAAGAGGATGTAGTCACACAAATGCCCGATGGTATCGACCACCTGCCGGGCGTTGTAGATGGTGCCGTCGTAGGTGCCCAATTGGATGACGGCCAGCCGGAACGGTCGGGGCTCGTCGGCTTTGTCTGGCGCCACCCGGCGCAACTCGTCGCGCAGATAGGTTTCGTCAAAACAGTGGGCATCAATACCGCCGATGAAACCGTAGGGGTTACGCGCCGTTTCCAGGTACACCGGTGTAGCGCCGGCTTGAAACAAGGCGCCCTGATGGATGGATTTGTGATTGTTGCGATCGAACAGCACGACATCGCCCGGGGTCAGCAAGGCATTGGTCACGACCTTGTTCGACGCCGAGGTGCCATTCAAGACGAAATAGGTTTTGTCGGCGTTGTAGATTTTCGCGGCGCGCTTTTGTGCTTCCAGAGGCGCCCCTTCATGGATGAGCAGATCGCCCATTTCCACGTCGGCGTTACAGCGGTCGGCACGAAACAGCGTCTCGCCAAAGAAGTCGAAAAATTGTCGACCCGCCGGGTGCTTGCGAAAGAACTGCCCGCCCTGATGCCCTGGGCAAGCAAACGTCGAGTTGCCCCGCTCGACATAGTGTTTGAGTGCCCCGAAGAACGGCGGAAGTAACGCCTCCTCGTATTGGCTGGCCGCTGTTTCCAGTTTGTCGCCGTAGTACTCGGCCTTATCGGTGCCCAGGTCGAACACGCCGCTGATTTGCAGCAGGACATGTTCAATGCTCGGCAGGTTTTCGCGAGACAGTTCGTCTTCGGCGCAAACCGCAAAGAAGATGGGGATATCGAATCCCGATCGACTGATGACATCGAGCAAACCGTTTTGAACATCCACCCCGGTAATAACCGCGGCGGCAATATCTGTCAGATCAGTTTGGGAAAAGTCCACGACTTCGCGCGACGTCAAAAAACTGCTACGTGAGGCCGCGTTTGCGGCCACTTTTAGTTTATTCACCGATTTTCCCTCCATTGAAAGGCCTGAGCGCCTTATGACGCTGCCTGCGTATCGGATGTTATGCAGCGGACCAGATAGCGCCCCTCCTCCACTTCGACGCCATGGGTGTCATGGGTAAAACCGGGGAAGCGTCGGTCATAATCTTCCAGCGCCTTGAGGTAACCGAGTAACGGGCCATCAGCTGCGCCGGCGTTCTCGCCCGGCATCAACAACGGAATACCCGGTGGATAAGGGACGACGCCTGTGGCCACGGTACGCCCGGCCAATTGTTCAAGCGTCACAATCTCTACATTGCCGCGTACCAGTTGCTCATAGGCCATGACCGGGCTCAGATCGGGTACCGGCAACGTCGAAAATGCCCGAGACATGGTTTCGGTGGTACGCAACTCGGCCATCGCGGCAAACATGGTTTCACAGAGGTCGCGCAGCCCCATGCCCCGATAACGTTGCGCATGAGCGGCCAAGAGCCCGGGCAGCACTTGATTCAAAGGGACGTTGGCGTCGTAATCGCGCTTGAAATCGAGCAATGTATTGACCAGCGTGCCCCACTTGCCCTTGGTCACGCCGATGGAAAACAGGACCAAAATCGTGAAGTCGGTGGTTTTCTCGACCACGATGCCCTGGCGGTCCAGGTAGGCCGTGACGACTTGGGCAGGTATGCCCTGCTCGCTCATGCCGCCGCCCGGCAGAATGCCCGGCGTGGTGATCGATACCTTGATCGGGTCAAGCAGGCAGTAGCCATCCTCGATGTCGCCAAAACCATGCCAGGCAGCATCAGGCTTGAGAATCCAGCAGGCCGGATCACTCGCCAGCAACTCCTCATCGGCGGTATGAAAAGGTATCGTCCGGCCTGTCTCGGGATGGGTCACCGTGTCCGGTTGCCAGACATTGAAAAACCACTCGTCCTTCGCTTGAAACTCTCTATTGAGCCGGGCCAGCATGCGCCGGAACGCAATCGCCTCGCGAATGGCATCCCCGGTCAGGGTCTTGCCGCCCGGGCCGTCCATCATTGCGGCACTGACATCGTTGGAGGCGATAATCGCGTAATTCGGCGAAGTCGAGGCATGCATCATGAACGACTCATTGAACCGCGCATGATCGATGGGACGACGTCCGTCACGGATATGAATCATCGAGGCCTGGGACAGTGCCGCAAGCAATTTGTGAGTGGACTGGGTGGCGAACACCGTTGGCCGATCCGGGCTGTGATCGGCCGGCTCACCATGCATGGCGAAACGTTCGCGGTAAATCGGGTTAAAACGTGCATAGCCAAACCAGGCTTCGTCGAAATGCAGTCGGTCGACGCTGGCGCCCAGCAGCTCCTCGACTCGCGACACGTTATAGCAGAGGCCGTCGTAGGTAGAGTTGGTGATGATCGCGTGCATCGGTGTCGGGTCGACCCCCTCACTGACCAGCGGGTTGTTGGCGATGCTCTCGCGGATGGCCTCGACGGTCAGGCGCTGAGGCGGTATCGGCCCGATCAGGCCGTAATGGTTACGCAACGGGACTAAATAAGTCGGAACCGCCCCGGACATGGTCATGGCGTGCTCGACCGACTTATGGCAGTTACGGTCACACAAGGTGACCTGGCCGCGGGTCACGCTGGCCATCAGGATCACGCGATTGGAGGTCGAAGAGCCGTTGGTGACGTGGTAAGTGCGATGGGCGCCGAAGACCCTGGCCGCATACACCTCGCTGGCGCCGATGGGCCCGGAATGATCGAGCAACGAACCCAGTTCACCGACAGAAATCGACAAGTCGGAACGGAACAGGTTTTCGCCAAAAAAATCAAAAAAAGCACGACCCGCCGTCGATTTTAAAAAGGCCGTGCCACCCGTGTGCCCCGGGGTGTGCCAGGAGTATTCATAGACTTGAGAAAAGCGCACCAGCGCGCCGAACATCGGCGGTAACGCGGCGTCTCGATAGCGCTGGATAGCCGCGATGATTCGCCCGCCGATAAAGACGCTGGTGTCTTCCAGTAGCCAGATGAAATCGTCTGACTTCTGCATGGCGTCGAGCGCTATGGTGGCAGCACTGCTGCGGTCGGCCAGGAGGAAAATCGGCACCGCTTCGCTGCGTTCACGCACCGCATTCAGCACGCTGGTTGCTATCTCGTGGCTGTCGTCGAAGCTCAGGTCCCAATCGAGCAGCACGCACTGCACCATCGGGTCGGAATGGATGATGGCGATAGCATCCAGTGCCGATTGCGCCAATATGACTTCTACCTGACGCCCTTCCAGTACCTCGGCCAATTCTCGAACCGCGCGGCCTGCAGCCGTTTGGGCTGAAAGTTCTTCGTGGATCAGCAGGGCTTTCATGCCCAGACGTCGTTGCTGTTTGAAGGTCATCGAAACGTCCATATTCAATAGATGAGGGTTGAATCAACTCAAGGGTCGATTCCGGTGGTCAATGGAGCAGATGTACTTGTAGTCATTGAGAATGAATTAGCTAAGCGCCATTGAGACTAGCCCATGAGTCAAGACTGTGTGATGTCGCAGATCAAGTAACACTCGATCAGCCAGGTCCGGATTACGGGTCCAGCAACCCGCCGCTCCAGTGCTGCGACTGCCGGCTACCCGTGAACTTGGCCACCACCGCGCCTTGCGGGACCAGTCGATCGCGATAGCGGGTGACCATACGCCCTGACTGGGCGGCCTGCAGCACCACCTCCGATGCCGGGTCGCCGGGTTTGCCGAGAATCCTGGCGAAGCGTTCGCCTTCCTCAAGGTGATCGCCCAATTCCCTCTCGAAGATCAGTACGCCAGGTTGCGGAGCGAAAATCGACTCCATACAGCCGATATCCACCGTCTCGCCTTGCCAGTCCTCTAGCGGCACCTGCTCGTCGATAACACCACTCGCGCAGAGCCACGCATACAGTCCGGCGGCATCCTGCTCGGCCAGCAGATCGTTGACGTCACCCTGCCCTCGCAGTTCGATGGTCGCGGCCAGCCGCTTGCCGATCTCGGCGTCTCGTAGCCAGGGCGAGATGATGGTTTCTTCGAAGGAACCGTCACCGCCTTCGTCCCAGAGGATGGCCACGTCGACCTTCAGCGCTGCCGCCAGTTCGCGGCCTTGTGGCCAAAAGCTGCGATGGATATAGAGGTAAGGCAGCGCTTCATCATCGGTATGCAGGTCGAGCATCAGGTCGGCGTCGGCCGCCAATTGGGCCAGGCACTTTTGCCAATGCCCTAGATTGGTCGCCGGTCGAGTCAAGGCCAGCGACTGATCAAACAGCCGATTGAAGTTCTGCCCGGTTGCCTCATGAATACGGCCGAGAATCCGACCTTGGCGAAATTGCCCGATGCCGAATGGATTGGCTTGCGGCACCACCGTCACGCTGCCTTTGAGCAACCCCCGATCCTGGCAAGCCTGTAGCCGAGGTAGCAACAGGTGCAGCACCAGCATGCCGGCGATTTCATCGGCATGTACCCCGGCCTGGAGGTGCACGTTTGGCCCGCTGCCATCGCCGTCGAAACGCCATGCGCCAATGCGCAGCGTCTCACCGGAATCACCCTGCACGCTCAAGGAAACATCTTTCGCCATACGCTCCCCCTCCTTTGCCCCTTCGACGAACTCATGCCGTAGACCTGCGCAAGGGTGTGCCCCGCCGCTCCGCGATGGCAAACACCGCTTCGATCAGGAACGTCAGGCAAACATAAACGCCCGCCACCAGCAGCAATGGCTGATAAATCTGAAAGGTCTGAGCCCGGACCACGTTGGCCGCGCCCAACAAATCGACCACGGCGATGGTCGAGGCCAAGGCTGTCGACTTCATCAACATCACGCTTTCACCTGCCAGGGTCGGCAGCAACAGACGCATCGCACGCGGCAGGCGGACCCGAAGCAACGCCTGGCGCGGGGTCATGCCGAACGCCGAAGCCGCTTCCATTTCTCCCTTGGGCACCGCCATCAGCCCACCGCGAATGACTTCACCGACATAAGCCCCGACCGACAGCACCAACGCAAACACGATGTACCAATAACCGTCTCGCAGAAACGGCCAGAGAAAGCTGCCGCGCAGCGCCGGAAACTGTGCGAACAGGCTGCCCAGTCCGTAGTAGAAGATATAAATCTGGATCAACAACGGCGTACCGCGAATCACACTGGTGTAGGCCAGGCTGCATTTGGCGATCAGCTTGCGCCGGGACAAACGGGCCAGTGCCGTCAGCACCGCCAGGACAAAACCCAGCACACTGGAAATCAACAGAATCGAGATCGTCGTCTGTAAACCTCGACCCATCAGCGCCGCATATTCGAACATCCACGCTGGAATCATCGCGTTCACTCAGCCAAAGGCATCCAGCGACGGATTCGTCGCTCGATGCGTCCCGATAGGTAATTGGAGGTCAGTGTCACCAGGTAATACAGCGCGGCCGCCGTGAGATAGAACAGCAGGTAATGACGGGTCGAACCGGCCGCCTGTTTGGCGGTGTAGAGCAGCTCGTTGGTCCCGACCACGCTGATCAAGGCGCTGTCCTTGATCAGGTTGATCCACAAGTTGGACATGCCGGCCAGCGCATACGGTGCCATGATCGGCAACGTCACCCGGCGAAACAGTCCGAAGCCGTTCAAACCGAAAGCGCGCGCGGCTTCGATCTGCCCATGGGGAATGGCAAGAATCGCTGCACGGAAAATTTCCGAGGCGTAAGCGCCCTGCACCAACCCCAACACCAGAATCGCTACCAACGGCCCACTGACGTCCACTTCGGAGTAGCCGGCCCACAGCATCAGTGCGTTGAGGCCCATGGAGCCTACGTAATACAGAAGCAAAATCAGCAACAGTTCCGGGACCGCCCGAAACAAGGTGGTGTAACCACGCATCAGTGTCGCCACCGGTCGCGGCGAACCGAGTTTGGCGCAGGCCACCACCAGACCGATGAACAGGCCGACCACAAAGGCCCCGGCCGAAATTTGCAGGGTCATCCACAACCCTTTCAACAGCGCACTTCCCCATCCTTGCTCGCTGAAGTCAATCAAATCGAATATCGCCGGCATCTCAGCCCTCCACGGATCGTCCACGTTTTTATCGACGGTCTCACCCGTAGCGAGGATCTAATGTGGGAGCGAGCTTGCTCGCGATGAGGGAATAACATTCAGCAGTGATATCGACTGTCAGTCCGCTATCGCGAGCAAGCCCGCTCCCACAGATTCGCTTAACCTACGGGATCGGGTTGCCTCCGTTATTGAGCGGGCTTGACGCTGATATCGAAATATTTCCGGGAGATGGCGTCGTAGTCCTTGCTCGCCAACAGGGACTGGATGGCTGAATCCAGATGGGTTTTCAGCTCGGTGTCGTCCTTGCGCAGGCCGGCGCCAACACCGCGACCGAACACTGGGTCGTATGGCACCGTACCGAGGTTATCCAGGCCACTGGCGTCCGGGGATTTGACGAAGCTGGACACCGCAGTACCGTCAGCCATCATCAGATCGATGCGGCCGGCGACGAGGTCGGCGTTGGCCGAATCCTGCGTGTCGTAATAACGCAGGTCAGCGATGTTTTCGTAGTACTTCTTCAGGTAATTGGCGCTGACCGTGGAGATCTGCACGCCGATCGACTTGCCCTTGAGACCGGCCGGGGAAATGTCCACTTTGGTGCCCTTGGGGCCGGCAATCGCTACCGGCGTATCGTAATAAGCCTTACTGAAGGCGATCTGCTTTTCACGCTCTTCGGTGATCGACATCGAGGAGAAAATCACGTCGATCTTCTTTGCCAGCAGCGATGGAATGATCCCGTCCCACGCCACTTCCTTGATCTCGCACTGCGCCTTTATTTCTTCGCACAGCTTGTGAATCAGGTCGACCTCGAACCCGGACCATTGCCCATTGGCCTGTTTCAGCGTGAACGGCGGATAGGGTTCCGCCGCGACCGCAAACACAATGGGTTTTGCCTGGGCCAGGCCAGTGCCTGCCACCAGCATGAACACTGCACTGCCCAACCAGTTTGCCAAACGCTTTTGTCCCATGATGTTGCCCCGTCTTTTTATTGTGTGTTGGAGTTAGCGAGTTTGATGTGCGTTAACGAATTGACGACAACGTTCACTGCGTGGATCTACAAACACTTCATCCGGCGAACCGGTTTCCTCAATCAGCCCTTGATGGAGAAAGGCCACTTTGGAAGAGACATCGCGGGCGAAGGCCATTTCATGGGTCACCAGGATCATGGTTCGGCCTTCTTCGGCGAGTGAGCGGATCACTTTCAGCACTTCCCCGACCAGCTCCGGGTCCAGCGCCGAGGTGGGTTCATCGAACAGCATGACCTTGGGCCGCATGGCCAAGGCGCGGGCGATGGCCACCCGCTGTTGCTGCCCACCGGACAAAAAGGCCGGGTATTCATTACGTTTGGCTGCCAAGCCGACCCGCTCAAGCAGCGCTTCGGCGCGTTCAATGGATTCGGCGCGGCTTTCGCGCAGCACCTGAATCGGCGCTTCGATGAGGTTTTCCAGCACTGTGCGATGGGGCCACAGGTTGAAATTCTGGAAGACCATGCCGAGGCTGGAGCGGATGCGCACCAATTGTTTCGCGTCGGCCACCAGCGGGCTGCCGGGTCGGTCATAGTTCAGTTTGATGCTTTCGCCGTCGACATGAATGCTGCCCTGGTCCGGCACTTCGAGCATGTTGATGCAGCGCAACAGCGTGCTTTTACCCGAGCCGCTGGCACCGATCAGGGAAATCACCTCACCTTCGTGAGCGGTCAGGGAAATACCCTTGAGCACCTCGATATTGCCGAAGCGTTTGTGCAGTGTGTCGACCTCGATCATCTTTTTCGCCGCGGCAGGCGCAGCCGATGTGACTGGCGCAGCGGCGGCGATTCTGATTCTTGTCGGTACCTCGGCTTGCAGAATCCGGACGAAGGCGGTGATTCGCTCACAGGCCTGCAACAGCTGCTCTTCACCCAAGGTGAACGACAGCCGAACGAAGCCCTCCGCAGGCTTGCCGAACGCCGCCGCATCGAGCACCGACACGCCGGCTTCACGGAACAGGCGCCAGGCGAAATCCAGCGAGCTGAGTCCGGTATCGCGCACATCCACCAAAACGAACATCCCGGCTTGCGGTGTGAGCACGGAGATTCCCGGGCAATTGCTCAGCCCCTCGACCACCAGATCGCGCCGATGGCGATAGGTCTCGCGCATACCCTGGGTGACCTCGTCATGGGCCAATACTGCGGCCAGCGCCGCTTCCATGACAAAACCGGGCAAGCCGTACAGCATGCTCAGGACCAGGGTTTCGGCATGGGCGATCATGTTCGGCTCGGCGATGATCCAACCGATGCGCCAGCCGGTCATGGCATGGGATTTCGACAGGCTACCAATCACGATGCAGCGTGACGCCATGCCAGGTAATGCGGCGAGGCTGAGGTATTCGCCATCGAATACCAGGCTTTCATAGACTTCATCCACCACAACCCACAGGTCATGGTCAATCGCCAGATCGGCCACGGCTTGCAGCTCATCGCGACTGAGCACGACGCCAGTGGGGTTGTTCGGATTGGAGAAAAAAATCGCCCGGGTTCGCGGCGTGATGGCTTTGGCCAGCAATGCCGCATCGAGGCGAAAACCCGAATCAGCCGAGCACGGCACTCGCACCAGGGTCGCGCCGCTGGCCTTGAGTGTCGCTTCGTAGGTCACGTACATCGGATCGAGAACGATGACTTCGTCACCGGCCTGCAACAGGCACATCGAGGTCACGAACAGGGCATTTTGCGCACCGGCCACGGTGATGACGTTTTCTGTTTGCAGGGGATGACCGAGGGATTGGCTGTAGCGGGCAGCAATGGCATCGCGCAAGGCCGGGCGGCCAGCGATTTCGGTGTAATGGGTGTCGCCTTGGCGCATAGCCTCGATGGCGGTGTCGGTAATGAAATCCGGCGTGGGGAAATCCGGATCCCCCACGCTGAGGATAATCACATCTTCGCCCTTGCGTTGAGCGTTGAACGCCGCGTGGTGGATGTCCCAGGCAGCAATACCCTGCCCTGAAATTCGCTCAACAAAGGGTGAAAACCGCATGCCAGAGCCTCTCGTTCAGATAGAAAAAGCGCAAGCCCGCATGTAACCAGCCGGGGGGTGCAGCCAACATAAATGAAACTGAACAGTCGTTCAACGGTAAATTTCAACGAGTGTCGTTCGACGCTCAAACAGTCGTTTTTTGGTCTTGATCTATTGATTATTTCAGCCGGCAACTGGTCGCTTTCCATCAATCCCGAACGTTGCAGGCGCCCTAGATTAGCTCCCAGAGCAGGCTGCCATGCCGTGCGGCCAGTCACTGTTGAGGAGAACACCCATGCAATCCCATATTCTGAAGCAGCAAAGCCCAGTCGACGGTTGGGATCATCAGGACCCTGAAGAAGCGTTCACCCTGCCCTCGCGCTACTTTTTCGACGAGACCTTGTTCAAGGCCGAACGCGACAACATCTTCATGCACGCCTGGCATGTTGCCGGGCACACCAGCGAGTTCGCCGAGACCGGCCAATATGTGACGGTTGATCTGTTCGACCAGAGCATCGTCATCGCCAGGAATCTCCTGGGGCAGATTCATGCCTTTCATAACGTTTGCCAGCATCGCGGTAACCGCTTGCTCGAAGAACGTCGTGGCATCACCGGGGGTGTGGTGCGCTGCGCTTATCATTCCTGGTGTTACGAGATGGACGGCAGCCTGCGGGGGGCGCCACGTTGTGAGCGCATGAAGAACTTCGAACTACAGCAGTTCAACATCCCCAAGGTGCGGATCGAAGAGATGGGCGGGTTCATCTACTTCAACCTCGATGATGCAGCGCCCTCACTGCGCGAGCTGTTTCCCGGCGCCGATGAGGAGATGCGTCGAGTGTTCCCGAACCTCGACAAGATGCGGCTGATCGAAGAACAGAACGTCATTGTGCCGGCCAACTGGAAGGTGATCATGGACAACTCCATCGAAGGCTATCACTTCAAGTTGTCCGGGCCTTGCCATGTCGACCTGGCCAAGCTGATCGACTTCAAAGGCTACCAGTTGACCAAACGCGACAACTGGTGGACCTACGCGGCACCGGCCAACCTTTCTGTGAGCGAAGCCTACGGCGTCAAACTCAGAACCGACCTGAACCCCGACGAGTGTTCTTTCAACATCGGCATGTGGCCCAACAACACCTTCTATACCTTCCCGTTCTCGGAGTTTCTGGGCTCTTTCATCATGTTTCCGCTGGACGCCGAACGTTCGTTACTGCGCTTTGGTTACTACTCGACAAACGTCGAGACAGCGCCAGTCTCAGAGGCCTGCATGAAGTGGATGAACGAGGACCTGGGGCCGGAAGACATCGCCCTGAACATCTCGGTGCAGAAAGGTTTGCACTCGCTGGGTTACAACCAGGGCCGCTACATGATCGATGCCCAGCGCAGCAATGAAAGCGAACACCTGGTCCATCACTTTCATCGATTGGTGTTCAACGGCATCCATGGTCAATCCGCGAGCTGAGCCGTTGCCTGGCCGTTAGCCAATCATGCTTTAAACCTTTTGATGGAGCACATCGAGCCATGTCCGAGCATGCGTTTGATTATCTGATTGTGGGCGCAGGGTCCGCTGGCTGCGTGCTGGCCAACCGATTGGGTGAAGACCCTTCGGTGAAGATCCTCGTGCTGGAAGCCGGGCCACCGGATAAAAGCTGGACCATCGACATGCCTTCAGCGGTGGGGATCGTAGTCGGCGGCACGCAGTACAACTGGAGCTACAGTTCCGAGCCGGAACCGTATCTGGATGGCCGGCGAATCGGCACACCCCGTGGGCGGACGCTGGGCGGGTCTTCATCAATCAACGGCATGGTCTACATCCGTGGTCATGCTCGCGATTACGACAGTTGGGCGGAACAAGGCTGTACCGGTTGGGGTTATCAGCACGTGCTGCCGTATTTCATTCGCGCCCAGACCCATACCGAGGGTCCGGATTCGTATCGAGGTGGCACCGGGCACCTGCATGTCACGCCGGGCAATGTCGAAACACCTTTGTGCGCAGCGTTCGTGAAGGCCGGCGCGCAAGCCGGATATGGACTGAGCAGCGATTTGAATGGCTATCGTCAGGAGGGATTCGGGCCTGTGGATCGCACCACCCGCGACGGTCGTCGCTGGAGCACCTCGCGAGGCTATTTGCACCAAGCGTTGGCCCGGAACAATGTCAGCGTGGCAACCGGTGCGCTGGCGCTGCGCATACTGCTCGAAGGCGATCGTGCCTGTGGTATCGAATACGAGCAACAGGGTGAAATACACAAGGCCTACGCCAGACGCGAGGTGCTGTTGACCGCCGGCGCGATCAATTCGCCGCAACTGTTGTTGCTGTCCGGTATTGGCCCGGCCGATGAACTGCGCGAGCTTGGCGTACCGGTGCAGCACGATTTGCCCGGCGTCGGTCGACGGCTCAATGATCATCCGGACACGGTCGTGCAGTACCTGTGCAAGCAGCCCGTATCGCTCTATCCATGGACGACCGCGCCGGGTAAGTGGTGGATCGGGGCACGCTGGTTCGTCACCCATGACGGGCTGGCGGCGAGCAATCATTTCGAAGCCGGAGCGTTCATTCGTTCAAGAGCCGGCGTCGAGCACCCGGACTTGCAGTTGACGTTCATGCCGCTGGCCGTGAAACCGGGCAGCGTGGACCTGGTGCCAGGCCATGCGTTTCAGATCCATATCGACCTGATGCGTCCTACCAGCCTGGGCAGTGTCACGCTCAAAAGCGCCAACCCACGCGAGGCGCCGCGCATTCTGTTTAATTACCTGAAAACCGAGCAGGATCGAGCCGACATGCGTACAGGCGCAAGGCTGGTCAGGGAGATCATCGATCAAGCGGCAATGGCGCCCTTCAAGGGGGAGGAATTAGTGCCCGGCCCGCACGTACAGACCGACGAAGCGCTGGATGCCTGGGCCAGAAGCGTGACGGAAACGGGCTACCATGCCAGCGGGACATGCAAGATGGGACCGGCTGAGGACCCCGAAGCAGTGGTCGATCCTCAACTGCGGGTCCATGGAATCAAAGGGCTGCGGGTGGTGGATGCGTCGATCATGCCGATCATCGTCAGTGGCAATACCAACGCGCCGACCGTGATGATTGCGGAAAAAGCCAGCGACATGATCCGCGGTCTGAAGCCTTTGCCGGCAGCGCAGGCACCCGTGTGGAGTCATCCGCAGTGGAAGACGATGCAGCGCTGACCTCTGCACCATCATAATCGCGACTGGTTTCGCGAATGTGTTGTGCCATTCGATCCATTGCCAGAACCGGGATAGCCCATGAAAGACCAACGCCCTGACAGCGAAAAACCGCCCGAAACCCTGCTCACCTGGCGTCGCGGTGATGTGACGCCGTTGCGGGTGGCCGTCTTGCTGTTGCCCTCGTTTTCCAACTTCGGTCTGGCGGCCGTGCTGGAGCCTTTGGCAATAGCCAACTGGTTGACCCAGCGACAACTGTTCGAATGGACGTTGCTGTCCCTGGACGGTCAGCCGGTGCAGGCCAGCAATGGGCTGTCGAGTGTGGTGAGCGAAGGTATTCGTTCCGATCAGGGGTTCGATGTTTGTCTGGTGATCGCCAGTTTCGACGTCCACAAGCACAGCAGAAATCTGGCGCTCAAGAGCTGGCTGCGCAAACAGGCGTTGTTCGGTGCAGTATTGATGGGCGTTGAAACCGGCACCGAACTGCTGGCCGCCGCCGGGGTGCTGGACGGCTATGAAGCGGCGGTCCATTGGGACAATCTCCAGGGGTTTCAGGAAAGCTACCCCCGAGTCCACGCCAAGCCTCAGCTCTATACCCTGGAGCGGCAACGAATGACCTGCGCCGGCGCAACGACCACCCTGGACATGATGCTCAGCTGGCTCGGGCAAAGTATCGACAGCGACCTGGCTCGGGAAGTCGGCATGCACCTGCTGATGGGGCATGTTCGGCAGCCTGCGGACAATCAACTGGATGGCGGCCTGACCAACACCGGTATGTACGGCAGCAAGATGCGTCGAGCCGTACACCTGATGGAGCAGGCGCTGGAGGAACCGCTGGATTGCGAAGCGATTGCCAGTCAGGTGGGGCTGTCCCGTCGGCAACTGGAGCGCCAGTTCAAACAACAGACCGGTCTGTCTCCGCTCAAGTACTACATCACGTTGCGCCTGGCCAAAGCCCATAGCCTGCTGCAACAGACCCGCCTCAGCGTGGCGCAAGTGGCTGCCTGTTCAGGTTTTGGCTCGCTGGAGCACTTTTCCCGCACCTACCGCGCCAAATTCGGCTGCCCTCCGAGTGAGGACCGCAGCCAGGTGTGGTCGGCGCCAGTGATGCGCCAACCGTTGCGCAAGGAACCCCGGCAAGCTTGCGGGCCGGATTGAGGCGCGGTGCCATCGTTCACTCCCGATACCCCGCCTCCTCCGCATCCAGAATCCCCATCAGTGCCGAAAAATGCTTGTCCGCAAACCCCGGATAGTCGAGCCATTGCCGGGCAGTTTTGCGGGCGATGTCATCGCTGGCGACACGCAGTGCAAGACCGGTCGAGAGCGCTGTGATGTAGGTTTCGCAGGCCCGCTCGAAGTAGTACAGATCGTCGAACGCCTGGGCAATGGTCGGTGCGGCCACCAGCACCCCATGGTTTCCCATCAACAAAATCGGCTTGTCGCTCAGCAAATGACTAACGCGCTCGGCTTCGTCACCCAGCCCCATGCCATCGAAGCCTTCGTCGATGGCAACCCGCTCGAAAAACCGCATCGAATTCTGCTCGATAGGTGGCAGACGCGAATCGGCCAGACACGCCAGCACCGTCGCGTATTTGGAGTGGGTGTGCAGGATGCAGCGCGCCTGCGGTTGGTTGCAATGCAATGCGCTGTGCAACGCCCATGCCGTGATATCCGGCGCGTCCGGGCGGTCGAGACTTCCCGGATCGTCGGCATTGACCAGTAGCAGATCGCTCGCCTTGATCTGTGAAAAGTGCTTGCCATAAGGGTTGATCAGAAATTCCCGACCATCGCTGGACGCCGCCACGCTGAAGTGATTGGCGATCGACTCGTGCATGTTCAATCGGGCGGCCCAACGGAACGCGCAGGCCAGCTTGATTCTCAATTCTTGATGCTCGATAGGCGTATTCATCATTTCCCCCTCATAGGTCGAAAACCGGCTTCGTGAGTGTAGGGAGACGAATGAACGGCACTTGATCGGACGCGACGTTAACTGACGTTATCCCTGCACACATCGGTCGTGACAAAGCGGCAGTGATTTGCCGTTTCTGATCAAGAGCCCCTCAACCTTCGACGCCATAGTGACGGCCATGACTCACCCGCCAGGAGAAGCAGATGTCGCAGATACCGTTGTTTATCGCAGGTGTATGGCAGGCGCCCCATGAGGGGCGTTATCGGGAAGTGATCAACCCCGCGACCGAGGAGGTGCTGGCGCACGTGGCGGTGGCTGGACACGTCGACGCGTTGAGTGCGATCAGTGCCGTGCGGCAGGCGTTCGATCACGGGCCATGGCCGACGATGGCGGTCACCGAGCGCGCCCTTCTTCTGCACCGAATCGCCAATACCATCGAGCTCGACACGCAACACCTGGCGCGCCTGGAAACCCTCAACGCAGGCAAGACCCTGGGCGAAAGTCTGAGTGACATCGGCAGCGTCGTCGCCACGTTCCGCTATTACGCCGCGCTGCTGGAAACCGAAAGCGCCAGCGTCAATTCTCACGCCCCCTCCCATGTCATCAGCTTCAATCAGCGCGAGGCCGTTGGCGTGTGTGCCTTGATCGCGCCCTGGAACTATCCCTTGCTGCAAGCGGTATGGAAGATCGCCCCGGCGCTGGCCGCCGGTAACACGGTGGTGTTCAAACCCAGCAGCCTGACGCCCATGACAGCCCACCGGTTGACCGAGTTACTGGCTCAAGCGGGATTGGCCGACGGCGTATTCAACCTGCTGTGCGGACCAGGCGAGGTGGGTGAAATACTCGCCGCCAGCCATGACGTGGACCTGGTATCGCTGACCGGTGGCGCCGGTGCGGGAGGCAAGGTCATGCGTGCGGCGTCCGGGAACTTCAAACGAGTGGCACTGGAGCTGGGCGGTAAAAACCCCAACATCGTGTTCGCCGACGCCCACTTCGATGTGGCGCTGGATCAGGCGCTCAACGCAGTGTTCTTCAATGCCGGGCAGATCTGTTCAGCGGGCTCGCGGTTGCTGGTCGAGGACTCGATTCACGACCGTTTTGTCGAGGCTTTACGGCAACGCATTCTAAACATTCGTCTGGGCGATGGACTGGACCCGATGACGCAAATGGGCCCGCTGATCTCCGCCAGCCAGCGCGATCAGATCCTCACCATGATTGCCGGTGCGATAGAACAAGGTGCGCAACTGTTGGCCGGTGGCACGGTGCCAGAAGGTGAGCGTTTTCAACGCGGGTTCTGGTTGCTGCCAACCTTGCTGGGCGGCGTCAACGCTGACATGCGGATCGCCCGGGAAGAAATTTTCGGCCCAGTGATCACCGTCGAACGCTTCAGCGGTGAAGCCCAGGCGCTGCACCTGGCCAACGACACGCCCTACGGCCTGGCGGCCGGTGTCTGGACCCAGGACATTGGCAAAGCCTATCGCATGGCCAAGCGCCTTCGAGTGGGCACTTTATGGATCAACGACTACAACGCCGCTTTTCCCCAAGCGCCATGGGGCGGCTACAAATCCAGCGGCATTGGACGCGAACTGTCCCGCGCCGGGATGGATGAGTTCACCGAACTCAAACACATCTACCTCAATACCGAACCGGTAGCGTTGAACTGGTTCGGTGTCGACCCGGTGGGCTGATTCGCCAAGGATCAACGGGATTGAGCAGGCTTTTTTTGTAACCCCATAACAACAAATCCATAAAAAGCGGGCCATCACTGGCCGCAAGCTGCCGACGTTAACCCACGAGGAGTTGATCCCATGAGAGTTTTCCCCACCCTGTTGTTGCTCGCCTCATTCGGCCTGCCGTTGCTGGCCAATGCGGCGGAACCTGAATCCTGCGCCACCGTGCATTTCTCTGATGTTGGCTGGACCGACATTACGGTCACCACGGCAATCGCCAGTGAAGTCCTGGAGTCACTGGGCTACACGACCAAAACTACCCTGCTTTCGGTGCCCGTCACCTATAGAGCGTTGTCGACGGGCAAGGACCTGGATGTCTTTCTCGGCAACTGGATGCCGACCACCGAAAACGATATCAAGCCCTACCGCGATGCAGGCACCGTGGAAACCGTGCGCGCCAACCTGCATGGCGCCAAGTACACCCTGGCAGTGCCCGATTATGTCTATGACGCCGGGCTGCATGACTTTGCCGACATCGCCAGGTTCAAGGACAAGCTCAACGGCCAGATCTACGGCATTGAGCCTGGCAATGACGGCAACCGTTTGATTCAGAGCATGATCGACAAGGACGCCTTCAACCTCAAGGACTTCAAAGTCGTGGAATCCAGCGAAGCGGCAATGCTTTCGCAACTCAAGCGAGCCACGCGCAAGCACGAATGGATGGTGTTTCTAGGCTGGGAACCGCACCCGATGAACACCCTGAACACGATGAAGTACCTCACGGGCGGCGATGACTACTTCGGCCCGAATTTCGGTCAGGCAACGGTGTACACCAACGTGCGCAAGGACTACCTGAAAGAGTGCAGCAACGTCGGCAGACTCCTGCAGAACATGGAGTTCAGCCTGAGCATGGAAAACCAGCTGATGGACGCCGTGCTCAACAAAAGCCAGAAACCGCGAGCTGCCGCAAAGGCCTGGCTCCAGGCCAACCCGGCGATACTCGCCGCCTGGCTTGAAGGGGTCAGCAGCCGCGACGGTAAAGCCGGACTGGACGTTGCGAAAGCCCGGCTGACGCCTTGATAGCACGAGGGCATACGCGCGGGGCGGTCCGCGCACTGCTGCGTTCGATATCAGAAGTTCGCAGGGGTGTTCGCGCTGATGATCTCAGCCTCATCCTGGCCGATATTGCGGAAGCGGTGAGGCAAGGTGGTGGGAAAGTAGTAGCCGTCTCCGGCATTGAGGATGCTGACTTGTCCGTCGATCGTCAGTTCGACGGTGCCGCGCGTCACCAGTCCACACTCCTCGCCTTCCGCGTGCACGATGGGATCCTCGCCGGAACTCGCCCCAGGCGCGTACTGCTCACGCAGAAAGCGCATCTGCCGGCTCGGCACGACCGCACCCACGAGCAGCAGGCGCACCCCATGACGGCCCAGATCGGGCTGTTCATTGGAGCGGAAGACGTAACGGCCCTCTCGAGGGGGCTGGTCGAAGGTGAAGAAATCCGCCAACGACATGGGAATGCTTTCGAGCAGTTTCTTGAGAGAGCTGACTGAAGGGCTTACGCGATTTTGCTCAATCAGGGAGATCGTGGCATTGGTGACGCCGCTACGCCTGGCCAGCTCGCGCTGAGACAGCTTATAGCTTTCGCGCACTAATTTGAGTCGTGTGCCCGTGTCCATGTCAGCCTTATGCGAAAAATACTTAAGGGTATTGGGGGGATAGTGGACGATGTTGTCGAAATAATCGTCGCTGCCCTGCCCCAGATACGTGGAAGCCAAGTATTAAATCACGTTTGTTCGCGCAGCTCAGCAGGTTAGATAAATGACCGACAAAAAATGGCGGCCGGCCAGCACCTGGCCGGCCGCCGTGGCCACTAAATGCCGAACCGGTCACGCATCGAGTAGTACGCAGCGCCCATGGCGGTGAACGGAGCCTGGAAGGTCCTGCCGCCGATCATCGGCATGTGCGGCAGCGAGGCAAACGCATCAAAGCGCTCCGCGTCACCACGGATCATCTCCGATATCAGCTTGCCGGCCAGGTGCGAACAGGTGACGCCATGCCCGCTGTAGCCCTGCATGTAGTAGGCGTTCTTCTCAATGCGCCCGAATTGCGGCATGCGCGACATGGTCAGCAGGAAGTTGCCGGTCCAGCGATAATCAACCTTCACACCCTTGAGCTGCGGGAACGTCTTGAGAATTTTCGGCAGGATCAGTTGTTCGATGTCATTGGGCTCGCGGGCACCGTAGACAACGCCGCCGCCGTACAGCAGCCGGTTGTCGGCCGTAAGCCGGAAGTAATCGAGCAGGTAGTTACAGTCTTCGACGCAGTAATTGTTGCGGATCAGGCTCTTGGCCACGCTCGGCGACAGCGGTTCGGTCACGACGATTTGTGAGCCGCACGGCATGCTCTTGCGAGTCACCCGAGGATCAAGGTCCTGGTTCAGATAGGCATTACCGGCAATCAGCAGGTACTTGGCCTTCACCACGCCCTTGGCTGTACGGACGGTAATCGGTTCGCCATAGCTGATGTCGATAGCCGCCGACTGTTCGAAGATTTTCCCGCCCAGCCGAATAATGGCTGCCGCCTCACCCAATGCCAGGTTCAAGGGGTGCACGTGCCCGCCCTTCATATCGAGAAGGCCGCCCACGTAGCTGTCCGAACCCACTTCTTTGGCGATTTCAGCCGCGTCGAGCATCTTTAATTGCTGGTTGCCATAGCGCTCCCAGCCGCTTTTTTGCTCGGCAAGACCTTTGAGTTGCTTCTTGTTGAGCGCAGCGAAAATCCCTCCAGGACGGTAATCGCACTGGATGTCGTACTGCTTGATTCGTTGGCGAATGATATCTGCGCCTTCGAAGATCATGCTCCCCAGTACTTCTGCAGTCTTGTCGCCATAGCGCTGTTCAATGACATCGACGTCACGACTGTACGAATTGACCAGTTGGCCGCCGTTGCGACCGCTGGCGCCGAAGCCCACTTTGGCAGCTTCCAGTACTGTCACGCTGTAGCCCGCTTCAGTCAGAAACAGCGCCGATGACAAGCCGGTGTACCCTGCACCGATCACGCAGACATCACACTCGACCATCTGGTCAAGTACGGGGAAATCGCCCACATTGTTCCGGGTCGCGGCGTAGTAGCTATTTACATGTGTTTGCATCATTGAATTCCCCGGCGGCCGCCTGCTGACGCCTGCGGCCGCCGTTGTAAAGAGATTAAAGCTTGATCCAGGTTGCTTTGAGTTCGGTGTATTTATCGAACGCATGCAACGACTTGTCGCGACCATTACCCGACTGTTTGAAACCGCCAAAGGGCGCGGTCATGTCGCCACCGTCGTACTGATTGACCCAGACACTGCCCGCCCGAAGGCCTCGGGCAAAGGTGTGGGCCTTGCTCAGATCGCTGGTCCAGACACCAGCGGCCAGACCGAAGATACTGTCGTTGGCAATCTGCAATGCCTCCTGCGCCGTATCGAAGGTGATGACCGACAGCACCGGGCCAAAAATCTCTTCCCGGGCAATCGTCATCGCATTGGTCACGCCATCGAAAATCGCCGGCTCGACGTACAGGCCACCGGTGTCCTCAAGGGTGCGATTGCCGCCGGCGATCAACCGAGCGCCCTGCTCCTTGCCGACTTCGATGTACCTGAGTACGGATTCAAGCTGCCGCGCATCGACGACGGCGCCCACCGTCGTCTGCGGATCCAGCGCATGCCCGGGTTTCCAGGCCTTCAACGCGTCGACCAGCAACGGGATGAACTGATCTCTGATCGAACGCTCGACCAGCAGTCTGGAGCCCGCCGTGCAGACTTCGCCCTGGTTGAAGGCAATGGCACTGGCAGCCGCCTGCGCCGCGGCGTGCAAGTCGGGTGCATCGGCAAACACCACGTTCGGGCTTTTACCGCCGGCCTCCAGCCAGACGCGTTTCATGTTGCTTTGCCCGGAGTAGATCAGCAGTTGCTTGGCAACCGCGGTCGAACCGGTGAATGCCAGTACATCGACATCCTGATGCAGCGCGAGCGCCTTGCCGACCGTGTGACCAAAGCCAGGCAGTACGTTGAAGACCCCCTTGGGGATCCCCGCGTCCAGCGCCAGCTGGGCAATCCGGATCGCCGTAAGCGGCGACTTTTCTGATGGCTTGAGGATAAAGGAGTTACCCGCTGCCAGCGCCGGTGCAAATTTCCAGCTGGCCATGATCAGCGGGAAATTCCACGGCACGATTGCTGCCACCACGCCTGAGGGTTCGCGGGTAATGAGCCCCAATTGATCCGCAGGCGTCGGCGCAACTTCGTCGTAGATCTTGTCGATCGCCTCGGCGCTCCAGCGGATCGCATTCGCGGTCGCCGGAATGTCGATGCCCATGGAGTCGCTGATTGGCTTGCCCATGTCCAGGGTTTCCAGCAGCGCCAGCTCTTCCTGGTTTGCCAGAATCAGATCGGCAAAACGAATCAGGATGCGCTTGCGCTCGGCTGGGGCCAGTTTGGCCCAGACGCCGGATTCGAACGCCCGGCGCGCGACCTGCACCGCCGCATTCGCGTCGGCTTCGTCGGTGCTGGCGACGTTCGCCAGAAAGCGACCGTCCACCGGGCTGATGCATTCGAACGTGTCGCCGCTGAGTGCCGAGCGGTATTGGCCGTCAATGAATGCACGACCTTCTAGTGTTAAGGACTGAAAGCGTTGCTCCCAGTCGCTGCGAGTGTTTGCCATTGAAGTGACTCGACGCAGAGAAATAGGTGATCGTCAGACTAATGCCAGTCAGATAAGGATTTGAAAATGCAATCCCCTGTGGGAGCGAGCTTGCTCGCGAAGAGGCCATCACATTCAACATTGATGGCGACTGATCCACCGCTTTCGCGAGCAAGCTCGCTCCCACAGGTTTCGCTCCTTAAATGACGGGCATCAGGCCGTCAGACCGTGTGCAAGTACCAGTTGTACTCAAGGTCTGAAATGGAGTTTTCAAACTCGGCGAGCTCGCTTTCCTTGCACGCCACAAACACATCGATGTACAGCGGATCGATGTAGCGAGCCATGACTTCACTGTCGGCCAACTCGCGCAAGGCATCGCGCAGGTTGTTCGGCAGGCTCTGCTCGTTCTGCTCGTAGGAGTTACCTTCGACCGGAGCGCCAGGTTCGATCTGATTGGTCAGACCGTGGTGAATACCGGCCAACACCGACGCCATCAACAGATACGGGTTGGCATCCGCGCCAGCGACCCGATGTTCGATACGTACGGCATCAGACGAGCCGGTCGGTACGCGAACCGCGACGGTACGGTTATCAATCCCCCAGCTCGGCGAGTTCGGCACGTAGAACTGCGCACCGAAACGACGGTACGAGTTGACGTTCGGGCAGAGGAAGGCCATCTGCGCCGGCAGGGTCTCGAGCACACCGCCGATTGCATGACGCAGTGCGGCGTTCTGCTCGGGATCCTCACTGGTAAAGATGTTCTTGCCTTCTTTATCAAGGATCGAGATGTGTACGTGCAGACCGTTACCTGCCTGGCCCGGGTAAGGCTTGGCCATGAAGGTGGTGTCCATCTCATGGTCATAGGCGATGTTTTTGACCAGACGCTTGAGCAGTACCGCGTAATCGCAGGCCTTGATCGGGTCGGACACGTGATGCAGGTTCACTTCGAACTGCGCCGGGGCGCTTTCCTTGACGATGGCGTCGGCAGGGATGCCCTGCTCTTTTGCCCCTTCGAGAATGTCTTGCAGGCAATCGACGTATTCGTCCAGATCGTCGATCAGATACACCTGGGTCGACATCGGACGTTTGCCGGAGACCGGCGAGCGAGGCGACTGCGGACGACCGTTCACGTTGTCCTGGTCGATCAGATAGAACTCCAGTTCGAACGCGGCGCAAATGGTCAGGCCCATGTCGTCGAACTTGCGCACCACATTGGCCAGCACTTCACGTGGGTCGGCGAAGAACGGCTCGCCTTCGAGTTCGTGCATGGTCATCAACAGTTGCGCGGTGGGGCGCTTCTGCCAAGGCTCGATGCTCAGGGTGCCGGGAATCGGGTAGCAGATTCGGTCGGAGTCGCCGATGTCCAGACCCAGGCCGGTGCTTTCCACCGTGGAACCGTTGATGTCCAGAGCGAACAGTGACGCCGGCAGGTTAATGCCTTTCTCGTAAACCTTATGGAGACTGGTGCGCTCGATGCGCTTGCCGCGCACCACACCGTTCATATCCGCAATCAGAAGGTCGACGTACAAAACCTCAGGATATTTCTTAAGGAATGCGTTTGCTTCGTTGAGTTGAACGGTACGCAGAGGGACCGACATGATGCACCTATTAGCTGTTAATTATTATGTTCACTACACTTTCACGAGCCCAGTCAATCCGAAAGCCAAGGTGAAGTCAATAGCGAACACTCGACCTTTCAACGCTATTTTTATGGCCTCTTTAGGGCACTAGAGTGCCAAACAAGCCTTGGAACGAGCGAAAACCCTGAACATCGGACGTACGGCGTTTAGAATTTTTTACATGAGAGTTGTTAATTAAAATCAACAAGGCTAAGCTCTGAAAAAGCTCGTTCAAGTGTGTTATTCGAGGTGATAAAAATGGCAATCAAGCCATTGGTCGGTGTTACTGCGTGCGTTAAAGATGTTGGGCTGCACCCCTACCATATGAGCGGAGACAAGTACTTGCGTGCTGTCAGCGTTGCCGCACAGGGGCTCCCCGTCATCATTCCTTCCCTGGCTGAACTGACCGATATAGACGGGCTGCTCGAGCATCTGGACGGTCTGTTGTTTACCGGATCGCCCTCCAATGTGGAGCCGTTCCACTATCAAGGCACCGCGAGCGAAGCGGGTACTGCCCACGACCCTCAGCGTGACAGCACTACCCTTCCCCTGTTACGTGCAGCCGTCGCTGCGGGCATTCCAGTGCTCGGCATTTGCCGCGGCTTTCAGGAAATGAACGTGGCGTTCGGCGGCAGCCTTCATCAGAAGGTGCACGAGACGGGCACGTTCATGGATCATCGCGAAGCCAATGACGCCAGCCTCGACGTCCAGTACGCGGCGGCCCATGCGGTCCATGTTCAACCGGGTGGCGTGTTTGCGGCACTCGACCTTCCCTCTGTGATTCAGGTCAACTCCATTCATTCCCAAGGCATCGACAGGCTGGCTCCCGGATTACGGGTCGAAGCCATCGCGCCCGATGGGCTGATTGAAGCCTTCTCTGTTGATAGAGGGCCGATCGAAGGCAGCAAGGCATTCGCCGTCGGTGTGCAATGGCACCCGGAATGGCAGGTCCTGTCGAACCCTCCTTACTTGAGTATTTTCCAGGCGTTTGGTGACGCGTGCCGGCAACGTGCCGCGCGTCGCAAGGCACGCTGACAGGCGACTGCCCGAGCAAGACAACACCCAGGATTCCCACGCCACTGTGACCCAGGCGGTGCGCCGACGCGCGCCACCTACAGTGGCCAGAGCAAGTTCAGAGAACAAGAAGCAGCGTTAAGTGGCCAGGAGGCCGCGCGGAATAAACCCGCCTGGTGCGGGTTTGTCATCCACCTATTAAGTCAGGCCGTATTGGCCCGACTACTAACACCTGTTGGGAGTTTCACATGGCAAACGCCTCCAGCACTTACAGGAAGGCTCTTGAAGGTAATCCGCACCCGAAAAAGGTGCTGGTTAAAGTCGACCGCGTAACCAAGAAGTTTGACGAGACAACCGCCGTGGACGATGTGTCCCTGGAAATCCATCAGGGCGAAATCTTCGCCATGCTGGGCGGTTCCGGCTCCGGCAAGTCGACACTCCTGCGCATGCTGGCAGGCTTCGAGCGCCCAACCGAAGGGCGGATTTACCTCGATGGCGTAGACATTACCGACATGCCGCCCTATGAGCGGCCGATCAACATGATGTTCCAGTCCTACGCTTTGTTCCCCCACATGACCGTGGCCCAGAACATTGCCTTCGGTCTGAAGCAGGACCGGCTTCCCTCCAGCGAGATCGAAGCCCGCGTCGAAGAAATGCTCAAACTGGTGCATATGACCCAGTACGCCAGACGCAAGCCCCATCAGCTCTCCGGTGGTCAGCGTCAACGCGTGGCTCTGGCACGTTCGCTGGCCAAACGGCCCAAGCTGCTGTTGCTCGACGAACCGATGGGCGCGCTGGATAAAAAGCTGCGCTCGCAGATGCAACTCGAACTGGTCGAAATCATCGAGCGGGTCGGCGTGACCTGCGTCATGGTGACCCACGATCAGGAAGAGGCCATGACCATGGCCCAGCGCATCGCGATCATGCACCTGGGCTGGATTGCCCAGATTGGTAGCCCGGTCGATATCTACGAAGCGCCTGTCAGCCGAATGGTCTGCGAATTTATCGGCAACGTGAATGCGTTCGACGGTTTCGTCACCGAAGACCAGGAAGGCCACGCGATCATTCAGAGCCCGGAGCTTGAGCAGAAGATTTATGTGGGCCACGGCGTCAGTACTTCGGTAGAAGACAAGTCCGTCACCTATGCCATTCGCCCAGAGAAGTTGCTGGTCACCACGATCAAACCCGACGCCCGGTACAACTGGTCCAAAGGCAAGGTGCATGACATTGCATACCTGGGTGGGCATTCGGTGTTTTACGTGCAACTGCCCGGTGGAAAGATCGTTCAGTCGTTCATGGCCAACGCTGAACGCCGAGGCGCACGCCCGACGTGGGACGACGAAGTCTATGTGTGGTGGGAAGACGACAGCGGCGTGGTACTGCGCTCATGACCACTCTTAATATGCGGATTCAAAGCCTGATACCGAGTGGTCGCAAAGTCGTCATCGGTATTCCCTTCCTGTGGCTCTGCCTGTTCTTCATGTTGCCGTTCTTCCTGGTAATGAAAATCAGCTTCTCCGAAGCAGCCTTGGCCATTCCACCCTACTCAGAGATCTACAGCTTCGCCGAGCAGAAATTCCAACTGCTGTTGAACCTCGGTAACTATGCGATGTTGGCCGATGATGAGCTGTACATCTCTGCCTACCTGGGCTCGCTGAAAGTCGCCTTCTTCAGCACGCTGATGTGCCTGTTGATTGGCTTCCCGATGGCCTATGGCATCTCCAAGGCTCGCAAGGAAGCACAGACGGTGCTGATCCTGCTGATCATGATGCCGACCTGGACGGCAATCCTGATCCGCGTCTATGCGTGGATGGGCATCCTCAGCAACAACGGCCTGCTCAACGCATTCCTGATGTGGACCGGCCTCACTCAGAACCCGATAGAAATATTGAACACCAACACTGCGGTGTATATCGGGGTGGTGTATGCCTACCTGCCGTTCATGGTCCTGCCGCTGTATGCCAACCTCGTCAAGCATGACGAGAGCCTGCTTGAAGCAGCATCGGATCTGGGTTCCAGCACCTTCAACAGCTTCTGGAAAATCACCGTGCCGCTGGCCAGGAACGGCATCATCGCCGGCTGCATGCTGGTGTTCATTCCGGTGGTCGGTGAATTTGTGATTCCGGAACTGCTCGGCGGTCCGGAAACCCTGATGATCGGCCGCGTGCTGTGGCAGGAGTTCTTCAACAACCGCGACTGGCCAGTCGCCTCGGCCCTGGCAGTGATCATGCTGGCGATCCTGATTGTGCCGATCATTCTCTTCAACCGCAGCCAAGCCAAAGAGATGGAGGGACGGGCATGAAACGTTTCGGATTTTCAGGACTGATGCTGGTACTCGGCCTGCTGTTTATCTACCTGCCGATGCTGATTCTGGTCATTTACTCGTTCAACGCTTCCAAGCTAGTGACGGTGTGGGGCGGCTGGTCCTTAAAGTGGTACGCAGGCCTGCTGGACAACACGCAACTGATGGGCTCGGTGGTGCGCTCGCTGGAAATCGCCTGCTACACGGCTATTGCGGCGGTGGCGCTGGGCACCCTGGCGGCGTTTGTGCTGACCCGCGTGACCCGCTTCAAGGGCCGCACGCTGTTCGGTGGTCTGGTCACCGCGCCTCTGGTTATGCCTGAAGTGATCACTGGCCTCTCGCTGTTGCTGCTGTTCGTGGCCATGGCGCAGATGATCGGCTGGCCGCAAGAGCGTGGCCTCGTCACTATCTGGATCGCCCACACTACGTTCTGTGCAGCCTATGTGGCGGTGGTGGTCTCGGCACGCTTGCGTGAGCTGGACCTGTCCATCGAAGAGGCGGCCATGGACCTCGGTGCGCGGCCACTGAAGGTGTTCTTCCTGATCACCATTCCGATGATCGCCCCATCCCTGGGTGCCGGCGGCATGATGTCCTTCGCCCTGTCGCTGGATGACCTGGTGTTGGCCAGCTTCGTCTCGGGCCCGGGTTCGACCACCTTGCCGATGGAGGTCTTCTCGGCGGTGCGTCTGGGGGTGAAACCGGAAATCAACGCCGTGGCCAGTTTGATTCTGCTCGCCGTCTCGCTTGTCACCTTCATGGTCTGGTACTTCAGCCGCAAGGCCGAAAACAATCGCAAGCGCGCGATCCAGGAAGCCATGGACCAGACCGCCAGCGAATCCTGGAAACAACCTGAGCAACAATTGGTGGGTGCGGCCGCCTAGGCCGCGCTTTACCAAAGCCGCAGCAAATCACAAGAAAAACGGAGTTGTACGGATGAAAATGTTTGGCAGGACTCTGCTTGCTCTGTCTTTTTTGGGCGCGATCGCTACCTGCGCCCAGGCCAATGACAAAGTACTGCACGTCTATAACTGGTCGGACTACATTGCACCGGACACGGTTAAAAAATTCGAAAACGAAACGGGCATCCGGGTCGTCTACGATGTGTTCGACAGCAATGAAACCCTTGAGGCCAGACTGCTCGCAGGCAAGTCAGGTTACGACATCGTCGTCCCCTCCAACAGCTTTCTGGCCAAGCAGATCAAGGCCGGTGTCTACCAGCCGCTGGACAAGTCAAAGTTACCCAACTGGAAAAACCTCAACCCGATACTGTTGAAGAACGCCTCCGCCAGCGACCCGGATAACGGCCACGCCTTTCCCTACATGTGGGGTTCGATCGGTATCGGCTTTAATCCGGACAAGGTCAAGGAAGCGTTGGGCACAGACGCACCGGTGAACTCCTGGGACTTGCTGTTCAAGCCCGAGAATGCGGCAAAACTGAAGTCCTGCGGCATCAGCTTCCTGGACTCGCCAACCGAAATGCTGCCACTCGCCCTTCACTATCTGGGCTACCCGGTGAACTCCCAGGACAAGCAGCAGCTCGCCGAGGCCGAAGCATTGTTCATGAAAGTCCGTCCATCGGTGACCTACTTCCATTCCTCCAAATACATCTCGGACCTTGCCAACGGCAACATCTGCGTCGCCGTTGGTTACTCCGGCGACGTGTTCCAGGCCAAGGCGCGTGCCCAGGAAGTCGGTGGCATGGTGAAGATCGACTACAGCATTCCGAAAGAAGGTGCAGGCAGTTTCTATGACATGGTCGCCATCCCCAGGGACGCGGTAAACGTCGAAGGTGCCTACCAGTTCATGAACTTCCTGATGCGCCCGGACATCATGGCCGAGATCACCAACAGCGTGGGTTACAGCAATGCCAACTCGGCAGCCACACCGCTGGTCGATGAAGCAATTCGCGACGATTCAGGTCTGTATCCGCCACAAGAGGTCATGGCAACCCTCTACGCAATACCCGATATGCCCATCGCCACTCAGCGGTTGATGACGCGCGGTTGGACGCGGGTAAAACTCGGCAAATAGACAGTCTGCGCCCCTGCTGGGGCGCCACACAGAACTCCGTTCAGCAGCGACTTACCAACGCGGCACCCATAGAACGGCTTCACCTGGCCTCCCTCGGTTAAGGTGGTTTTTGGCGCCTTCGGGCGCCTTTTTTTTGCTCCTTTGAATCCGGGGGCGATTGGATTGGGTCTCTGTCCAGACCTGATTGGCCCGAACCAGAACCGGGCACCCGCTCGGCAAATTCCCGCTGCTGGTGCATTGATCCTCCGTCCTGCCTGTTACAGCGCTGAAAAAAACAAAAAAACGGTCAGTTTTTCTTATTGGCGGTCTGCGGCCCTACCCGTCATACCTCAGCGAAATCAGCCTGTTTCACCCTATGGGCGACACATTGACCAGTTGTTGATAGCACAGACTGGCAAACAACTTGCTTAAGCCTGCTCAGGCTTGAGCCATCAACAACGATGGCTTCGCAAACATCACGGACAACGGCGTCCGCTCCCCTTCTGCATTGTGGAAGGTGGGCGTGCGCCGTTTTTGCGTTCATCCCGGCACAAAAGGAAATCCTCATGCCTGCTCAAGGAATGCTCCCTTCGGGTCATGCCATCGCAACTCTGCACAGCGGCGTCGGCAGGTCCAGCCCTTCTGGCACAGCACTCAGGGCATTGTTCGAACCTGGAATGGCCCTACTCGATCGCAGCAGGATCGGACTCTGGTTACCGCTCGGATTGGCCCTCGGCGCCTGTGGTCTCGCACTGGCCGAACAGCCCGCAAGCGCACTGACCCTGATACCTGGCGTCCTCTACCTGGGTTGCGCCTGGCACCTGCGCGAGCGCCATCAACGCCATCTACAGACATTCTGGAACACTGAGCTAGCTCGGCTGCTGCGCAGTTCCCAGGATGCCGACCCGGCGACGCTGCTGGTGGCCGCCAGTATGCAACTACGTAACAGCGAACGCCTGCGCAGCGAAGCACAGTTCGCCAGCCGTGCCCTGGAACAGATGGCCCAGCAGGCCCACGACCAGGGTGAGGAACAGAGCCAACGGATCGCGATGATCGCTGCTGCCAGCGAGCAGATCGATCAGACCCTGCACAACATTGATGCCTTGGCCCAAGGTGCGCTGGCGGCCTTCGCCAACGCCCATGCCCAGAGCGAGGCCGGTTGTCTGGAGGCGCGCTCGGTCGGTGGCAGCATGCTCGCCATTCAGCACAGTCTGGGCAATACCGCACACGCCGTGGAAGCGCTGCTGCAACGCACTAAAGCAGTGGAAAGCACCGTCAATAGCATCCAGGCACTGGCCAAGCAGACCCAACTGCTGGCACTCAACGCCTCCATCGAGGCGGCCCGCGCTGGCGAGCACGGTCGCGGTTTCGCCGTGGTCGCCGAGGAGGTCCGTAGCCTGGCCCAGGCCACCGACCGGGCTACTCGCGAAATCACCACGGCCGCGACGGCGATCGCCACGGCTGTGCGCCAGGTTGATAGCGAGGTCAAAGAACACCGCGACCTGCTGGAAGCCGGAAGCCGACAGAGCGAGCACCTTGCCGCCAACCTCGACGATCTGGCTCAGCGGAGTCAAACCAATCTGCAACACCTCGGTGCCATGCAACAGGCGCTCAGCGAGCACCAACACGCCAATCATGCCCTCAGTGAACAGTTGCAACAGATCAATGGGGCTGTGCAGGAGCAGAGCACGCAGACCCATGCGTTGCACGACCTGACCCGCTATCTCAACCAGCTCACCGTTGGACGCCGCCCATGAACCTACAACTCGCCGCAGCATTCGATGACGGGCAATCCCGACGAACCCGGCTGCCACAGGGTGACGCTGGCCTGCGGCAGGCGCTCTTGCTGGGCCTCGACCTGCTGCAAGGCCTGCAGCAGCATCGCGGTCTCGGTGGACAGACCACCTGCGAAGCTCGGCAGCGCTGCCAGGCACTGGGTGACTCGCTCGACCCACGTTGGAGGGACTGGCCGTATTCCACGCAACGCCAGGCCTGGCAGGCGTTACGCCGCGATCCTGCGGATTTCGAGGGTCATTGCCGGTTGTTGCAAGATTTGCTCGGCACCCTCCAACACCTGGAATTGCATCGCTGTGCGCTCAATCTGCAGCCCCCGAGCATCGCCGAGCGTTGTTGGGAGCTGGAAGACCTGGGGCGGCTGCGCGGCCTGTCGGTACGCGCCGCCGCCTATCAGAGCTGCCCATTGGAAATGCTGATCCAGTTGCAGTACCTGCACGAACGCTTACTCAGGCATGCTCCTCGCTCGCTACTCGACGCTCTCGAACGGCTGCAACGCGGCCTCATGACCACCTCGACAGTGTCCATTACCCCAGCGCAGTGCTACGCCCTCCTCACGCCACTGCTCGATGAACGCCTCGACGCCATTCGTCGTGATCTGGGTTGAGGCTTATCCCGTTCGACTCACAAGTCATACCGATCAATGGCCCGACGACGCTCATTTTCATCTCGAACATCGTAATTGGCGGTCGTCTGGATGTTTGTGTGGTGGGCGAGTTTCTGTGCGATCGACAAGTCATGCTCTTCGATCACGCGGGTGATGAATGAGCGACGAAAATCATGGGGCATGATTTTCACCCCGACCTGCGCGCCGCGTTGTCGGGCGATGTAATAAATCGCGTGTTTGGTGATGCGTTCACGGGTGATGTGACTGCCACGACGAATTCTGTTGAACAGAAACGGATCATCATCCTGCCCCTCGACCAACTGCGAGCGCCGAAATTCCAGCCACGCATCCAGCTTGGCGAATGCCCAGGTCGGTGCGTACTTGATCAGCTCCTTGTTGCCTTTTCCGGTGACTCGCAAGCTGCGCTCATTGAAATCAATCTGGTTGAGTTGCAAATTCACCGATTCGGATTTGCGCATGCCTGAGCCATACAGGATCGCGATCACCGCGGCGTCCCGCAGCCCTTGTGGTCTTGGGTCAGCCGCACAGACGGCCATCAGTTCCTGAATCAACGTGCGCCTGAGATTTCGCCCTTGGGACAACCGTGTGCCCGCGATGGCTTTGACGGAGCGCATCTTCAGCAGATGATCCTGTGTGATCAGACTGGCACGCCATGCTTCATTCATCACGCCGCGTACGGCGTTGACGTACAAAGAAGAGGTATTGGGCGCATAACCATCGGTGCGCAGCGTCGCAACCAGAGCGATGACATCGCCAGGTTGCAGTTCATGCCACGGCACTTCTTCGATGTTTACCTCTTCGAAACCCAATCGGTCTGCAGCATCCTGTAACACATAACGCATGGTTAGTTGGCTGGAGGGTGCCAGGCGGCTCAGATAAAGTGTCAGTGGATTTACGGCCCTTCTCCCCTCGGGTACTGTTAATGCGGGGCTGCAGGCCTGCGGAGCATCGGTTTCGGGTAGATCAATCAATCTGGACGGGCCTTAAGTAAAAGTAACTCAACTCCATCGCTTTTGGGTTAAGCCGACTGGGTGCACTGCGACGGTTACTGCGATTATAATCAGCGCGAGACGCCTCCCCCGGCGACTGTAAAGAGCAACACCTGAAGGATTTTTTCCGGGGAACTGAGCGAAACCCTGAACAGTAGCTGTCTACCCCTAAGATAAACAGTCTCTTGCCATGTTTTTCATATTCGTTTCACATTTTCGGGCCTAATCTGGGCGCGATGGAATCGTTACGCCACCCCGGTGACGAAAAAGGCCACTACCCATGAACACAAACGGAAAATCATTAGGTTTGTGAAGATAAACTCTTGATCCTTATTTACTTTTCGTCAGAATGGTCCTTACTCTAAGCGTGCACGGACTGCCAGTTACTACGCTCTGTAATGGACCCTGTCGAATGACCAGATTGAACAACGTCCCCTGAATGTCTTCCGTGTTAACCGTTTTTTTGTTTCAAACCCTACCCGCTTTGCCCAGAGGTATCGATGAACCAGCCGTTTCTCCCTTTCTCACGTCCCAGCATTGGCGATGAAGAAATTGCTGCTGTAGAACAGGTGCTTCGCTCCGGCTGGATTACCACCGGCCCGAAAAACCAGCAGCTCGAAGAGCAATTCGCAGAGCGGGTTGGCTGTCGGCATGCTGTCGCGCTGTCTTCTGCTACGGGCGCGATGCACATCACCTTGCTGGCATTGGGAATCGGTCCTGGCGACGAAGTGATCACACCTTCGCAAACCTGGGTCTCCACTGCCAACATGATCTGCCTGTTGGGTGCGACACCGGTTTTCGTCGATATTGACCGCGACACCTTGATGACTGACATCCAAACCATTGAGGCGGCAATTACCCCACGCACCAAGGCAATCATCCCGGTGCATTACGCCGGCGCGGCCTTTGACCTCGATCCACTTTATGCGCTGGCCGCTCGGCATGGCATCCCGGTTATCGAGGACGCCGCACATGCCGCCGGTACGCTATATCGCGGCCGCGCGGTCGGTGCCCAAGGCACTGCGATCTTCTCGTTTCACGCGATCAAGAACATGACCTGTGCTGAAGGCGGGATGTTCGTCAGCGACGATGAGGCACTCGCCAATCGGGTGCGGATGCTCAAGTTTCACGGTTTGGGAGTTGATGCCTACGATCGTCTGACCCACGGCCGCAAGCCCCAGGCACAGGTTATCGAACCCGGCTTCAAGTACAACCTGGCCGATATCAACGCCGCGATCGCGCTGGTGCAACTGCAACGCCTGGATGAAATCAACGCTAAGCGCGAACAGCTGGCACAGGCCTATTTGCAGCGCTTGAGCGGCTTGCCGGTAGAGCCACTGAAACTGCCGAACTACCCGCAGCAACATGCCTGGCACCTGTTCATCCTGCGCATCGACGCTGAGCGTTGCGGGCTCGATCGTGATGCGTTCATGAAGGCGTTGCAGGAGCAAAACATCGGCAGCGGCATCCACTTCGTCGCGACCCATCTGCATACCTATTACCGCCAGCGGTTCCCTGATATCCATTTACCCAACACTGAATGGAATTCGGCACGTCTGTGTTCGATTCCTTTGTTCCCGGACATGACCCTCGATGATGTCGAGCGTGTCGCAAGTGCCATTGAAACCATTCTGGACTGAAGCCTTTGAGACCTTATCCTATTAAGTGTGTGTCGATCGTCATTCCGGTCTACAACGAAGAAGAAAGCTTGCCTGAATTGCTTCGCCGTACCGAAGCGGCTTGTCAGCAACTCAAGCACGAGTATGAAATCGTCCTGGTCGATGATGGTAGCCGCGACAACTCGGCACAGATTCTCGAAGACGCCGCCCAACGTGAAGGCAGTTCAGTGGTTGCGGTCATTCTCAACCGCAACTACGGCCAGCACGCAGCAATCATGGCCGGTTTCGAGCACTGCAAAGGCGATGTGGTCATTACCCTTGACGCCGACCTGCAGAACCCGCCGGAAGAAATCCCCCGTCTGGTGGAACAGGCCGAACTGGGCTACGACGTCGTTGCCACCGTGCGCAACAATCGTCAGGACTCGGCCCTGCGCCGCTGGCCGTCGAAACTGATCAACCTGGCAGTGCAACGCTCTACCGGTGTCGCCATGAGCGACTACGGCTGCATGCTGCGTGCCTACCGCCGCACCATCGTCGACGCCATGCTGGCCTGCCGTGAACGCAGCACCTTCATCCCGATTCTGGCCAACAGCTTCGCCCGTCACACCACCGAGATTCTGGTCGAGCACGCCGAGCGTGAACATGGCGAATCGAAGTACAGCCCGATGCGCCTGATCAGCCTGATGTTCGATCTGCTGACCTGCATGACCACTACCCCGCTGCGACTGCTGAGCATCATTGGCTTCAGCCTGGCGGCACTGGGAGCGCTGTTTGCCTTCCTGCTGATCTTCCTGCGCCTGATATTCGGCGCCAGCTGGGCCGGCAACGGCTCTTTCGTTCTGTTCGCCGTACTCTTCGTCTTCACGGGCGGCCAGTTCATCGGCATGGGCCTGCTGGGTGAATACCTGGGGCGCATGTACAGTGACGTACGAGCACGTCCGCGCTTCTTCATCGAAAAGGTTTTACGTAGCCAACCCGCATCCCCTGCTCCCGTCGTCACTGTCGACGGCCTAACTTCCACTGTCTCCGATCAGGTTTCTCCATGAATCCAAAAGCTGTTGTTTTCGCCTACCACGACATTGGCTGTGCAGGTATCGAAGCACTGCTCAACGCAGGTTTCGAGATTGCTGCCGTGTTTACCCACGCCGACGATCCGAAGGAAAACACCTTCTACGGCTCGGTCGCGCAACTGTGCGCCCGCAAAGGCATCCCCGTGCACGCACCGGAAGACGCCAACCACCCGCTGTGGATCGAGCGCATCGCCAAGCTGAACCCGGACTACCTGTTCTCGTTCTACTACCGCAACCTGCTGGGCGAGCAACTGCTGGCTACCGCCCGCAAAGGCGCGTTCAACCTGCACGGCTCCTTGCTGCCAACCTACCGTGGCCGCGCACCGGCCAACTGGGTACTGGTCAACGGCGAAACCGAAACCGGCGTAACCTTGCACCGCATGGTCAAACGTGCCGACGCTGGTGCGATCATCGCCCAGGAACGCGTTGTGATTGATCGCACCGACACCGCTCTGAGCCTGCATGGCAAATTGCGTGAAGCCGCTTCCAGCCTGCTGCGCGACACACTGCCGCTGCTGGTTCAGGGCAAAATCACCGAAACCGCCCAGGACGAATCCAAGGCCACTGTTTTCGGTCGTCGTACTGCGGCAGACGGCAAGCTGGTTTGGAAGAAACCGGCTGAAGAGCTGTTCAACCTGGTTCGCGCCGTAACCCAACCTTACCCGGGTGCTTTCTGCGCCGTGGGCGAGCACAAACTGATTGTCTGGAGCGCTGAAGTCGTCAAGGGCAACGAAGGTCTGGCACCAGGCCGTGTGATCAGCGTCGACCCACTGCGTATCGCTTGCGGCGAAGACTCCCTGGTCGTCACTTCGGGTCAGCGTAACGAAAACGGTCTGTACCTGAGCGGCCCGCAACTGGCCAACGAACTGGGTCTGGTCGACGGTTCCGTACTGCGTGGCGCTGAGTCGGGCCGTACCCCGCGTCGCACCCGCGTGCTGATCCTCGGCGTCAACGGTTTCATCGGTAACCACCTGTCCGAGCGTCTGCTGCGTGACGACAAGTACGACGTCTACGGTCTGGACATCGGTTCCGACGCTATCGAGCGTCTGCGCAGCCACCCGAACTTCCACTTCGTCGAAGGCGATATCAGCATTCACTCCGAGTGGATCGAATATCACATCAAGAAGTGCGACGTGGTTCTGCCGCTGGTGGCCATCGCTACGCCAATCGAATACACCCGCAACCCGTTGCGCGTATTCGAACTGGACTTCGAAGAGAACCTGAAACTGGTTCGCTACTGCGTGAAGTACAACAAGCGCGTGATCTTCCCGTCGACTTCCGAAGTCTACGGCATGTGCCAGGACAAGAACTTCGACGAAGACACCTCAAACCTGATCGTTGGTCCGATCAACAAGCAACGCTGGATCTACTCGGTTTCCAAGCAACTGCTGGACCGCGTAATCTGGGCCTACGGCGCCAAAGGTCTGAACTTCACTCTGTTCCGTCCGTTCAACTGGATGGGTCCACGTCTGGACCGTCTGGACTCGGCCCGCATCGGTAGCTCCCGCGCCATCACCCAACTGATCCTGAACCTGGTGGAAGGCACCCCGATCCGTCTGTTCGACGGCGGCGAGCAGAAGCGCTGCTTCACTGACATCGCCGACGGTATCGAAGCTCTGGCCCGTATCGTTGATAACGAAAATGACGCTTGCAACGGTCAGGTCATCAACATCGGTAACCCGGACAACGAAGCCAGCATCCGTCAGTTGGGCGAAGAGCTGCTGCGTCAGTTCGAAGCTCACCCGCTGCGCGCCAACTTCCCTCCGTTCGCCGGTTTCCGCGACGTAGAGAGCAAGGCGTTCTACGGCGCTGGCTACCAGGACGTGGAACACCGCAAGCCAAGCATCGAAAACGCCAAGCGCCTGCTGGACTGGACGCCGACCGTCGAGATGAGCGAAACCATCGGTAACACGCTGGACTTCTTCCTGCGCGAAGCCATGCTCGAAATCGCGGACAAGCGCTGATGCAGGCAGGTCTTCGGATCGATGTCGACACCTACCGAGGTACCCGTGAGGGGGTACCCCGGTTGTTGGAGATGCTCGATGAAGCACAAGTCAAGGCAACGTTTTTCTTCAGCGTTGGTCCGGACAACATGGGGCGCCACTTGTGGCGCCTCATCCGTCCGCAGTTCCTCTGGAAAATGCTGCGCTCCAATGCCGCGGGTCTGTACGGCTGGGACATCTTGCTGGCCGGCACTGCCTGGCCAGGCAAGCCCATCGGCCGTGACCTGGGCCACCTGATGCGCCAGACCCTCGCGGCTGGCCATGAAGTCGGTTTGCACGCCTGGGATCACCATGGCTGGCAAGCCAACGCAGGGCGCTGGAGTGACGCGGACCTGATCGAGCAGATTCGTCGGGGCGTAGACACCCTCAGCGATATTCTCGGGCAGACCGTGGACTGTTCGGCGGCTGCCGGTTGGCGTGCCGACGAGCGGGTCATTGAAGCCAAGCAGCGTTTTGGCTTTCGTTACAACAGCGATTGTCGCGGACAAAGCCTGTTCCAGCCACGGCTGGCAGACGGCAGTCTCGGCACGCCACAGATTCCGGTCGACTTGCCAACCTTCGATGAGGTGGTGGGGCCCGTTGTTGCAGCCAATGAGTTCAACTCATACATTCTTGACCGATTCAGCCCCTCGAAGCTGAACGTATATACGATACATGCCGAGGTAGAAGGGATTCTGATGGCTAACGATTTCCGTCAATTACTGGTCGATGCGCGTCAGCGCGACATCCAGTTCCAGCCTTTGGGTGATTTGTTGCCCGCCCAGCCTACAACCCTGCCTCAGGGCCGCGTGCTACGTGGTGCCCTTGAAGGCCGTGAAGGATGGTTGGGAGTGCAAGGCGAATGAGCAAACGCTGGGCTTTGCCGTTACTGCTGATCGCTTTCGGTCTGGTCTATCTGTTGCCGCTGGGCACACATGGCCTGTGGATTCCGGATGAAACCCGCTACGCCCAGGTCAGTCAGGAAATGCTCCTGAGTGGCAACTGGGTGTCGCCCCATTTCATGGGCCTGCGTTACTTCGAGAAACCGATTGCCGGTTACTGGATGATCGCCATCGGCCAGGCGATGTTCGGGGACAACCTGTTCGGTGTGCGCATTGCGTCTGCACTCTCGACCGGTCTGAGCATCGTGCTGACCTATCTGATCGCACGCAGACTCTGGAACGATCCGCGCAAAAGCATCGCCAGCGCATTGCTCTACATGAGTTTCGCCGTGATCGCCGGTCAAGGGGGCTACGCCAACCTCGACCCGCAATTCACTTTCTGGGTCAACCTGAGCCTGGTGGCCTTGTGGTTCGCACTGGACAGCAGCAGTCGCAATGGGCGGCTGATGAGTTGGGCAACCCTGGGTCTGGCCTGCGGCATGGGCTTCCTGACCAAGGGTTTCCTGGCCTGGTTGCTTCCGGTATTGATCGCCCTGCCCTACATGATCTGGCAAAAACGCTGGCGTGAGCTGCTGGTGTACGGCCCGGTGGCTATCGTGGTCGCGATTGTCGTCAGTCTGCCGTGGGTCCTGGCCGTACATGCGCAGGAGCCCGACTACTGGCGTTTCTTCTTCTGGCACGAGCACATTCGCCGCTTTGCCGGTGAAGACGCGCAGCATGCGTCGCCGTGGTGGTTCTATCTGCCTATGCTGGTCGCGTTCAGCCTGCCCTGGGCGGCGTTCCTGCCTTCGGCGCTCAAGCAAGCATGGCAAACCAAACGTCAGGCCAGCACTGGGTTCCTGCTGCTATGGCTGGTCCTGCCGCTGGCGTTTTTCAGCCTGAGCAAAGGCAAGTTACCGACCTACATCCTGCCGTGCCTGTTGCCCTTGGCGCTGTTGATGGGCAATGCACTGATTGACCGACTGAACCTGGGGCAAAGCCGACTGTTCAAGATCAATGGCCTGCTGAACCTGGCCATTGGTCTGATCACCCTGCTGGCCATGGTTTACCTGCAACTGAAAAAACCCGTGTATGTCGATGAAATGCACAGTCTGGTGCTGGTGTTCATCGTGCTCATGGGCTGGATCCTGTCCAACCTGGTGCTGGTGTTCCGACCTTTGAGCGCATGGGCTGCACCGGCAATCGGCAGCTGGCTGCTGATTGCTATTCTGCCGGCCGCATTGCCGCACTCGGTGGTCTACAACAAAATGCCCGACCAGTTCGTCCTCCAGCACATTGACGAACTCAGCCAGACCAAAAGTCTGCTGAGCAATGATTTGGGGGCCGCATCCGCAGTAGCCTGGCGTCTGCAACGCCCTGAAGTAGCGTTGTACAACACCATTGGCGAAGTAAAATACGGCCTGGATTATCCGGACGCCGCTGCGCGTCGGGTCGATACCGAGCACGTGCAGCAATGGATGAGCGAAGCCCGCAAATCGGGCCCGGTCGGTGTGGTCATGCGCGTCAAGGGTGACGACGAAATCCGCGAGCTCGAACTGCTGCCCAAGGAAGGCAAGCATTACGAGCAAGGCAACATGGTCATTCTGATCATCCCGCAGAGCGCGCCATGACCCTGATTCTGCTGTTGACGGCCTGCCTGCTGACCTGCATGGGTCAGATTTCCCAAAAATACGCCGTGGAAAGCTGGCGCGGTAAAGACTCCGGCTGGGGCGAGAAGCTGTTTTCGCCCTGGTTGTGGCTTGCGCTGGCGTGCCTGGGCTTTGGCCTGCTGGTGTGGCTGCTGGTGCTGCAGCGCCTGGAAGTCGGTGTCGCCTACCCGATGCTCAGCCTCAATTTTGTGCTGATCACCCTGGCCGCCCACTTCGTCTTCCACGAAACCATTGATCGACGTCACTGGATTGGCGTTGCGCTGATCATCGCCGGCGTCGTTCTGCTTGGGAGGCACGCATGAGCCTTCGCCGCGGAATTACCTTTGCCATGGGCAGTGTGGCGCTGGTCAGTGCAGCCCAATTGGGCATGCGCTGGAGCATGAGCCATTTGCCGCTGCCCGATCAGTGGCTGCAGGCCCTGAGCAACGGCAGCATCGACCTGCTCGCGATCGGCGTGGTGCTTGCGTCGATCTTCGCTTACGCCCTGTCCATGCTGTGCTGGCTCGCCGCTTTGCGCGATCTGCCGCTGGGTCGGGCCTACTCGCTGTTGAGTATCAGCTATGCACTGGTGTACTTGTTGGCCGCCAGCCTGCCGCTATTCAACGAAAACTTCAGTCTTTCCAAAACACTCGGGGTAGCCTTGGTCATCCTCGGTGTCATCACCATTAACTCTCGAACTGCCAGCGCCCCAGAAGTCAGGAATGCCTCATGAAAATCAGTGTAATTGGTAGCGGTTATGTCGGTCTGGTGCAGGCGACTGTCCTGGCTGAAGTCGGTCATGATGTCGTGTGCATGGACGTCGATCAGAACAAGATCAAAATGCTGCAGAAAGGCCACGTCACTATCTTTGAACCAGGGCTGGAGAGCATGGTCAAGGAGAACCTGGAGAGCGGGCGCCTGCATTTCACCAGCGACGAGAAGCTGGCGATCGAGCACGGGCAGGTGTTGTTCATCGCTGTCGGCACGCCGTCGGACGAGGACGGCTCGGCCGACCTGAAATATGTCTTGTCCGTGGGTGACGCCGTTGCGCGCCACCGGGTCGAACCGCTGATTCTCGTGGAAAAATCCACAGTTCCGGTCGGCACCGGCGACACCCTGCGCGCGCACATTGAAGAAGTGCTGAAGAAAGCCGGGCGTACCCTGGAGTTCGATATTGTCTCCAACCCGGAATTCCTCAAGGAAGGCTCGGCCGTCAGTGACTGCCGCCGCCCTGACCGCATCGTCATCGGTTGCGAACGTGAGGAAGTGCGTGAAGTGATGCGCGACCTCTACGCCCCCTTCAACCGCAACCATGACCGCATCATATTCATGGACCTGCGCAGTGCCGAACTGACCAAGTACGCGGCCAACTGCATGCTCGCGACCAAAATCAGCTTTATCAACCAGATTGCAGAACTGGCCGAACACCTGGGTGCGGATATCGAAGCCGTACGCATGGGCATTGGTGCGGACCAGCGCATCGGCTACCACTTTATCTACCCTGGCTGCGGCTATGGCGGTTCGTGTTTCCCCAAGGATATGCGCGCCCTGATCCACAGTGCCCAGGAAGCGAACTGCTCCAGCGACCTGCTGCAGGCGGTCGAGGCCATCAACGAGCGGCAGAAACACAAGCTTTTCGAGCGCATCAACGCATTCTACAAAGGCGACCTAAAGGGCAAGACCTTCGCCCTCTGGGGCCTGGCATTCAAACCCAACACCGACGACATGCGCGATGCGCCAAGCCGGGTACTGATGGAAGCCTTGTGGGCTGCCGGTGCACAGGTACGAGCCTTCGACCCTGAAGCCATGCAGGAAACCCAACGCCTGTACCCGGATCAACAGAACCTGTCGCTGATGGGTACGCCAGAGTCCGCCCTGGTGGGCGCAGATGCCTTGATCGTCTGCACCGAATGGCAACAGTTCAAGGCGCCGGATTTCAAATTGATCGAGGAACGTCTCAAAGCCCCGGTGATCTTCGACGGCCGCAACCTGTATGACGCCGAACGTCTGGCTCGCAAAGGCTTCAAGTACTTCCCGATGGGTCGTGGCGAGTCGCGCAACCTGCCAATCCCTCAGCAACAATGGCCAGCCTCTACCGTCATTGCCTAGGAGGCCGTGTGCACGCATATCCATCGACAGGGATTCGTCAACAATCGTTAGGTCTGGGGCTGCTGGCGCTGCTGCTGTTCTGCGCCGGGGTTTACCACCAATCGGTGATCGGTTTTGACTCACGGTTCGTGCTGTTTGCTCAGGAAATGCTCCGTCACGGACCGAGCATCTTCCCGACCACCTATGGCGAACCCTATGCCGATTACTCTGGCGCCTCGACACTGGTCGTCTACCTGCTCTCGCTACCGTTCGGGCAGGTGAACAGCCTGACGGCCTGGTTACCCAGCGCCGTCGCTTCTGCGGTCATCGTGACGCTGATGTATCGGCTGGTCGCGCCTTACTCACAGCGCTGGGCACTGCTCAGCATCGCGCTCATGCTGCTCAGCAACACCTTCATTACGGAAACCCGCGCAGTGTCGCTGGACCAGATGCTGGCAGCGGTGGCCTTTGCAGTGTTTTACCTGGGCTACGCCGCCGATCATTTTGCGGCGCCCCGGCGATTGTTTTGGATACTGGCCTTGCTGTTGCTTGGGTTCGCCATTCGCGGCCCCATAGGCCTGGTGATTCCCACCGGAATGCTGTGCAGCTACTACCTGTTGAGCGGTCAATGGCGGCGGTTTTTCAGTGTTGGCGTGTTGGCCTTGGTTCTACTGCTGATATGCGTCGGCGTGCTGCTGTGGCTGGCACATGTCAGCGGCGGCCCGGCCTTCCTGCAGGATGTGATTCGCATGCAATTCATGGGACGCATGGATGGCAGTGAAGGCTCAAGCGGCGCGTTCTATTACTTCAGTAGCTCGCTCGGCAACTATGCGTTGGCCTACCCCTTGGCGCTGCTGGTTTTAGCCTGCGTGATAGGGACCGCTCGCCAACATCAAGGACAGGCCCTGCGCTTGCTGCTGTTTTGCACGGCCGCCGGATTGATCGTGATGATCGGTTTGTCCATACCTCAGGCAAAAAAGGCCCGCTACCTGTTGCCGATGGTGCCCATGGCGGCAATCGTGGCAGCCTATCCGTTCCAGGTCACGCAAGGCCGGGTGTTCCTCTGGCTTCGAGGCTTGATGCAGGGGGTTTGGCTGTTGCTCCCCGGTTTGCTGATTGCCGGGCTATTGTTCGCTCAACGACGGTTTCCAGAGCAACTGCCTTCGATCCGTTCGGTGCTGATACTCCTGAGCGTGCTGCAGTTAGTCGCACTGGTGCTGCTATTCAGATCCCGTTGGCGAGCGTTGGGGCTGGCGTATTGTGCAGTGTTGGCGGTCTGGTCCAGTTACATTCTGGTATTCGAGCCTGTCGAGCGTGAAATGTATGACGCCCGCACCTTCACCGTTGCCGCCCGTGAACTGATCCAGAGCGATCCGGCTCCCGTGGTCCTGCACGGCATGGGAAAAGACGCCAAGGCGATCAAATTCATGGTCAACTTCGAACAGGACCTGCAGCCGACATTCACTCAAGGGCCGCAAGCGCTTGAGCAAGTGCCTGGTCCCGCGTGGGTGGTGATGGATAAATCCGACCTCCTCGCCCTGCAAGGCACCCGCTTCGCAACATTGCAGCCACTGCTGACCGGACGCTTCGACAAGAACGACTACGTCCTGCTGCGATTGCCGCAAGCACAACCCTGAGCGGCTTGCGCCCCTCTAACCGTTCGATAAATCTCTCCCCTCCTATGCAGCCGTCAGAAATATTTCTGACAGCGCTGCCTATTTCCATAGGCACGCATTTTTTGCAGCAAAGTCCTACAGCGTTATCGGTAGCCGCCACCTATGAGCGTCTCTCTACCGGATCATAATCAACCTGTAAAACCGACTTGCAATAAAGCTCTTCACCCACTAACCAATCCATCATTGGCGGTATTCAAAACAGTCACTTCTGAGCGCTCGCTAAAACATCCCAGCTACAGGCCGTTGCCCGGTGAGTAAGCCCTTCAGGAAGGGTTTTTCAGGTCGACACCCAACGCATTGGCGAACGCTTTTACCAGAGGGCTACGAACGGTGTTATGGCGCAATATCAGATTGAATGGCGTGCTGAAATTGATCAGATCCGGCCGCAGCGCCCGTAATTCACCCCGCGCCACCAGTGCGGCCGCATAGTGCTGCGGAAGAAAACCGACAAATCGTCCAGTCTTGATCAGCATCGCGACGGCTTCAACCTGAGAAGCCGATGCCGAATCACTGTCGTAGACGGCAAAGTTGGCTTTATCCCGGTGAATGGCGTAACGGTGATTGATGAACTGATGGTCCTTGAGTATATCGACACTCATGTCAGTGTCCGCTGCGTTGAACAGCGCATGCCCGACTGCGCAGTACGCCTCTGATCGCTCTTCGTAGAGATTAAAGTAATCAAACTCTTCTCTTTTTTGATAAACCGGTACTATTCCGGCGACTAAACGCCCTTCCACTACCCCTCGCTCCACCTCATCTAACTGCGAGGCATGAAGTCGAAACCTTACTTTGGGCGACTCATCATGAATCCGCCTCAATGCGGCCACTAATGGCGAACGCTCATCTGAAATAGTGTTGTCAATAACGCCAACACTAAGGTCGCCAATCAACTCATTCTGCGCGCAACTAAGGCGATCTCGAAAGTTATCGACCGAGGCAAATAACTCGATGGACGCCTGATACACCAGAGTGCCTTCTTCGGTCAGGCAGAACCCTTCGCGGCCACGGGTACACAGGCGCATGCCAATGCGAATTTCGAGATCCGAGATCTGTTTGCTGATGGCCGCAAGGCCCACATTCAGTTCATTCTGGGCAGCACTGAAGCCTCCTGCCTCGACCACTGCCTTGAACACTTTGAGCAGTTTAAAGTCCAGACCACTGAGCGCCAGAGGTGCTCTATGCACCGGCCTCGGCGACGGGTTTCCAGAATTGGAAAGTGGGGTTTCCATAATGCTTATTTACCTCACGCGCCTTATTCAACAGGCTGTGCTCAACAACAAAAACATAGCCGACCAATAATAATGAACACAGAAAACAAGGCTTGGCAACCACAAATAAATCCGCCCGATCAGCCTCAACCTGCTGATGTCGAACGATTTAAAGCTGACACTTTGATCAGCTCTCACCACTTGCAACTGCCCTCTTGAACACCGCATGACCTCAACACGGTCCGACTTAATTCATTAAGCCCCGACCGCGTGTTACGGACATGTGTACCGACTTCAGTTCGTGTTACCGACGAGGAAAACAAAAATGACTCAACCTACCGATCGTTTGTGGGGAGCACGCTTCAAAAGCGGCCCTTCCGAGGCCTTGGCTGCGCTGTCCCGCTGCCCTGAGCGCTACTTCCGCTTGACCCCGTACGACCTCGCTGGCTCCAAGGCCCATGCCCGTGAGCTGCAGCGCGCAGGTCTGCTGGATGAGCAGGAAACCCTGAAAATGCTTGATGCCCTTGAGCAAATCGGCGTTGATTTTCGCGAAGGCCGTATCAGCCCGACGCTGGATGATGAAGACGTACACACCTTCATCGAGCGCCTGCTTACCGAACGTCTCGGCGCCCTGGGCGGCAAGCTGCGAGCCGGCCGTTCACGCAACGACCAGACCGCCAACGATCTGCGGCTGTTTCTGCGTGACCACGCCCGCACCCTGACGGTCGAAATCCTGGCCCTGCAACAGGCGCTGGTGGACCAGGCCGAGCAGCACATCGAAAGCATCTGCCCGGGTTTCACCCACTTGCAGCAAGCCCAACCGATCGTCTTCGCCCACCACTTGCTGGCGCACGCCCAATCCATGCTGCGCGACGTACAGCGTCTGGTGGACTGGGACGCCCGCACCGCCCTGTCACCCTTGGGTGCTGCGGCCATGGCCGGTTCCGCCATCGCTCGTCTGCCCCAGCAGTCGGCTAAGGAAATGGGCTACGACGGTGTCTGCGAAAACTCCATCGACGCCGTGGCCAGCCGCGATCACGTGGCTGAATTCCTGTTCGTCGCCAGCATGCTCGGCATCAACATTTCGCGTCTGGCCGAGGAATTTTGCCTATGGTCATCCCGGCAATTCCGCTGGGTCGCACTCGATGATGCCTACGCCACCGGCAGCTCGATCATGCCGCAGAAGAAAAACCCGGACATCGCCGAACTGGCGCGGGGCAAGGCAGGCCGCCTGATCGGTAACCTCACCGGCCTGCTCTCCACCCTCAAATCCCTGCCGCTGTCCTACAACCGCGATTTGAGCGAAGACAAGAACGGCGTACTCGATAGCGTCGATACCTTGCTGCTGGTGCTGCCGGCCATGGCCGGGATGGTTGCGACCATGAAGGTCAACGTCGAAGAGCTGCGTCGCCAGGCACCACTGGGCTTCACCCTCGCCACCGAAGTCGCCGACTGGCTCGCGGTGCGCGGCGTGCCGTTCAAGGAAGCCCACGAAATTACCGGCGCCCTGGTTCAGGCCTGCGAAAAACACGACATCGAACTGTGGGAAGCCTCGCCGGCGTTGCTCGCCGAGATCGATCCACGGTTGACACCGCAAGTGCGCGACAGCCTGACCCTGGAAGCCGCCATCGCTGCTCGCAGTGGTTGGGGTGGCACCGCACCGCAACAGGTGCGCGAGCAGATCAGCCGCCTGAAAGCCGCTCTGGCCGCACAACAACAATGGGCCGCGCAGTACGACGGCTTCCGTCTGAAACCCTGATCGCTCCTACAGAATGACTGATAGACCGCAGGCGCCGTCGGCCTGCATCCGGAGAAACAACATGAACCAGACCCAGGCAGAGCGCCTCCTTGCCGAGCGCAAGCAAGCCGAGAGCCAGTTCGACATTACCCAGTACGAACACGTACCCCGGCGTTACTACGGGCGAATGTTCTTTGCCACTCTGATCGTCGTCGCCTTGCTGGGACTGGTGCGGGCATTTGCCGAAGGCCAGATCGAGTGGTCGTATATCGGCCAGTTCCTGACCTCCAAAGCGATCCTGTTCGGCCTGTTCAACACCATCGTCATGGCGATTCTGGCCATGGCCCTGGGCGTGGTGATCGGCGTCATCACGGCGATTATGCGCATGTCGCAGAACCCGATCCTGCGCTACGTGGCCGTCACCTACACCTGGCTGTTTCGCGGCACGCCACTGATCCTGCAACTGCTGCTGTGGTTCAACCTGGCGCTGATCTTTCCCACCATCGGCATACCCGGCCTGTTCGAACTGGACACCGTCAGCCTGATGACACCTTTCATCGCTGCCCTCCTCGGTTTGAGCATCAACCAGGGTGCCTACACCGCCGAAGTGGTACGCGCCGGCTTGCTCTCGGTAGACACCGGCCAGTACGAAGCCGCCAAGTCGATCGGCATGCCGCGCTTGCAGGCGCTGCGCCGGATCATCCTGCCTCAGGCCATGCGCATCATCATTCCACCGGTGGGCAACGAGTTCATCGGCATGGTCAAGATGACCTCCCTGGCCAGTGTGATCCAGTACTCGGAACTGCTCTACAACGCTCAGAACATCTATTACGCCAACGCCCGGGTGATGGAGTTGCTGATCGTCGCCGGCATCTGGTACCTGGCCGCCGTCACCGTCTTGTCCTTCGGTCAAAGCCGCCTGGAGCGTCGCTTCGCCCGTGGCGCTGGTAAGCGCTCTTAAGCCGCGCTGGAGAATTGAACATGAGAAGCATCGTAAAGGCTGTCAGCCTCAACAAATACTACGACGCCTACCACGCGCTGAAAGATGTCAGCCTGGAAGTCGAACAAGGCGAAGTGCTGTGCGTGATCGGCCCGTCCGGCTCCGGCAAGAGCACCCTGCTGCGTTGCGTCAACCAGCTGGAAAAGATCGACAAGGGCGGGCTCTGGGTCGACGGCGAACTGGTGGGCTACCGTATCGTCGGCAACAAACTGCACGAGCTCAACGAAGCGCAGATTGCCCGCCAGCGTCTGGCCACTGGCATGGTGTTCCAGCGGTTCAACCTGTTCCCGCACATGACCGTGCTGCAAAACATCATCGAAGGCCCTTGCCAGGTGCTCAAGCGCTCGCCCAAGGAAGCCATCGAAGATGCCCTGGAGTTGCTGGCGCGGGTCGGCCTCGCCGACAAACGCAACAGCTACCCGATCGAACTGTCCGGCGGCCAGCAGCAACGGGTAGCGATTGCCCGGGCCCTGGCCATGCGCCCAAAACTGATGCTGTTCGATGAACCCACTTCGGCACTCGACCCGGAACTGGTCGGTGAGGTGCTGTCGGTAATGCGTGATTTGGCGCAGACCGGCATGACCATGATCGTCGTCACCCATGAATTGGGCTTCGCTCGCGAAGTCTCCAACCGCATGGTGTTTATGGATGGCGGGCAGATCGTGGAGGCTGGAAGCCCCGAAGAAATTCTAATAAGTCCACAAAACCCACGCACCCAAAGCTTCATTTCTGCCGTTCGAACCTAGGCGCCTCGTTGGTGCTCACAAAAAACTCATAAGAGAACGACCATGAAGAAATTTGTCATTCCAGCAGTCATCACCGGCCTCCTGGCTTCGTCCGCAGTCTGGGCCGCCGAGTTGCCGGCCAACATAAAGAGCAAGGGCGAAATCGTTGCGGCGATCATGCCCAACTACCCGCCGATGGATTTCAAGGATCCGGCCACCAACACCCTCACCGGTCTCGACTACGACTTGGGCAATGCCCTGACCGAACGTCTCGGGGTGAAGGTCAATTGGCAGGAAACCGGCTTCGAGCAAATGATCAACGCACTGACCACCAAGCGTGTGGACATCGTGCTGTCGGGCATGACCGACACCGCCGAGCGGCAGAAAACCGTGACCTTTGTCGACTACTTCACCAGCGGCCCGCAGTTCTACACCTTGCAGAAAAACACCGGGATCAATGACAGCATCGACTTGTGTGGCAAAACCGTCGGCACCAGCCGCCGGACGACCTTCCCGGCGGAAATCGCCGAGTGGAGCAAGGCCAACTGCGAAGCCGCCGGCAAACCGGCGATAAAAGTGGTGGGTTCCGAAGGCTCGGCCGATGCCCGTGCGCAACTGCGCCAGGGTCGTCTGGACGCGGCGATGCAAGGCAGCGAAACCTTGTCGTACCTCAAGACTCAGGAGGCCAACACCTTCAAGACCCTTGGCACACCGATCTCCGTGCAATTCACGGGACTGGGTGTCAGCAAGAGCAACCCGGAGCTGGCCGAAGCGATCAAAGTTGCTCTGCAAAGCATGATCGCCGACGGCAGCTATCAGGCCATCCTGAAGAAGTGGGATCTGGGCCTGGGCGCTATCGAGACCGTGACTATTAATAACGGCAAGTAGCCTCAATAACGCAAAGTAACGGAGCCGCCACTAATGTCCTCCTCGCCCCAACCGACTTGGCCCGGTACCCACAAAGCCTGTCTGGCCCTGGCGTTTGACCTCGACGGTCCCACCGGCGATGCCATGCTCAATGGCTCGATCTGGCACAAGCCCGAGTATTTCGGCTTCGGTGGTTATGGCCCGTATCGGGCTTTACCGCGGATTCTCGACCTGCTCGACGAGTTCCGGATTCCGACGACCTTCTTCGTACCAGCCTGGGTCGTGGAGAACTGGCCGAAGCAGTGCCAGGCGATTGTCGAGCGAGGCCATGAAGTGGCGTATCACGGCTACAAACACGAGTCCTTCTATGCCCTGACCCTGGAGCAGCAGAAGGACGTCATGAACAAATCCCGCGAGGTGTTCTGGCAGCACCTGAACATCCGCGCTGAAGGTTTTCGTACACCGTCCGGTGACTGGCGGGCGGAAACGCCGGCCATGCTGGTGGAAGCCGGCGTGATCTATTCCAGCAGCATGCGCGGTGATGACCGGCCGTACCTGGTGCAGGTACCCGGCCATGAACAGCCGCTGGTGGAAATCCCCGGACGCTGGGAAATGGACGATTACGCCTCGCTGGCCTACACCCGCGCACCGGACTTTCCGTCCGGCCTGGACCGCACCGCCAGCTACGAGCTGACGCTGGACAACTGGTGCCGCGAATTCGATGGCGCCGCCGATGAAGGGCTGTGCCTGACCACCTTGTTCCACCCGAAAATTACCGGCAAACCGGGTCGCATCCTGCTGCTCGAACGCCTTTTCGAACACATGCGTCAGCGCGATGACGTGTGGTTCGCCACCTGCCGCGAGGTCGCCCACTGGTGGCTCAAGGAGCATCACCATGGCTGAGTCCAGTGTTTGGCCAACAGGTTATCGCTGCGCTGTGGTGCTGACCGTCGACTACAACGACATCCACGGCATTCTGACCCAGGCCCCGGAAGTCGCCGGGCGTGACAAGACGCTGTCGGTCTGGCGCTACGGCACGCAGCGCGGTGTCGATCGCTTGCTCGGGTTGTTCGAGGAGTTGGGCGTACCCAGCAGTTGGTGCATCCCCGGCATTGTTGCCGAAGAAAACCCCGAGCATATGCGCGCGATTCAGGCCGCCGGGCACGAGATTGCCTGTGCCGGTTACCGCCATGAGAACTACGACAGCCTCAGCCTCGCCGAGCAAACAACCGCACTGGCGCGGGGCTGTCAGGTGCTGGCGGATATCACCGGCCAGCGCCCGCAGGGTTTTCGCATCCCGGCCGGCAACTGGGCGCCCGGTTTTGTCGAGGCGCTGCGTGAGCAAGGCATTCGCTGGTCGTCGTCCTGGCGTGGGGATGACCTGCCGTTCGCCCACCCCACGACAGCGCAAGTGATCGAGTTACCGCTGCACTATGAACTCGAAGACGAACCCTACTTCGCCTTCAACCTCAGCCCGGCGGTACCGCCGGCGCAATCGCGGATCGCTTCCTACAGCCATACCCTGGGCAACTTGCAGATGGATTTTGCCGGGTTTCATCGTTTCGGCCTGTGCTACGTGCTGCGCCTGCACCCGGAGATCATCGCCACACCGGGTCGCATCGGTGTGTTGCGCGAGCTGCTAAAGGGCATCCAGCAACACGATGACGTGTGGATCGCCACCGCAGCGGATGTCGCCCAATGGTGGACCGAATCGGCAGCGCCAACGGCCGAGGACCACCCGGCGGCGGTGTATGAGCGGCACTATCGGGAGTACCTGCCATGAGCGAACGAATGCAGCGTCTGGCGCGCTTTTGTGTTGACACCCGCTTCGAAGACCTGCCACCCGAGCTGGTGGAAAAAGCCAAACGGCACATCCTTGACACCGTCGGCGCGACGCTGGCCGGGGCCGGAAGCGAGATCGCCGCAACCGTGCGCCAGACGCTGGGTCTGGAGCCGGGCAACGCGCCGGTCTGGGGCACCCGGCAGCGCACCGGCGCCACTCAGGCCGCGATGTTCAATGGCATCGCCGCCCACGCGCTGGAACTGGATGACACGGGTGGCTGCGACCATTCCGGTGCCGTGGTGTTGCCCGCAGTCATGGCCGCGGTGAGCCTGAGGCCAACACCGTTGGACGGCCGCGAGCTGATCACTGCTGTGGTTATCGGTTATGAAGTCGGCCGGCGGGTCCTCGAAGCCTGCGGTGGGTATTCGGCCCATAACGGCGCGGGCTGGCACTCGACCTCCACCTGCGGAGTGTTCGGCGCGGCGGCGGTCAGCGCCCGCATTCTTGGCCTCGATCAAGCACAAATGCTCTCGGCACTGGGTATCGCCGGCAGCTTCAGCGGTGGGCTCTGGTGCTTTATCCATGACGGCTCGCAAAGCAAAAAACTTCACAGCGGCCGCGCCGCCGAAGGTGGTTTGCTGGCGGCACGTTTTGCCCAACAAGGCATCAGTGGCCCATCGAAGCTGTTCGATGATGTCTGGGGTGGTTTTCTCAAGACCCTGGCCGGTGACGATGCCGTGCCCGAGGCTCTGGACGAGACACTCGGCCAAGTCTGGAAACTTGCCCGTTGCTCGATCAAACCCTATGCCTCATGCCGTGGCACTCACTCGGCCATCGACGCCTTGGGTGTGTTGCTTGAGCAGTTGCAGGTGAGTGCTGATCAGCTGGAAGACATTCAGGTTTCCCTGTGCGGCTTCTTAAAGGACATGTGCGGCGGTCGCGATATCAGCACCTTGGCCGCTGCGCAAATGAGCCTGTCCTATGCCCTCGCCGCACGGCTGGTTTATGGTCATGTGCGGCTGGATGCCTACAACGATGAACAACGTGCCGACCCGCGAATTGTCGGTTGGCTGCAACGCATTCACCTTGATGTGGACCCGCAGCTGTCAGAGGATGGCGAGCCAGTGGTCACTGTCCGCACGATGGATGGGCGTCAGGCCAGCCTCTGTGTCGAGGTACCGCTGGGCGCGCCGGGCAATCCGTTGAGCGACGGGGCACTGGAGGAGAAATTTATCAGTTTGGCGAAGCGGGTGATGCCCAAGGAGCAGGCCGCAGAGTTGCTGGAGCAATTGTGGCGGCTTGAAGAACTGGAGTCTGTTGGGGAGCTGGATCAGTGGCTGGCTCAATAAACGCGTTGTCTGCTCTGGCCTCTTCGCGGGCAAGCCCGCTCCCACAGGTACCACGCAATCCCTGTGGGAGCGGGCTTGCCCGCGAATGACTGCGAAGCAGTCACAAGCTCTTCAACTAAACGCAGGAATAAAACAAGGACTCGTGCACCACCGTGGCCACTTACTCGCTCGTTATCCGCCGTTTGATGATCTGCTCGCTGACCATTGTCGTCAGCCGCGCCATCACCAGCCCTTTGCTCACGCTGTTCCTCAGTAACAAGCTCGGCCTGAACCAGCAGGACGTCGGTCTGTTGCTGGGCATCGCGGTGTTCATCGCCACCCTGCTCGCACTTTATGGTGGCTACATCATCGATCGCCTGGAAAAGCGCCGGTTGCTGATCCTCGCAATGCTGTCCAGCGCTGTCGGTTTCGTCCTGCTGACCTTCGCCCAGAACCTGTACCTGACCACCCTGACCCTGGTGATCACCGAAACCGCGTCCGCGCTGTTTCTGATCGGTTCCAAAGCGATCATCAGCGAAAACCTGCCGATGGGCCAACGGGCCAAGGTGTTCTCACTGCGCTACACCCTGACCAATATTGGTTACGCCACCGGCCCCATGCTTGGGGTGGTGATATCCGGCGTGCAGCCGTTGGCGCCGTTCCTGATCGCTGGTGGCATCGCGTTTTTCAGCACCTTCCTGATGCGCGGGATTCCCGCAGACACCAGCACCACACCCAACAAACCGCAAAGTTTTCTCAATACCCTGGTGACACTGAAAAACGACCGCACACTGATCATGTTCACGTGCGGTTGCCTGCTCAGCACCGTCGTCCATGGGCGGTACACCCTGTACCTGTCGCAGTACCTGTTAGTGACCCAGGACGCCCATAGAGCCCTGGAAACCATGGCAGCGATCCTCGCCTGCAACGCCATCAGCGTGATCCTTTTGCAGTATCAGATCGGCCGTTTCCTGAAACGTGAGCAACTGCGCTACTGGATCGCCGTGGGCAGCAGCCTGTTCATTCTCGGGCTGATCGGCTTCAGCTACGCCGACAGTCTGGTCTCGTGGTGCCTGGCGATGTTTGTCTTCACCCTTGGCGAGATGATCATTTACCCGGCGGAATTTCTCTTCATCGATACCCTCGCCCCCGAGGAATTACGCGGCAGTTATTACGGCGCACAAAACCTCGCGGCCCTGGGCGGCGCCTTGAGCCCGGTGATCTGCGGCTACTTGCTGACCCACTCCGCGCCGAGCACGATGTTCTATGCCTTGAGCACCCTGACGGCCTTGGGCGGCTTGCTGTGTTTCTTGAGCGGACGCAGAGTCTCGATAGCTCAAAAATAATGCACTTAAGCAGCATCATTATGAATTTGTAAGCGATGCCGTTGATCGGCACACTGTGCCGGTTCCTCCCCCAAATGCTGGAACGTTCAAAGGGTTGTCTGGTGATCCAGACAGCCCTTCTTTTTGCCCGCCATCTGTAATTGGATCGTCTTCGTCATGTTTGCTCGCTGGTTACCTGCTGCCATCAATACCCGCCCCACCGAATGGAGCCGCGCCGCCATCGGCATGTCCCTCGGCACTTTGTTCAGTGTCTGGTTCTGCGGGTATGTGTTCGGAATGGATGTCGCGCTGCACCTGATCGGCCCGCTGGGGGCTTCAGCGGTGTTGCTGTTTGCCGTGTCGTCCGGCGCACTGGCTCAGCCATGGTCGATTCTCGGCGGCTACTTTACCGCCGCCGTGATTTCGCTACTGGTGGCCCATGTGCTCGGCCGAACCCTGGGCAGTGCCTGCCTGGCCGCCGGCATGGCGCTGATTCTGATGTGTTGGTTACGTTGCCTGCATCCACCGGCCGGGGCCCTGGCCTTGTTGCTGGTGATGGCAGACCCTGCGACCATCGCCATGGACTGGCTGGAGCTGGGCCCCGTCATGCTTAGCGCTCTTTGCATGCTGCTCAGTGCCTTGGCCTACAACAACCTGACGCGGATTCGCTACCCCAAGCGTCATAACGAGACGGTAGTGGTGATTCCGGCCGATCACCCACCCATAGATCCTGCGGGCATTACCGCCGAAGACCTGCGGCGTGCATTGGAAGATATGCAAGAGTTCTTCGACGTGACCCCAGAGGATCTGGAGCAACTGATCCACGCCAGCGAACTGCACGCCAGACGCCGCAGCATCGGTGAAGTGCTGTCCAGCAGAGTCTGACCTGAGATCAACGGGGCTCAGGGCCTAATGCCAGTCAGTTAAGGATTTGAACGCCGCAATACCTTGTGGGAGCGGGCTTAACTGATCAGCATTAGGCTCAGCCCCCCCGTTGCTGCTTCCCTTAGGCCGCCGCTAGTTGACGCGCCGGTACTGCCAGGCTCACTGCCCGAACCGAATCACCGGCACTCAAGCCGAGGCTAATAGCTGTGTGGGCATCAACAATTAAAGTCCCTGCCGCAACCCGCGCGGGCGCAGCGGTGATCCGGCAATTGGCGAACTGGCGGTTGTGAATCAGATACGGCACCGCCTGCTCACCGGTTGTGCCGATGCTCAGCTGCAGCACCTGGCTGTCACGCACCGCGCGAATGTCACCGGTGGCGCACTCGATCAGCGGTCCGCCGTCAAAGATGTCGATGTAATCCTTGTGGTCGAAACCTTCGGCTTTGAGCATGCCCAGTGCCGGTTCGGTATTGGGGTGAACCCGACCAATCGCCGAGCGTGCCGTTTCCGGCAGCAGGCAGGTCGGCAGCGGGAACTTGGGCATCAACTCAGCAATAAAGGTCTTGTTGCCCAGACCGGTCAGGTAGTCGGCATCGGCAAAATCCATCTTGAAAAAATGCCGCCCCAATCCTTCCCAGAACGGCGAAACGCCCTCTTCATCCGAGTAGCCGCGCATCTCGGCAATCACCTTGTCGCCGAACTGCTCGCGAAACTCGGCCAGAAACAGAAAACGGGCCTTGGACAATAACCGCCCATTCAGTCCGCTGCGGTGATCGGCGTGCAGGAACAATGAGCACAGTTCCGAATGGCCGGTCATGTCGTTGCCCAGAAACAACGTCGGCATGTGCTGGTTGATTCCCAGATTCTTCGACGCCGCGACAAACAATCCGAGGCGGTAGTTGTACCAGGGCTCGCGCATGCCTACGGCACCGGCCAGGGCACAAATACCGACGGCTTGGCCGTTCTCGGCTTCCAGTACAAACAGGTAATCGGCATCCGCTCGTTCCGCCTCGCCAGCGAAGGTTTTTTCCGCCCACTCAAGACGATGGCGTAAACGCACGGCGTCGGCCGGCAAGGTGGTCAAACCGGTGCCGGCGCTGTGGGCCAGAGCCAGTAATGCAGGCAGGTCAGCCATGGTGGCAGGACGGACGATCATCGCGATTGCTCCTGGGTTGTCAGACGTTTAGGCAGCCGTTGAGGTAAAAAAACTTCCGCCAGCATGCAGCGAGCGCTGCCGCCGCCGATGCGTTCGATGGTGTCGATGTTCACCGGCAGCGGTTTGGCGTGACGCTCGATCAGCTTTTGTTGTGCGGCATCCAGCGATTGCCAGGCGGTACGCGACATGACCAACAAGGGATCACCCGCCGCGTTATGGACTTCGAGCATGTTGCCGGCGAACGACTCCAGCTGCTCCCAGCTCAGGGCCAGGACCTGTTTGCCGCTGCCCTCCAGCCGCGACTGCAGCGCAGCGCGCTCGTTCAGATCGCTGATGGACTCCAGACACACCACCGCGAGGCTGGTGCCCACGCTCATCATCACGTTGGTGTGATAGATAGCGACGCCCTGACGGTCCACCGCGTTGAATGCGCAGAGCTCATACCCCAGATGCTCGACCACCTGATTCAGGGCCTGGGCATGGGTGCGGGTGGAGTAACCGGCGTAACAAATTCGCTGCTGACGATCGAGGACCATGCTGCCGGTGCCCTCAAGGAACACTTCCTGCTGCTCGAGGCTGGAGATGTCCAGTACCTGCTCGACCCGGTATTCGTCGTGTAGCCGGTCCAGCACGCCTTTGTCCCGTTCCAGGCGACGGTTATGGCCCTGCATCGGGTACAGCACCAATGTGCCGTCGGGATGGCTGCTCCACCAGTTGTTGGGGAAGATCGAGTCCGGGGTATGCGGCGCTTCGCTGTCGTTGTGCACCATGACGGTGACGCCTTGCTCACGCAGAGCGGCGACATAGCCATCGAACTCTTGAAGGGCCTTGAGCTGCACGTCTTCGGCAACCGCTGCCGGGCGCTGGAAGCGGTTATTGGCAGCCGTGTCCTGATTGAAGGAGAAACGTGTCGGGCGAATCATCAAAACGGTATTGGTGGTTTGCATGGGCACAGAATCAATGAGGGTTGAGAGGTGCTCATTGTCTGATTCGGCACCGGGAAAACCCGGCTGATAATGGGGGTGGGTGTGATGGAAATGGCTGAAAGCGAGGGGGTGAGCAGCCGATTCGGCGGGGGGAAAGAGGTGTGCTGGATTCCAGGTAGGTCGATACGATTTATGGCGTCTGGGTAAACGTCTTCGCGGGCAAGCCCGCTCCCACAGGGTATACGCGACCTATGTGGGAGCGGGCTTGCCCGCGAATATTTTGAAGACCTGCACGACCTTACGGGTTTACTCCATCGACGTCTTGACCATCGCCAGTTCGGGATGGCTGACCAGCTTGTCGATGTGCAGGTCCGGGTCGTCGAACCAGACTTCGGTCAGGACCCGGTAATGTTCCATGTCGCGGCAACGCATACGCAGGCTGTAGTCGAATGCGCCGCTGATCAAGCGGCACTCCAGCACCTGCGGGCAAGCACGGACCTTGGCCTCGAAGGCCTTCTGTGCCGCCCGGCCGCTTTGGTTCGAGAGCGCCACCAGCACCAGCAGTGACAGCCCCGGTGTCAGCTTCTTCTCGTCGAGAATCGCCCCGTAACCGCGGATAACCCCGAGCTGTTCGAGTTTGCGCACCCGTTCCAGGCACGGCCTGGGGGTCAGGTGCACCCGCTCGGAAAGCTTCTGATAGGTGATGCGCCCTTCGTGGCGCAGCACCTCAATAATTGCCTGATCGATACGATCAAGCACGATCGACAGATCGCGGATATCCGCCATGTACGTCTTGCCTCACTTCAAACGGCCCGATAAAAATTGCTGCAAACGTTCGCTCTGTGGCCGGTCAAGAATCTCTGCAGTTCCCTGCTCCTCAACCCGGCCTTGATGCAGAAACAACACCTGGCTGGACACCTGCCGGGCAAAACCCATTTCGTGGGTGACCATCAGCATGGTACGACCTTCTTCAGCCAACGCCTGGATTACCTTGAGCACTTCGCCCACCAGTTCCGGATCGAGCGCCGAGGTCGGCTCGTCGAACAACAGAATCTGCGGCTCCACTGCCAACGCCCGGGCAATCGCCACCCGCTGTTGCTGACCACCGGAAAGAAACGCCGGGTACTGCTCGGCGACTCGCTGCGGCAAACCGACTTTGTCCAGATACGCGCGGGCGCTTGCCTCGGCATCCTTGCGACTGATACCCAGCACACGGCATGGCGCCAGTATGATGTTTTCCAGAACCGTCAGATGACTCCACAGATTGAAATGCTGGAACACCATGGCCAAGCGCGTGCGCAACCGCTGCAACTGCGCCGGGCTGGATACACGCATACCGCCTGCGGCTGGCCGGGTGGCAATCCGTTCACCGTCCAGCTCGATGGAACCTTCATCCGCGCGTTCAAGGAAGTTGATACAGCGCAGCATGGTGCTTTTGCCTGAACCACTGGCGCCGATCATGCTCACCACATCGCCGGCCCGCGCGTTTAACGAGACGCCCTTGAGCACCTCATTGTCACCAAAGCGTTTATACAGATTTTCAACCGTCAGTTTGTACATGGAAAACTCCTGGAGCCGCGCCGCTGTCGGCGTGACTCTGGACAGAAAGAATAGAAGTGAAAAGCCGCGCGCAACGGGCTCAGTGAGCCGGACCGAGAAAGCTCAGCCAGCGCTTCTCTGCCAGACGGAATGCACCCACCAGCCCGAAAGACAGCGCGAGGTACAGCAACCCGGCAATGCTGAACGCCTGAAAAGTCATGAAGGTCGCAGCATTGGCGTCGCGGGCGACCTTGAGGATGTCTGGAATGGTCGCGGTGAAGGCCACGGAAGTCGCATGCAGCATCAGGATCACTTCATTGCTGTAATACGGCAGTGCCCGGCGCAACGCCGATGGCAGGATCAGCCGCAGATACAAACGCCAGCCACTCAAGCCATAGGCATGGGCCGCTTCGATTTCACCGTAGGGAATGCTGCGAATCGCCCCGGCAAAGATTTCTACGGTGTAGGCGCAGGTGTTGAGGGTGAACGCCAGCAAGGTGCAATTCATCGCATCGCGAAAGAACGCTTCCAGCAGCGGTTGTGAACGGACCACCGCAATGCCGTAGATCCCGCTGTAGCAAATCAGCAATTGGATATACAGCGGTGTGCCGCGAAACACATAGGTGAACAGCTGAACCGGCCAGCGCAGCACGCCCCAGCGCGAGGTCCGCATAATCGCCAGCGGCAGTGACAGGAAAAACCCCAGGACAATGCTCACGCAGAGCAACCACAAGGTCATGGCCAACCCGGTGAAGTTGTAGCCATCACTGAAGAGAAAGGGTTTCCAGTATTCCGAAATCAACTCGATCATCGCGTCATCCCCCGCACGCCCTGGTTGTAACGCCGCTCAAGCACCCGCAGCACATAGTTCGAAGCACTGGTGATCAGCAGATACAGCGCCGCTGCCAGCAGTAAGAAATCCAGCATGTTGAAGGTGCTTTTGCCGGCTTCCTGCGCGACCTTGACCAGGTCCGACAAGCCGATGATCGACACCAGCGCCGTGGCTTTGAGCAACACCAACCAGTTGTTGCCAAGGCTCGGCAACGCGAAGCGCATCATTTGCGGGAACACCACGAAGCGAAACCGTTGCCAGCGGTTCAAGCCGAACGCCGCGCCAGCTTCCTGTTGGCCCCGTGGGACGCTGAGAATCGCGCCGCGAAAGGTTTCAGTGAAATAGGCGCCGTAGATAAACCCCAGGGTGATGATGCCCGCCACAAACGGATCAATCTCCACATAAGGCCAGCCCATGGCTTCGGTCAGGCTGCTCAGCCAACCTTGCAGGCTGTAGAAAATCAGCAGCATCAACACCAGATCGGGAACGCCACGGATCAGCGTCGTGTAGAAAGTCGCCGGCAGATTAAAGATGCGCAGCGGCGAGAGCTTGGCCGCAGCACCCAGCAAGCCCAGCAGCATGCTGACCACAAGCGAGAGCGCCGACAGTTTCAGGGTCACCCAGGTGCCGTGCAGCAACAGAGGGCCATAGCCTTGCAGGGCCGACACGTCGAGGCCCAGAATATTCAGGAAGGAATTCACGCCATTCACCTGTCTTGAGTTGCCACAGACCAACGCTGCATCGCACGGGGCGATACAGCGTCAGGCTGTGCAAGGATCAGTTGTTGTAGAGATCGAGATCGCCGAAGTGCTTCTGCTGGATCTGCGCGTAGATGCCCTTTTCATGCAGGGCCTTGATGGCGGTGTTGATCATGCCTTTAAGCTCGTCGTTGTCCTTGCGGATACCAATGGCGATTTCCGACGGTACCAATGGATCGCTGATGCCTTGGCTGTTCTGGAATTGCGCGCCTTGTGGCGAGGTCAGGAAACTCATCTGCGCTTGCAGCTTGTCCTGGATAGACGCATCGAGACGACCGAACACCAGGTCGGCGTAGACCTGATCCTGGCTCTGATAAGCCCGCAGTTTCACACCACCGGGTGCCAGTTTGGCCTTGGCGTAGGTTTCCTGAATGGTGCCCTGCATGTAGCCGATGGTCTTGCCTTTGAGGGACTCGGCGGTGGGTTCCAGGCCGGAGTCCTTGCGGGTAACAATCGCGGTCGGGCCGGCGTACAGACGATCGGTGAAATCTATCTGTTTTTTACGCGCATCGGTCACCGTCATCGACGACTCGATCGCATCGAACTTACCCGCCTTGAGCGCCGGGATCAGACCGTCGAAGTCGTTACTGACCCACACGCACTTGACCTTAAGCTCAGCACAAATCGCATTGCCCAGGTCGACGCCAAAGCCTTGCACACCACCGTCAGCGGTGGTCGATTCGAACGGTGGGTAGCTTGGATTGACGCCAAATCGCAGCTCTTTCCACTCTTTGGCGCTAGCGCCTGCCGAACAGAACAGCAACGCGAGTACAGGTAAGGCCAGCCATTTATTGTTCATCTTCGTAAGTCCCGATTTATTTGGATTTATCGCGGCCAGGTGTACGACCGAGCCACATTTATGGGCAGGAGTGATGAGTCGATGCGGCATCCACCGCAACAGCGTTCTTATTGTTTTAAACGGGTGCGTCGCCACACCCACCCTGAAACCCTTGTCGCAGACGGCTTCAAATGGAACGCCAGAATGCCAACAGAACGTCTGGGGCAGGTGTCGTAAGGGCCCGTGCAGACAACCCGGTTCTGCTGATAAGCGGTATTTCACAGCCGAATCGGTCGTTGTAGGAGCAAGCTTGCTCGCGATGGACGTTAACGATGACGCGTGCTGTCTGAATAAACACACCGCCCTTGAGTCCATCGCGAGCAATCGAGCGTCGACCGGCTGCTCCTACAGGACCTCGACCATCTTGCAAAAATGCACACCAGACCTGCAGTTATCCGGGTTGTACATGGCAAATTTGCACTGTTACGATCCGGCATCGTTCGCGCGCGAACACTTCTATAAAGAACAACAAAAGCAGGGAGTTAGTGATGACTGCTCAGGTTTCACCCCAAGCGACACGGGACGTCGATGCCACGCAAAACGAAGTGCTGGCCGAGGTCCGCAACCATATTGGCCACCTGACCCTCAATCGCCCCACCGGCCTCAACGCCCTCACCCTGGACATGGTCCGCAGCCTGCACCAGCAGCTCGACACCTGGGCCCATGACCCACAGGTGCATGCGGTGGTGTTGCGCGGTGCCGGTGAAAAAGCCTTTTGTGCCGGTGGCGATATCCGCTCGCTGTACGACAGCTTCAAAAACGGACAAACCCTGCACCAAGACTTCTTCGTCGAGGAATACGCCCTCGACCTGGCCATTCACCAATACCCCAAACCGGTGCTGGCACTGATGGACGGTTTTGTCCTCGGCGGCGGCATGGGGCTGGTGCAAGGCGCAGATCTGCGAATCGTCACCGAACGCAGCCGTTTGGCGATGCCGGAAGTGGCCATTGGTTACTTCCCGGATGTCGGCGGCAGTTATTTCCTGCCACGAATCCCGGGCGAACTGGGGATCTACCTCGGCGTCAGCGGCGTGCAAATCCGTGCCGCCGATGCGCTTTACTGCGGATTGGCCGATTGGTATCTGGAAAGCGACCAACTGAGCCTGCTGGACCAGCGCCTCGACAGCCTGGCGTGGCACGAAACGCCACTCAAGGACTTGCAGGGCCTTCTGGCGAACCTCGCCGTGCAGCAACTGCCTGACGCCCCGCTGCACGCCCTGCGCCCGGCCATCGACCACTTCTTTGCCCTGCCCGATGTGCCGAGCATCGTCGAGCACTTGCGCGAAGTAACGGTCGCCGACAGCCACGAATGGGCCAAGACTACCGCCACTCTTCTGGAAAGCCGCTCGCCGCTGGCGATGGGCGTAACCTTGGAGATGCTGCGTCGCGGTCGTCAGCTGAGCCTGGAAGCGTGCTTCGCCCTCGAGCTGCATCTGGACCGTCAGTGGTTCGAACGTGGTGACCTGATCGAAGGCGTGCGCGCCTTGCTGATCGACAAAGACAAGAGCCCGCGCTGGAACCCGCCGACCTTGCAAGCCCTTGATGGCGAGCACGTCGCGAGTTTCTTCAGCGGTTTCGACACAAGTGGGAGCTGAGCCATGCACGACCTTGAATTGAGTGAAGAGCAAGTCATGATCCGCGACATGGCCCGGGACTTTGCCCGCAATGAAATCGCGCCCCACGCTCAGGCATGGGAAAAGGCCGGCTGGATCGATGATGCGCTGGTGTCGAAGATGGGCGAGCTGGGCCTGCTCGGCATGGTGGTCCCCGAGGAATGGGGCGGCACCTATGTCGACTACGTCGCCTACGCCCTGGCGGTGGAAGAAATCTCCGCCGGCGACGGCGCGACCGGCGCCCTGATGAGCATCCACAACTCGGTGGGCTGCGGGCCGGTCCTTAACTACGGCACCGAGGAGCAGAAACAGACCTGGCTGCCTGATCTGGCCAGCGGGCAAGCCATTGGCTGCTTCGCATTGACCGAACCCCAGGCCGGTTCCGAAGCGCATAACCTGCGCACTCGCGCCGAATTGCGCGACGGCCAGTGGGTGATCAACGGCGCCAAGCAATTCGTCAGCAATGGCAAACGGGCCAAGCTGGCCATTGTCTTCGCTGTCACCGATCCGGAACTGGGCAAGAAAGGCCTGTCGGCGTTCCTGGTGCCGACCGACACCCCGGGTTTTATCGTCGACCGCACCGAACACAAGATGGGTATTCGCGCCTCGGACACCTGCGCCGTCACCCTCAACCAATGCACGATTCCTGAAGCGAATCTGCTGGGTGAGCGCGGCAAGGGGCTGGCGATTGCCTTGTCCAACCTTGAAGGCGGCCGTATCGGCATCGCCGCTCAGGCCTTGGGCATTGCCCGTGCGGCGTTCGAAGCGGCACTGGCGTATTCGCGCGATCGGGTGCAGTTCGACAAACCAATCATCGAGCACCAGAGCATCGCCAACCTGCTGGCGGACATGCACACCCGTTTGAACGCTGCACGCTTGCTGATTTTGCATGCAGCGCGTCTACGCAGTGCCGGAAAACCCTGCCTGTCGGAAGCGTCACAGGCCAAGCTGTTTGCTTCGGAGATGGCAGAAAAGGTCTGTTCCTCGGCCATACAAATCCACGGTGGTTACGGCTATCTGGAGGATTACCCGGTAGAACGCTACTACCGCGATGCGCGGATTACGCAGATCTATGAAGGGTCAAGCGAGATACAGCGGATGGTGATTGCGCGGGAGCTGAAGAACTATCAGATCTGAGAGCTGAAAAGCATCGCGAGCAAGCCCGCTCCCACATTAGATCGATGTTGGCCGAAAATCTGGCGGCTGAACTCGATTCAGTGTGGGAGCGGGCTTGCTCGCGATGACGTCGGTGAGGACGCTACATCATTTATTTACCCTTGAACTGCGCCTCACGCTTGCCGATAAACGCGGCCATGCCTTCTTTGCGATCTTCGATGGCAAACGCCGCATGGAACACCCGGCGCTCGAAACGCACGCCTTCGGACAGGCTGACTTCAAAGGCGCGGTTCACGCTTTCCTTGACCATCATCGCAATCGGCAGGGACTTGCCGGCAATCACCGCTGCAACTTTCAGCGCTTCCTCCAGCAACTCATCCACCGGCACGATGCGCGCAACAATCCCGGCGCGTTCGGCTTCCACTGCATCGATCAAGCGCCCGCTCAGGCACATTTCCATGGCCTTGGCCTTGCCCACGGCGCGGGTCAGTCGCTGGGTGCCGCCCATGCCCGGCAGCACACCAAGGTTGATTTCCGGCTGGCCGAATTTGGCGTTGTCACCGGCCAGAATAAAGTCGCACATCAACGCCAGCTCACACCCACCGCCCAAGGCAAAACCGGCTACCGCAGCGATGATCGGTTTGCGGCGATTGGCCACCCGATCGCTGTCGCTGAACAGATCGTCGAGGTAGATCTGCGGATAGGTCAGTTCGGCCATTTCCTTGATGTCGGCACCGGCAGCGAAGGCTTTCTTCGAACCGGTGAGCACGATGCAGCCAATTTCGGGGTTGGCTTCCAGACCATCCAGCGCCTGATTCAGCTCACTGACAATCTGCGCATTCAGCGCATTCAGGGCTTGCGGGCGGTTGAGGGTGATCAGACCGACCCGGCCGTGGATTTCCAACAAAATCGTTTCATAACTCATGAGTGGGCTCCTGCCTTAGCAATAGAAAGTAGAAATCGAGAGCGTCAAAGATTGCGTGAAATAACCATGCGTTGAATATCGCTGGTGCCTTCGTAGATCTGGCAAACGCGCACATCGCGGTAAATGCGCTCCAGCGGGAAGTCGCTCAGGTAGCCATAGCCACCAAGGGTTTGCAACGCCGAGGAACAAACTTTTTCAGCCATTTCCGAGGCGAACAGTTTGGCCATCGACGCCTCGACCAGCGCCGGTTTGCCGCTGTCACGCAGGGCCGCCGCGTAATGCACCATCTGCCGGGCGACGGCGATCTGCGTGGCCATGTCCGCCAGGCGGAAGGCCACGGCCTGATGCTCGATCAGGGCCTTGCCGAAACTCTCGCGCTCGCGGGCGTAATCGCGCGCCGCTTCAAACGCCGCACGGGCCATGCCCACCGATTGCGAGGCAATCCCGACACGCCCGCCTTCGAGGTTAGCCAGGGCGATTCTGTAGCCCTCACCCTCTTCGCCCAAGCGGTTGGCGACCGGCACTTTCACCTCTTCGAACAGAATCTGGCAGGTGTCCGACGCGTGCTGGCCGAGCTTGTCTTCGATCCGCGCAACCTTGTAGCCGGGCGAATCGGTGGGGACGATAAACGCACTGATACCGCGCTTGCCAGCACTCGGATCGGTCACTGCAAACACGATCACCACCCCGGCGTTTTGCCCGGAGGTGATGAACTGTTTGCAGCCGTTGAGCACGTAGTGATCGCCGTTCAGTCGGGCACGGGTTTTCAGGCTGCTGGCGTCGGAACCGGCCTGCGGCTCGGTCAGGGCAAAGGCCCCGAGCATCGCGCCGCTGGCCAGCGGTTTAAGGAACTGCTCTTTCTGTTGATCGTTGCCGAATTTTAGAATCGGCACGCAACCCACCGAGTTGTGCACGCTCATGATGGTCGAGCAGGCGCCGTCACCGGCGGCGATTTCTTCCAGGGCCATGGCGTAGGCCAGGTAACCGGTGTCGCAACCGCCCCACTGCTCCGGCACCAGCATGCCGAAGAAGCCCAGCTCGGCCATCTCGCCGATGGCTTCTTTGGGAAAGCGATGTTCACGGTCCCACTCGGCGGCGAACGGTTTCAGCCGTTCCTGGGCAAACTGCCGGGCCGCGTCGCTGATCTGTAGTTGTTCATCAGTCGGGAGCATAAGGATTCCTTAGTACAAAACTTCAACGGCCATGGCCGTGGCTTCACCGCCGCCGATGCAGATTGCCGCCACGCCACGGTGCAGGCCTTTGTGGCGCAGGGCCGAGAGCAGCGTCACCAGAATTCGCGCACCGGACGCACCGATCGGATGGCCCAGGGCGCAAGCGCCGCCGTGCACGTTCACTTTCTCATGAGGGATTTCCAGTTTGCTCATGGTCACCAGACTGACCACGGCAAAGGCTTCGTTGACTTCGAACAGATCGACCTCATCCAGCGACCAGCCGGTCTTCTTCATCAGCTTATTGATTGCCCCCACTGGAGCCACCGGGAACAGGCCCGGTGTATCGGCAAACGCCGCATGGCCGTGAATCACTGCCAGCGGTTTGAGGCCGCGCTTTTCAGCCTCGGAGCGGCGCATCAACACCAAAGCCGCCGCACCGTCGGAAATCGAACTGGAGTTGGCCGCGGTCACCGTGCCGCCTTCGCGGAACGCAGGTTTCAGCCCGGCGATCTTGTCCAGTTTGGCCTTTGGCGGTTGTTCATCGTCGATGATCAACTTCTGCTCTTTGCCGACCATGACCTGCAATGGCACGATCTCGGCGGCAAAACTACCGTCGCTGATGGCCTGCTGGGCACGGGTCGTCGACGCGATGGCAAACGCGTCCTGGGCTTCGCGGCTGAAGCCGTTAGCCTCGGCGCAATCTTCGGCGAAGGTGCCCATCAGGCGGCCCTTGTCGTAAGCGTCTTCCAGACCATCGAAGAACATATGGTCGATGACCTGGCCGTGGCCCATGCGCAGGCCACTGCGGGCGCGGTCCAGCAGATACGGTGCGTTGGACATGCTTTCCATGCCGCCGGCTACCACCACCTCGGCACTGCCGGCGAGCAGCATGTCGTGGGCCAGAATGGTCGCTTCCATGCCGGAGCCGCACATCTTGTTGAGCGTGGTGCAACGGGTCGACTTGTCGAGCCCGGCGCCCAGTGCCGCTTGTCGCGCAGGTGCCTGACCGAGACCGGCCGACAGCACACAACCGAACAGCACTTCTTCCACCGCATCAGGCGCAACACCGGAGCGCTCGACGGCAGCGCGGATCGCTGCGGCACCCAGTTGCGGTGCGCTCAGGCTTTTCAAATCGCCCTGAAAACCACCCATTGGGGTGCGGACGGCGCTGACAATAACAATCGGATCGTTGGTAATAGTCATGACAAATCCTCCTTACTTGGCGGCCATGCGCAAGGCACCGTCGAGACGGATCACCTCACCGTTGAGCATGCTGTTTTCAATAATATGCCTAACCAGCGAAGCGTACTCCGAAGGTTTACCCAGACGTGGCGGAAACGGTACGCCAGAGGCCAGAGAGTCGCGTACTTCCTGGGTCATGCCGGCCATCATCGGTGTTTCGAAGATGCCCGGAGCGATGGTCATCACCCGAATACCGTAGCGCGCCAATTCACGGGCGGCAGGCAATGTCAGGCTGGCAATCGCGCCTTTGGAGGCCGCATAGGCTGCCTGGCCGATCTGGCCATCGAAGGCCGCAGCCGAGGCGGTGTTGATGATCACACCGCGCTCGCCGTCGGCATCGGCTTCACCTTCGGCAATGACCGCAGCCGCCAGACGCAGCAGGTTGAAGCTGCCGATCAGATTGACGTTGATCACCTGGCTGAAGCTGGCCAGCCCATGGGGGCCATTCTTGCCAAGAATCTTCTCGCCGCGAACCACACCCGCGCAGTTGACCAGCCCATGCAACCCACCAAAAGCCGCGACCGTGGCCTTCACCGCCGCTTCGGCTGCCGCTTCCTGGCTGATATCGGCCACGACGCTTTGAGCCTGGGAACCGAGCTTTTGCGCTTGGGCGGCCACTGCGTCGGCGTTCAAATCCACCAGCATCACTTTGGCACCGGCGGCCACCAGCATTTCAGCCGTGGCAGCGCCCAAACCGGAGGCGCCGCCGCTAACGAGAAAAACCTTGTTTTCGATCTGCATCATTGTTTCCTTGGATTCAAGCCTTGTGAGCCGCGGCCTCTTGAGCCTTGGCGATTTCCTGATTGCGCAAGATAAAGCGCTGCAACTTGCCGCTTGGGGTTTTCGGCAGTTCGCTGACAAATTCGATTTCACGGGGGTACGAGTGCGCCGCCAGACGCTTGCGCACATGCTGGCGCAGCTCTTCGGCCAGCTCCGGCGCGGCACGGTATTGCGGGCTGAGCACCACAAAGGCTTTGACCAGCTCGGTGCGCTCCGGATCGGGCTTGCCGACCACCGCGGCTTCAACTACCGCCGGGTGTTCGATCAGTGCGCTTTCCACATCGAACGGGCCAACCCGGTAGCCCGACGTGGTGATCACGTCATCACTGCGACCGACGAAGCTGATGCTGCCGTCCGGGTTCAGCTCCACGGTGTCGCCGCTGAGGTAGTAATCGCCGACAAAGGCTTTGGTCGGAGCGCCCTCATACCCCGCGAACCAGCACATCGGCGACTGGGTGCGATCAATCGCCAAAATCCCTGGCTGCCCGACTGGCAATTCCTGATAGTTGTCATCAAGCACCACAATCCGGTGCCCCGGTGAGGCGAAACCGGCTGAGCCGACGTGCACCGGATGCTCAAGCCCATGATGATTACACAGCACCATGCCCGTTTCGGTCTGACCATAATGGTCGTGGATGACTACACCAAGGTTGTCGGCGAACCAGCGGATCACTTCTGGATTCAGCGGCTCGCCGGCACTGCTGACGATACGCAGCTTGCCCTTGATCGAGCGGGCGAATTCATCGCCGCCCGCGATCAGCAAGCGATAGGCGGTCGGTGAACCGGTCAGGTTGGTGATGCCGTATTTGTTGATCATCCGGCAGGTGCTTTCCAGGGTGAACGGACCATCGTAGAAGGTGATCGGGTGGCCGATGGACAACGGGCCAGTGACGCCGAAGTAGATGCCGTAGGCCCAACCCGGATCAGCGAGGTTCCAGAACGCGTCTTCCGGGCGCAGGTCCATCGCATCGCGGGTGTAGCTCTGAAACGCAACAATCGCCTTGAGCGGCACGGCCAGCGATTTGGACGGGCCAGTGGTGCCCGAGGTGAACATCAGCAGGAAAGGATCGTCGGCGCCCAGCAGCGCTGGTTCGCAGTCAGCCGAATAATTGGCCTGTTCGGCCCAGAAACTGAAGTCACCGCGCACGATGCCCTGGCCTTTGGGGCCGCCAACGGTGACGATGGTCGGGCAGTCCATGACTTCATTGAGCTTGGAGCGGTTAACGGCGTCTGTCACCACCAGCGCTGCGCCAGAGTTGTTCAGCCGGTGTTCGATAGCCTTGGGGCCGAAAGCGGTAAACAGCGGCTGATAGACCGCGCCGATGCGCCAGGTGGCGAAGACGGTGATCAGCAGCTCAACGTTGCGCGGCAACAGGCCCGCGACTTTGTCGCCCTTCTTGACGCCTTGAGCCAACAGGAAATTGGCGAAGCGTGCAGCCTTGTCTTGCAACTCGCTGAAGGTGTAGGTCGCACTGGAGCCGTCGCGGCCTTCCCAGAACAACGCAATGCGGCCGGGCAACGCATGCCGGTCGCAGCATTCGACGCAAGCATTGAGCGCCGTCAGAGTGCCCTTCAGGGCGGTATCGACAGTGTGTTGATAATCGAACTGTGCAGTGGCAGACAAGTAATCGCGCATCACCAGAATCCCTCGGTCTTTTTATTAGGAAATACTGGCTCCGCGCGGAGTGCGGGGCAATGGTCAAAGCTTTCAAGTTGGTTGACTGGTTTGGCCAAGGTTTAGAGATGCGGAGCCTGTGCTGACGCTTTCGCGGGCAAGCCCGCTCCCACAGGATGTAGCGTGATCCTTGTGGGAGCGGGCTTGCCCGCGAAGACTGACTGTCAGACAACAGAAATCTCAATCTATGCGCCAGGCCCTACCCTGCCTCATTCAAAATCAAGCTCCGGTAATGCCCGGGATTGGAGCCCGACCATTTGCGAAACGCTTTGTAGAACGAGCTGGCATCGGCAAACCCCAACCGCGTGGCGATTTCGCTGAAGCTGATCTGCGGCTCGGCCAGCCAGAAGATCGCCAGCTCCTTGCGCACACTGTCTTTGAGCCCTTGATAGGTTTGACCCTCTTCGGCAAGACGTCGGCGCAAGGTCGAGGCCGACATGCACAGGCGTTGCGCCAGTCTGTCGGTTTCCGGCCAGTGTTCGGCGGGCAACTGCCGAAGATCGTTCTTGATCCGGCTGGCCAGGCTCTGGGGGTCGCGATACTTGACCAGGATATTGGCCGGAGCATGGGCCAGAAAACGCTTGAGTTCCTCAGTGCTGCGCTTGATCGGCAGATCGAGACAATCAGCCGAAAAGATCATCCGGGTCCGTGGTCGATCAAAGCGCAGGTTCTCGGAAAACATCACCTTGTAGTCGTCGCAAAAATCCGGCTCAGGGCAACGCAGCTCAATGGCCAGAATCGGAATCCGCCGCCCGGCCAGCCAGCAGGCGACGCCATGGACGATCATCCAGTAAGTGAAATAGCTGAAGGCCCGGCGCGGATCCTTGCCGTCCTCCAGCAGGACGATTTCCGCCAGACTCTGCTGCTGAACAAGCTGCGCTGGCATGCGCTCGAACATCAGCGATAGAAACCCCAGCCCCGACTCCAGCCCCGCTGCCAGGGTCAATTGCGCCATAGACGAGCGACAGAGGAACTCCAGGCTGCCGGATTTGAGCTTGCGCGGATCCATGCCGAAAAATTCATCATCCAAACGCCGGGCCAGCAGGCGCCACAGACGCGCATAGGCAGTAGCCGGGACACGCGCTCGCGGATGATCGAGCAGCGTCGGATCTATGCCGACCTTGTTCAGTACTTCATCCGTCGCAGGGCCAGACGCACAGCTCTGCAACAGGGCTTCGCGCACAAGCTGGATGGAGATGGTGTCTTTTTCCGACATTGACGGTTGCACTGCCCTGCGCAAATGAATGGGGCGCTCATCTTAACGTAGGAGCTGGCGCAGCCTGCGATCTTTTCGGTGCACCACGGAACCTCCGTTCGTTCAGCTTCCGTTCAGGTAAATCTAAATCATCCACATTTAGTAATGAGTATCATTATGTTACAACTTGGCTTCTCATTTACTCTCAACGCGGTGCTGAATGCTGGTTCCCTTTTTGATCATGCTGCGCGAAGGCATTGAAGCGGCATTAATCGTTGGCATCATCGCCAGCTACCTCAAGCAAACCGGTCGCGGGCAGTGGATGCCCGCAGTGTGGATCGGCGTATTTCTCGCCGCCGCCCTGGCCTTGTTGGTTGGCGGCGGCCTCGAACTGGTCAGCGCCGAATTCCCGCAGAAACAGCAGGAGCTCTTCGAAGGCGTAGTCGGTCTGGTGGCCGTCGCCATTCTGAGTTCCATGGTGTTTTGGATGCGCAAGGTCGCACGCTCGATCAAGCACTCCCTCCACGTTTCCCTCGATCACGCGCTGACCGGTTCCAAACACCAGGTCACCGCGCTGATCGCCATGGTGTTTTTCGCTGTTGCCCGGGAAGGCCTGGAAACAGTGTTCTTCCTGCTCGCGGTGTTCCAGCAAAGCGAAGGTCCCGCCGCGCCGATCGGCGCCCTGCTCGGCCTGGTTCTGGCGATTGTCGTGGGTTTCCTGATTTACACCGGCAGCATGCGCCTGAACCTCGGCGCGTTCTTTCGATGGACCGGGCTGTTCATCCTGGTGGTCGCCGCCGGAATCCTCTCCAGCTCAATGCAAGCCCTGCATGAAGCCGGCCTGTGGAATCACCTGCAAACCGTGCTCTTCGACTTCAGCGCGACCTTGCCGATGGATGGCCCGTCAGGCTCGGTGCTGGCCGGCATGTTCGGTTATCAGGACGCGCCGACCATCAGCACCTTGGGCGCTTATCTGATTTATCTGGTGGTGACGCTGGTGCTGTTCTTCATTCCGGCGGCCGCCAGCGAGCCAGCGCCAAGTCAACCTTCTTCCGTTTCCAGCCAGTAAGGGCGTCCATGTCAATCCAACCCCATCAACAGGCCTCGCCGCCCCGCGCTTTGCGCTGGGCAGTGGCCGGTTCGGTGATCGTGATGATCGCCGCCGGCGGGCTGTTTTACTACGCGTCGAAAATGGCCGCGGCCAAACGCCAGACCAACCACGACGAAATCACCGTCACGATCCATCCCCACAGCTGCGAACCGAATGCCCTGACCGTGCCTGCCGGACGTGCCAGTTTCCGTATTCTCAATCGCTCGGATCGTGCCGTGGAATGGGAGATTCTCAACGGTGTGTTGGTGCTCGAGGAGCGCGAAAACATCGCCCCTGGCCTGAGCCAGGTGATCAACGCCAACCTGTTGCCCGGCGATTACGCGATCACCTGCGGCCTGCTGAGCAATCCGCGCGGCACTCTGCACGTAACGCCGACCGCCGAGTCCGAAGCCAATGCCAAGGCGCGTCCTTCGATGGTGGCGTTTATCGGCCCGCTGTCGGAGTTTCGGGTTTACCTGAACAGCCAGAGCGGTGCATTGATCAAAACCGTCACCGCCCTTGAGCAAGCCATCCAATCGGGTGACCTGAGTCAGGCTCAGGCGGCGTATGTACCGGCCCGTGCCGCTTACCAACGCATTGCACCGGCCGCTCAGCGCCTCGCCGAACTGGATAGCGCCATCAACGCTCGTGCCGACTATTTCGAAACCCGCGAACACGATCCGGGCTTCGTCGGCTTTCACCGCATCGAATACGCGCTGTTCCAGCAACGCTCTTTAGATGGCCTTGCAGCCGTTGCTCAACGCTTGCTCAGCGACGTCACCCACCTCAAGCAACAGTTGATGGCGCAATCACTGCCACCGGAGCAACTGGTGAGCATCGTCGCCCGGAGCATGCGCAGCATTGCCGACGTGCGCGGCAGCAGCGGTGAAGAAGAACGCTAAAGCCATAGCGACCTGAACGGTTTCGCCGCCAACCTGCAAGCCACGCGCAACGTGGTCGACCTGCTGCGGCCGTTGCTGGCCAAGTCCGCCGCCGAGCTGCTGCCGCAGATCGACAGCGCTATCAGCACACTCGACGGCGAGTTCAATGGCCTGCGCGTGAAAGATGGCTACAGCAGCTACGACAGTGTCGGTGCCGAGCAGCGCAAGCTGATCACCGACAAGGCCAAGGTTCTGGCCGATGCACTCGATGGAATCGATCCCGCCCTTGGCCTTTCCGGCCTTTAGTAGAAGACCCACTTACATGAACGATTCCATAAACGATTCAGATCAGTTTTTCGCCCAGCGTCGTCGGGTTTTGCTCGGCATGGGCGCCGCCGGCGTGGCGTTGGCCGGTAGCACCTTGAGTTGCCCGGCCATGGCCGCCAGCCCGGCGCAAGTCACCGAAGCACCGAGCAGCGAGAAAACCCGCGACCAGCACGACTTTCACGGTCAGCATCAAACCGGCATCGTCACCCCGCGCCCGGCGTCCGGAATGTTGGTGTCCTTCGATGTGCTGGCCAGAGACCGTGAAGACCTCGAACGCTTGTTCCGTACCCTCAACGAACGCATCGCGTTCCTGATGACCGGTGGCCCAGTGCTGCAAGTCGATCCAAAGTTTCCGCCGGTAGACTCCGGAATCCTTGGGCCAGTGGTCATCCCGGATAACCTGACCATCACCGTGTCCGTCGGCGAATCGCTGTTCGACGAACGTTTCGGTCTGGCCGACGCAAAACCCAAGCGTCTGATCCGCATGGTGGGTTTCCCCAACGACGCCCTTGAAGCCGATTGCTGCCACGGTGACTTGAGTTTGCAGTTCTGCTCCAACACCGCCGACACCAATATCCATGCCCTGCGCGACATCGTGAAAAATCTACCGGACTTGCTGCTGGTGCGTTGGAAGCAGGAAGGCAGCGTGCCGCCACAAGCCCCTGTCCGCCCAAATGAACCGGCGCAAAGCGCACGCAATTTTCTGGGTTTCCGTGACGGTTCGGCCAACCCCGATTCCAACGACAGCAAGACCATGGACCAGATTGTCTGGGTTCAGCCCGACAGCGATGAACCCGCCTGGGCAGCCAACGGTAGCTATCAGGCAGTACGGATCATTCGTAATTTCGTCGAGCGCTGGGACCGCACGCCATTGCAAGAGCAGGAACGCATCCTCGGTCGAGTCAAAAGCACCGGCGCGCCCATCGGCGGCGAGAAGGAAACCCAGGTTCCGGATTACGCCAGGGATCCCCACGGCAAGCTGACAAAAATGGATGCGCACATCCGCCTGGCCAACCCGCGTACGGCAGCAACCCAGGTCAATCTGATCCTGCGCCGGCCGTTCAACTACTCCAACGGTGTGAACAAGAACGGCCAGTTGGAAATGGGCCTGCTGTTCATCTGCTATCAGGCCGATCTGCAGAAAGGTTTCATCACCGTGCAAACCCGACTCAATGGCGAGCCATTGGAGGAATACCTGAAGCCGGTGGGCGGCGGTTACTTCTTCACCTTGCCCGGAGTGATGGGCGACAAGGATTTCATCGGTCGCTCGCTGCTCAATGCCACACAACCAAAAACTGCCTGACCGTTAAAAAACCAAACACAACAACCCTCACGGAAAAGTCCCATGAAAAAGTCGCCTCTCGCTTTGTTGCTGACCCTTGGCTTGCTCCACACGCCTCTCTCGGCCTTCGCTGCAACAGCGCCGCTGGAGCTGGTAGGACCGATCTCGGATTACAAAATCTACGTCACCGAACAGCTCGACGAACTGGCCAGCCACACCCAACAGTTCACCGACGCGGTGAAAAAAGGTGACTTGGCCACCGCCAAAAAGCTCTACGCGCCGACCCGGGTTTACTACGAGTCGATCGAGCCGATTGCCGAACTGTTCAGTGATCTCGACGCGTCTATCGACTCCCGTGTCAACGACCACGAGAAAGGCGTCAAAGCCGAGGACTTCACCGGTTTCCACCGCATTGAGTACACGCTGTTCTCCGAGAACAGCACCCAAGGCCTCGATGAGCTGGCCGCCGGCCTGAGCAAAGACGTCAAAGACCTGCAATCCCGCGTGGCCGGTCTGACCTTCCCGCCAGAGAAAGTCGTCGGTGGCGCCGCCGCACTGCTCGAAGAAGTCGCTGCAACCAAAATTACCGGCGAAGAAGACCGTTACAGCCACACCGATCTGTATGACTTCCAGGGCAACATCGACGGTGCGAAGAAAATTGTCGACCTGTTCCGTCCGCAGATCGAGAAGCAGGACAAAGCCTTCATCGCCAAAGTCGACAAGAACTTCGCCAGCGTGAACAAGATTCTGGCCAAGTACAAAACGGCTGACGGCGGTTTCGAGACCTATGACAAGGTGAAGGAAAACGACCGCAAAGCGTTGGTTGGGCCGGTTAACACCTTGGCCGAAGATTTGTCGACGTTGCGGGGCAAGCTGGGGCTGAATTAAGGTTTAGCGTCGCTTGGACCGACGTCATCGCGAGCAAGCCCGCTCCCACACTTGATCGCGTCCAGTCGACAGAATTGTGGCCGACACAGATCTAATGTGGGAAGGGCCGGGCGACGTTCGATTGCTCGCGATGGCATTTTTCCCGGCGACACATTCCTCCAAGCGAACTCAATGCTTGTTACTCCATCTCTAGCCATCACCTGCTGAGCTACCATCAGTCCCGCTAATAATCCTGTGCCTTCTGCCGGCATATCTATAACGTTCACGGACGCTCAATTTTCACGGAAGACTTCCCCATGCCCAACTCGACGGCCACCGCCGATGTGCCGCTGACAACCACCACCTTTGACCTGCGTCCACTGCTGATCGCCAACATGGCCTGCACCATGGCGATGATGGCCTTCGTTTCATTGATCGGGCCCATCGCTCGTGTACTCGGGCTTGCCACCTGGCAGGCCGGTGCTGCGGTGACCGTCTCCGGGGTGATCTGGATGGTGCTCGCGCGTCCATGGGGTCAGGCCAGTGATCGCCTCGGACGCCGACGTGTGCTGCTGATCGGCACCGCTGGTTTCACCCTGGCCTATTGGGCGCTGTGCGTGTTTATCGACACCTCGCTGCACCTGCTGCCATCGGCACTGCTGGCGTTCATCGGGCTGATGCTGGGGCGAGGTCTGATCGGCGTGTTCTATGCTGCGATTCCGGTGGGTGGCTATGCCTTGATTGCCGACAATATCGAGCCGCAACACCGTGCTCGCGCAATGGCATCGCTGGGCGCGGCGAACGCCTGCGGGCTGGTTCTGGGGCCGGCGATCGCAGCGTTACTGGCGCGGCACAGTTTGAGCCTGCCGTTTTATGCCATGGCCGTGCTGCCACTGTTGGGTTTCCTGGTACTGCTGTTCAAGCTCAAAGGCCAGGAACTGCACCTCAAGCAACCACCGAAGACTGTGCACCTTGGCGATCCCCGTTTGCGACGACCGCTGGTGGTGGCCTTTGTGGCCATGCTGTGTGTGTCCATTGCGCAGATCACTGTCGGTTTCTACGCCCTCGACAAACTCGGCATGAACCCGGCCGATGCCGCGCAGACAGCCGGGATCGCCCTGACCATGGTGGGTCTGGCGCTGATTTGCTCGCAGTTGATCGTGCGCAAACTGGAATGGCCGCCCCTGAAGATGATCCGCGTCGGCGCCATCATCGCCGCCACCGGTTTTGCCGGCAGCATGCTGGCCGACACGGCGTGGGGATTGTGGGCGTGCTTCTTCGTTTCGGCCGCCGGCATGGGCTGGATCTTTCCGTCCTTCGCAGCCCTTGCTGCGAATGCCGTGGAGGCCTCAGAGCAAGGCGCCACCGCTGGATCCATTGGTGCCGCCCAAGGCTTTGGGGTGGTTATCGGCCCGCTGGCCGGCACGCTGATCTACGGCATAGAACCGCGCTTGCCGTATTTGGTGGCGGCCGCCTTGCTACTGTTGGTCGCCTGCTGGCCTGCCGCCAAACACAAGGTTCGGCCGCAGACGCTCTGAGCCCTACAGAATGCGATAGAGCAAGCGCTCGATCCGCACCCGGCTGACCCGACGCAAAAACTTGCTGACGGCCGCCGGGTACTCCAGCAGCGTTTCCAGGTCCTGATAACGCTCGATGCGCCGGGTGTTGCGGAAAATCTCCGTCAGCTCAGCCTCACGTGGCTCTTTCAGCTCGTTTTTCGGATCATCGATCAGCAAGGCGTTTTCCAGGTCCAGACGGAACGCTCGCGGATTCAGGTTATTGCCGGTCAACAAGGTGTAACGCTGATCGATCCACATGCCCTTGAGGTGATAGGTGTTGTCGCCGTCGCGCCACAGGTGCAGGTTCAGTTGGCCACTGTCGATCATTCGCTGATGGCGTTTGGCGAAACGGCGCAGGCTGATTTCATACAAATACGGCAGTGCCGCAATCACCTTGAACGGCTCGCTCGGCGGGATGTAGAAGTCGTTGGCAGTCTTGTCGCCGACGATGATGTCGATCTTCACACCACGCGACAGCGCCCGGTTGATTTCCCGGGTCACGGCCAGCGGCAGGTTGAAATAGGGCGTGCAGATCGTCAGTTGCTCGTGAGCGCTGGCAATCAGCTCGCAGATCACCCGACTCAACGGGTTGTTCTTGCCGAGCCCGAGCAGCGGGCTGACCGACAAACCCTCCTTGTTGACGCTACCGGACGTGGTGTCATAAGCCGCGTGCTTCAGGCGGCTGCGCAGGTCACCGATGTCGTTGCGCAGGCTGCGGGTGCTCGGCAGGTTCGGCAGATCGAGCCGGTGCACGGCTCTGGAGGTGATCAGTCCGTGCTCAACCAGATGCTGCATGGAGTCGGCCAATGCTCTGCTTTGCAGCAAGTGATAGCGATCAAAACGGTACTTGTCGAACTTGTGCAGGTAGACGTTATTCAGGCTGGCGCCGCTGTAGATCACGCAGTCATCGATGACGAAGCCCTTGAGGTGCAGCACGCCGAACAGCTCGCGGGTCTGCACCGGTACGCCGTACACCGGCACTTCGCTGGCGTGGGTGCGGGTCTGTTCCTGATACCAGGCCGAATTGCCCGGCTGCTTGCCGGCACCGATCAGCCCTCGCTGGGCGCGCAACCAATCGACCACAACCACCACATCCAACTCTGGCCGCGCGGCTTTGGCGGCGTGCAAGGCATCGAGAATTTCCTGGCCAGCTTCATCCTGTTGCAGGTAGAGCGCAACGATATAGATGCGCTGCGTGGCCTGGGCGATTTTCTCCAGCAGGCAGCGACGAAACTCAGCGGCACCAGAAAGGATGGTGACGGCATCGGCAGTCAGCGGAAAACTGCGCAGTTTTGGCAACAGGGAGCGTTTGAAAAGCGACGGCATAAGGCTCGCAAAAGGTCGAATCCGAAGAGCGGACGAGCTTACACCATGCGTTCGCTCGGGTCTTGTGGCGACCGCAAGATCTTTTGAGGCCAGCAAAAAAACATAACATTAAGTTGACCAAGAAGAACGATCGTTCTACTGTTCGTCACATGAACGAAATCACTAGCAATGACACGCGCGACATTATTCTGGATGTCACCGAAAAGCTGATCTATAAAAGTGGCATCGCTGCTACCGGCATGGAGCTTCTGGTGAAGACCGCCGGCGTCTCCAGAAAGAGTATTTATCGCTACTTTGCGAACAAGGACGAGCTGACCGTCGCCGCCTTGCAGCGCCGTGATCTGCGCTGGATGCACTGGTTGCGAACCGAAGTCGACAAGGCCCCTACTCCAGAGGCGCGGCTGCTGAACCTGTTCACGGTACTCAAGGGCTGGTTCGCCAGTGAGGACTTCCGTGGCTGTGCGTTCATCAACACCAGCGGTGAAACCGGCGACCCGCAAAACCCGGTGCGCCGGGTGGCCAAGGAACATAAACAGAAGCTGCTCGACTATGTGTCCGAGCTGTGCAAAGAACATGGCGTGCACGACCCGGAGGCGCTGGCCAAACAGCTGCTTATCCTGATCGATGGCGCCATTACCGTCGCGCTTGTCATGGGGGATCAGAGTGCCGCCGACACGGCGCAATGCATGGCGCGAAAATTATTGAACCTGTGAGTGTTTTAAACACGACAACACCTGCTTGAACGTTAACGTTCTCTGGAGACTTTAAATGTCATCTAACGCTGAAGTTCGTCCGCCACTTGCGCCGTTCACCCGTGAATCGGCCATCGAGAAAATTCGTCTGGCCGAGGACGGCTGGAACTCCCGCGACCCGCAACGGGTGTCCCTGGCGTATACCCTGGACACTCAATGGCGTAACCGCGCCGAGTTCGCCAGTGGCCGCGAAGAAGCCAAGGGCTTCCTGACCCGTAAATGGGCGAAAGAGCTCGACTATCGGCTGATCAAGGAGCTCTGGGCCTTTACCGATAACCGCATTGCCGTGCGTTATGCCTATGAATGGCACGACGACTCCGGCAACTGGTACCGCTCCTATGGCAACGAAAACTGGGAGTTCGACGAGTACGGGCTGATGTCCAACCGATACGCCAGCATCAACGACATGCCGATCAAGGAAAGCGACCGCAAGTTCCACTGGCCTCTGGGCCGGCGTCCGGATGAGCATCCGGGGTTGTCGGATTTGGGCCTCTGAAAGCTTCGCGGGCAAGCCCGCTCCCACTGAGTCCGCGCACGACCTGTGGGAGCGGCGGTGCGGCGATCCGACTTGCCCGCGAATGCTCTACAACGGTCGCCGCAGGTGAAACATATGGGTAAGATATCGGCCTTTCGCGCAGCCTCTTCTGCGCCCCGCCGAATAAGCCGATCCCATGCCTTTCGAACTCAGCGTAGACCTCACGACCCTCGCCATTCTTGCTGTTGTTGCCTTTATCGCCGGATTTATCGATGCCATCGCCGGTGGCGGTGGCTTGCTGACCACCCCGGCCCTGCTCACCGCCGGTTTGCCGCCGCATCTGGTGTTGGGCACCAACAAGCTCAGCTCCACCTTCGGTTCGGCCACCGCCAGTTTCACCTTCTACCGACGCAAGCTGTTCCACCCGCGCCAGTGGATGCATGCGATTGTCGGTACGTTAGTGGGGGCTTTGGTAGGCGCAATCGTGGCGCATTACCTGCCGGCCGAGTGGCTGAACAAGATGCTGCCGGTGATCGTCTTCGCCTGTGGTGTGTACCTGCTGTTTGGCGGGACACCAAAAGCGCCGCTGGACAGCGACGCACCGATCAAAAAGAAGTGGCAGTCGTCCCAAGGCTTCAGCCTCGGTTTCTACGACGGTGTGGCGGGTCCCGGCACCGGTGCGTTCTGGACCGTCAGCAGCCTTCTGCTGTACCCCATTGATCTGGTCAAAGCCAGTGGCGTGGCGCGCAGCATGAACTTCGTCAGTAACATCGCGGCGCTGTCAGTGTTCGTATTTTCCGGTCAGGTGGACTGGATCATCGGCCTGAGCATGGGCCTGTCGGTGATGGTCGGCGCGTTCTTCGGTGCGCGCACCGCCATCAGCGGCGGTGCGAAGTTCATTCGCCCGGTGTTCATCACCGTGGTTCTGGGCTTGACCGTACGCCTAGCCTGGCAACACTGGTTCAGCATGGCCTAAGCGGCGCGCCACATAGATGTCGATGAGGTAGCGGGCAATAGAGCGTGACGCCGGCAACGGCGGCAACGCGTGAATGTCGAACCACTGCGCATCTTCGATCTCGTCTTCCTGGGGGACGATCTCGCCATCGGCGTACTCGGCATGGAACCCCAGCATCATCGAGTGCGGGAACGGCCAGCACTGGCTGCCCATGTACTGGATGTTCTTGACCTCGATCTGCACTTCTTCGCGCACTTCACGAATCAGGCAATCCTCGGCCGACTCCCCAGGCTCGGCGAACCCGGCCAGGGTGCTGTAGACACCTGGGACAAAACGCGGTGAACGTGCTAGCAGCACCTCGTCGCCACGGGTGATCAACACAATCATGCTCGGCGAAATACGCGGGTAATGCCGCAGATCGCACGGTTCGCAGTACATCGCCCGCTCCCGTGGAATTTGCTGCATCGCCTGGCCACAGTTACCGCAGAAGCGATGCTCGCGCGCCCAGGTGCCAATTTGCGCGGCATAACCGAGCACTTTGTAGACGGTGTGATCGCCCTCGAGCATGAACGCTCGCAGACCTTGCCAGCCGCAACCCGGCACCTCGGACGAGCTATTGAGTTCCAACAGGTAAACCGGCTCGCCGTCCAGGTGGCCGATGCCATGTTCCGCCAGAATCGACAGGTCCTGGCGCTTGAGCCATTCGCGCGGGAACAACGCGCCATTGTCATCAAACAAAAACCCGTCGCGGCTACGAGCCACAGCCCAGCCGCCGGGAACGTCGGTATCGAGTACTGCGGTGGTCCAGCGTGAAGTCATTTTTTATCAATCCAGAAATTCGGGTTTCTGCTTGCTCATTTGCGCGGCCATGGCCACGCGCAGATCGGTGGATTGCAGCATGGCGGCGTTCCAGGTGGCAATGTATTCCAGGCCGTCGTTAATGCTGTGATCGCGCATGTAACTGATCATCTCTTTAGTCCCGGCAATCGCAATCGGCGATTTAGCGGCAATTTCCCGGGCGATGCCCATCACGCCGTCGAGCAGGCTGGTCGCATCAGTGTAGGTGCGGTTGACCAGGCCAATGCTACGCGCTTCTTCAGCACCGATGGTACGCCCGGTGTAAGCCAATTCACGCAGCATGCCGTCACCGATGATCCGCGGCAACCGTTGCAAGGTTCCGACGTCGGCGGCCATACCCATGTCGATTTCCTTGATCGAGAACTGCGCATCTTCAGCAGCGTAGCGCATGTCGCAGGCCGCTATCAGGTCAATGGCGCCGCCCAGGCAATAGCCCTGAATCGCAGCCAGCACCGGTTTACGGCACTTGTCGACAGCATTGAAGGACGCTTGCAGTTGCAGGATCTTACGCCGCAGCAGGCGCGCGTTACGGCCGACATCCTTGCCCAGTTCATTGGCAACCGAGGCCAGCATCATCAGATCGATACCAGAGGAGAAGTGTTTGCCCGCACCACTGAGCACCACCACCCGGACTTCATCGGTGTCATCGATCCACTGGAAAATCTCGATGATTTCGCTCCAGAACACCGCGTTCATCGAGTTGATCTTTTCCGGACGGTTGATCTGCACATGGGCGATGTTGTCCGTCAGTTCGACGCGAAAGGCTTGGTATTCGGACATGGCAGTGATCCTTACTGGGCTGAAAATGAGGGCCGAACTATAACAAGGCATCGCGGTTGGCAGTAAGGCAGTGCATCGGCCAAAAGCGGGACTGGCGGGCCAACACTGTCCCTCGTAGCAGCTGGCGAAGCCTGCGTTCGGCCGCGCAGCGGTCGTAGATGCAGACACCGCATTTCTCCAGGCTAACCGCGATAGCCAAACTACGACCGCTGCGCGGTCGAACGCAGCCTGGCGGCAGCTGCTACGGGGTTATGCTGTTTTCAGGGTATGAATGAATAATTATCCGCCATCAGGTGTTATCTCTCTCTGTCACTCCTTTAATACCTGTATTCCACCGATCGGAGCACCGCTGATGAATACCCGCCTCGCACTCTTCACTGCCCCGTTGCTGCTCGCCGGCTGTCTGGCCGCGGCGTTGTCCAGCTCCCTGGTTATGGCCAATGGTGGTGGTGACGCAGCCCCGGCCAGACCCCAGTGCCCGAAAGGCCAGGTTTTGGACACTCGCAGCAACAAGTGTGTCAGCCAGCAAAGCAGCCTGGTCCCGGACGCCGACCGCACCGATTATGCGTATCAGCTGGCCAAGGACGGTCGCTATGAAGAAGCCCTGGCCCTGCTCGACACCCTCAAGCAGCCCAACACCCCCAAAGCCCTGAACTACCGCGGCTATGCCACCCGCAAACTGGGCCGAACCGACGAAGGCATTGGCTACTACTTGCAATCGGTCAAACTCGATCCGCACTATGCACAAGTGCGTGAATACCTCGGCGAAGCCTATGTCATCAAAGGCCGCCTGGACCTGGCGCAGGAGCAGTTGCAGACCATCAAGTCGATTTGCAGCACCACCTGTGAGGAATACCGGGACCTGGCCGAAGCCATCGCAGATTCGTCGAAAACCTGAAACCCGTTCAACCCATTGAGGCTGGAGGCCGCTATCGCCAGTGATCAGGCAATACGAGCAGAACTGGGCCAGCATCTGGCGCGTTTATGGCGTTATGGCCTGGTGTTGTCTCGGCAACGGCATGTCGCTGAAGACCTGGTGCAGGCCACCTGCGTGCGGGCGCTTGAGCGTGCCGGGCAGTTTGTGCTGGGCACGCGAATGGATCGCTGGTTGCTGAGCATCCTGCATTCGATCTGGCTCAACGAAGTCCGTGCGCAGCGGGTGCGCCAGGGCCAGGGCTTCGTCGACGCCGATAGCGTCTTGTCGTTCGACGGTGAATACGCGGCGCAAACTCATGTGTTGGCCGCGCAGGTGATCAAGCGGGTCGACGCCTTGCCCGAAGCGCAGCGCGAAACGGTGTTTCTGGCCTATGTCGAAGGGTTGTCTTACCGGGAAGTCGCCGAGGTCCTTGCGGTCCCCATCGGCACCGTGATGAGCCGTCTGGCCGCCGCTCGTTTGAAGCTGGCCGAGCATCCGCCCCTGCGCTCAGTGCCCACCACCTCGACAGGAGAACGGCGATGACTGATCCGCGCTCGCAACAAGCGCCTTCGGATGAACTGCTGGTGGCCTACCTCGATGGGCAACTGAGCAGCGAGGAACGTCTGCGGATCGATTGCGCACTGGCCAATGACGAAGCCCTGGAGCAGCGTCTTGAATGGCTATCGCGCAGCGATCTGCCGTTCCAGAGCGCCTATACGGATTTACTCGGTCAAGCGCCGCAGGAGAGGCTGACAATGATGCTCGCTGCGGTGCCAGCGCCCGCCGCCAGCGCTCCTCTGAGCCGACGCCGGTTCATCGCAGCGGCGGCAGGCTTTCTGATCGCGGGCATCGCTGCCGACCGGCTATTCCTCAGCTGGCAGGCGTCTACACGCAAGGTTGAAACCAACTGGCGTGGATTGGTGGCCGATTACATGGCCCTCTACACCCCGCAAACCCTGGACAACCTCCCCGATGACGAAGCGTCCCAACGCGCGCAGTTGAAAATCATCGACCAGCGCCTGGGCCTGGCACTGGAACCGGCGCAACTGGTGCTCTCGCGGCCAGTACTCAAACGCGCGCAGCTGCTCGAATACGATGGCGTGCCGATTGCCCAGATCACTTACCTCGACCCCGTCAACGGCCCACTGGCGCTGTGCATCACCCGTTCAAAAACCGGCACCCGCCACCCCGCGCAAGAGCAACGGCGCGGGATGAATATCGTCTACTGGTCCGGCATGGAGCACGCTTTTATGGTGATCGGGCATAACCCGACATCGGAACTTGAGGCTATGGCGCAGCTGTTTAGAAGCCGAATCAGCGTTTGAGCGCTGTGACGCAGAGCGTCGCTGGATGCGTTACCACGCGGAGCGTGGGAACGATCATGCCACCCCGACTCACCCCGCTGTCGGCAACCACAACCTGAACCGCGCCCCGCCCAGCGGTGATGGTTCTACCGTCAACGTGCCGCCCTGTGCTTCCAGCGCCCGGCGGCTGATGGCCAGGCCCAGGCCGAAGCCGCCGGTGGCGCGGTCGCGGCTGCGGTCCAAGCGATAAAAGGGTTCGAAGATCCGTTCACGCTCGTATTCGGGAATACCGATACCGTCGTCGTCGACCCAGATTTCGCAGCCCTTGGGGCACACCTGAACCCCCACCTGAATCCGCCGCTCGCAGTAGCGCATGGCATTGCGCAGCAGGTTCTGGATTGCCCGAGCAGTCAGGCGTGGATCAAGGGTGAAACGTTCGAGCATGCCGTGCAGCAAGACGTCGATCACGATGTCGGGGGATTCGAGCTCTTCATCGACGCTGCCCAGAATGCTGTCGATGAATTCATCGAGGGACACTTGCACCTGCTCCGGCACCTGCGCCGGATTTTGCAGGCGACTGTAGGACAGCAACTCCAACACCAGTTCATCCAGCTCGCGAATGTGCGCGACCAACCCCTGCAAGCGTTCGCGGCTGGCCGCCGGTAAATCATCGGAGAGCGCCAGCGCCAGGCCGAAGTCGAGCCGGGTCAGCGGCGTGCGCAGTTCGTGGGACACGGCGTTGAGCAAGTCCCGCTGCTGATTCAGCAGGTTTTCAATGTCACCGGCCATGGTGTCGAACACATTCGCCAGGCTGCCGATGTTCGAGCTGGGAGGAATGTGCGTGCGCTCGCTCAAATGGCCCTTACCGAAGCGTTCGGCGGTACCTTTCAAGCGTTCCAGATCCCGCCAGTGCGGACGCAGCCAGAACAGCAGACAGGCCAGCAACGCCGCGCCGATCAGCACATTGATGCTCCAGTAGAGCAAGTTGACGTCCAACGGGTCCGGCGGCACCACCAGTTTCACCGCCATCTGCTCATCCAGTGGCGCAACCGCCAGCGTGCGCCAGCCCCAGTCGCCCATGCGGATGACCTTCTCGCCGCGCTGCAAACGTTCTGTTTCGTAGGCGCTGAAATCCGCGTCGTCGTTGCGCACCACAACCACCTGCAACGGCCGGAACTCCTCGTCCATCTCGGCCGCCAACGCCGGCCAATGCTCGGCCGGTACCGCGTGAAACTGTTTGACGATCAGGTTTTGCAGGCCTCGGGACTGGTCGAGGTTGTAGTTCATAAAGCGCTCGTGGAAAACTTTGATCACCAGGTCCGGGATCAAATAAATCGCCGCGCTGAACGTAACAATGGTGATCAGGTACAGCCGAATCAAAATTCTCAGCATCGGCTCAACATTCCCACTCGGAGCGGCTGAACAGATAGCCCTTGCCCCACACGGTTTTGATTTTGCGGGCTTCGCCGGCGTGATCGTCGAACTTGCGCCGCAACTTGGAGATGGCCACGTCCACCGAACGGTCGGTGCCATTGAACTCGATGCCGCGCAGGCGCTGCAGGATTTGGTCGCGGCTCAGGACTTCACCGGCGTGTCGGGCCAGCACCACCAACAGGTTGTACTCGCCGCTGGACAGCTCCACCGGCTGCTCGCGCCAAGTCACGGTGCGCTCCGACAAGTCGATGCACAGATTGCCCATCAAGATCCGGTCGTTGGCCGTTTGCGGTTCACTGAGGCTGCTGCGCCGCAGCAAGGTCCGCACGCGCGCCAGCAGAACACGCGGCTCGCAGGGTTTGGTGACGTAGTCATCGGCGCCCATTTCCAGGCCCAGTACTTGATCGTGACTGTCGTCGCGAGCGGTCAGCATGAGGATTGGCAGGGTCGCGGAATCGGCGCGCAGCAGGCGGCAAACTTGCAGGCCGTCGAGGCCCGGCAGCATCAGGTCAAGGATTACCAGATCCGGTGGATTGACTCGCGCACGCTCACGCACGTGGTCGCCACGGCTGATCACGCTGACCTGATAGCCGTTGCGTTCCAGGTAGCTGGCAATCAGTTCGCAGAGCGTGGTGTCGTCTTCGACCAGGAGGATGTTGGGCATGGGTGTTTCCAGAAATTGCTGTGGTGACCATTAGGGCCTCTTCGCGAGCAAGCTCGCTCCCACAATGGATCGCCTGTGAACACAAATTTTGTGAACACCTCCAATCAAATGTGGGAGCGAGCTTGCTCGCGATCGACCGCGAAGCGGTCGCAAAGGATATACGCCCCCGCATGCCCGCGAGCAAAACCTTCACACAATTTCACAGAGCACCTACAAAGCTTCACCGCTACCCCCGACGGCGGCCCGTAGCATGCCTGGGTCATTATTGGGGTATTCACATGTCAAAGAACCTGTTTGCCAAGCTTGGCCTGATTGCACTGGCATTGACGCTGAGCGCTTGTGACAAATCCTCCACTGCCGAAGAACAGGCCCCGCTGGCCACAGTCCGGATCGAGACTATCCAGGCCCAGCCGCTTTCAATCAGTAGCGAACTGAGCGGGCGAATCGCCGCACCGCGGATTGCCGAAGTGCGCGCGCGAGTCGCTGGCGTCGTGCTGCAACGGGCCTTCCATGAAGGCACTGACGTCAAAAAAGGCGACGTACTGTTTCGCATCGACCCGGCACCGTTCAAGGCCGACCTCGACAGCGCCCAGGCCAGCCTGCGCAAGGCCGAGGCCAATGCGTTCCAGGCGCGCTTGCAAGAACAGCGCTACAGCCAATTGGTTGAAGGCAACGCTATCAGCGGGCAGGATTACGACAATGCCCGGGCCAGCGTCCGGCAGACGGCTGCCGATGTAGCAGCCAATCAGGCCGCGGTACAACGGGCCAAACTGAATCTGGGCTACGCCACGGTCGTTGCGCCGATTTCCGGGCGCATCGGTCGGGCGCTGGTCACCGAAGGCGCGCTGGTCGGGCAGAACGAAACCACCCCGCTGGCGGTGATCCAGCAACTGGACCCAATCCACGCCGATCTGACCCAGAGCACCCGCGAACTCAATGAGTTGCGCCGTGCCTTCCGCGCGGGGCAATTGCAGCAGGTCGGTCAAGACCAGGCCCGTGCCACCTTGATTCAGGACGACGGCAGTCTTTATCCGCTGCCGGGCAAGTTGCTGTTTACCGACATCAGCGTCGACCCGAGCACCGGCCAGATCATCCTGCGCAGCGAGTTCCCCAACCCGGACCTCGATCTGCTGCCCGGCAGCTTCATTCGCGTACGTCTGGAGCAGGCGGTCAATCAGCAAGGCATCAGCGTGCCGCAACGGGCCATTTTGCGCGACAGCGCCGGTATCGCTCAGGTGCTGCTGGTGGACGCCGAGCAGCGGGTCAGCCAGCAATCGGTGCAGCTTGGTCAGGAGCAGAAGGACCGCTGGATCGTCACCGATGGCCTGAAACCGGGCGACCGCATCGTCATCGAAGGCCTGCAGCACGCTCGCCCGGGCGAGAAAGTGCAGATCGACGACACCCCTCTTCCACTCGCCCAGGCTGCTCAGTAGGTAGGAAACCCCATGCCGCAATTCTTTATCGACCGCCCGATATTCGCCTGGGTGGTTGCACTGTTCATCCTGCTGGCCGGCGCCCTGGCCATCCCGCAATTGCCGGTGGCGCAATACCCCAACGTCGCGCCGCCGAAAGTGGAAATCTACGCCACCTACCCCGGCGCCTCGGCGCAAACGGTGGACGAAAGCGTGGTCAGCCTGATCGAGCAGGAGCTCAACGGCGCTGACCACTTGTTGTATTTCGAGTCCCAGAGCAGCCTCGGCAGCGCCACCATCACCGCAACTTTCCAGTCCGGCACCAGCCCGGAAATGGCCCAGGTCGACGTGCAGAACCGGCTCAAAGCGGTAGAGCCCCGCTTGCCACAATCGGTTACCCAGCAGGGCTTGCAGGTGGAGAAGGTCTCAGCCGGTTTCCTGTTGTTGATCACCCTGACTTCCAGTGACGGCAAACTCGACGACGTGGCGCTCAGTGATTACCTGGCGCGCAACGTGATGAACGAAATCCGCCGCATCGACGGCGTCGGCAAGGCGCAGTTGTATGGTGCCGAACGGGCCATGCGAATTTGGATCAATCCGCAGAAGCTGATTGGCTTCAACCTGACCCCGGCCGACGTCAACGCCGCCATTAGCGCCCAGAACGCCCAGGTCTCGGCCGGGAGCATCGGCGACCTGCCGGCCCGCTCGACTCAGGAAATCACCGCGACGGTGCTGGTCAAAGGCCAGTTGTCGACGCCCGAAGAGTTCGCCGATATCGTGCTGCGAGCCAATCCCGACGGCTCGACCGTGCGCATCGGCGATGTCGCCCGGGTCGAGGTCGGCAGCCAGGAGTACCAATTCTCCACCCGCCTGAACGGCAAGCCATCGACCGCTGTCAGCGTGCAGTTGGCGCCAGGCGCGAACGCCTTGAGCACCGCGACCCTGGTGCGGGCGAAGATGGATGAGCTGGCGCAGTATTTCCCGGCCGGCGTGGAATACAAGATCCCCTACGACACTTCACCCTTCGTCAAAGTCTCGATCACCAAGGTGATTTACACCTTGGGCGAAGCGATGTTGCTGGTGTTTGCGGTGATGTTTCTGTTCCTGCAGAACATTCGCTACACGCTGATTCCGACCCTGGTGGTGCCGGTGGCGCTCATGGGCACCTTTGCGACCATGCTGGCGCTGGGTTTCTCGATCAATGTGCTGACCATGTTCGGCATGGTGCTGGCCATCGGCATCCTGGTGGACGACGCCATCGTCGTCGTAGAGAACGTCGAGCGGATCATGGCCACCGAGGGCCTGTCGCCCAAAGAGGCCACGCGCAAGGCGATGAAGCAGATTACCGGGGCGATCATCGGCATCACACTGGTGCTGGTGGCCGTGTTTATCCCAATGGCCTTTATGCAGGGCTCGGTGGGCGTGATCTACCAGCAGTTCTCGCTGTCGATGGCCACCTCGATCCTGTTCTCGGCCTTTCTGGCGCTGACCTTGACCCCGGCACTTTGCGCCACCCTGCTCAAGCCGATCGCCAAGGGTGAACATCACGCCAAGGGCGGTTTCTTCGGCTGGTTCAACCGGCGCTTCGAACAAATGAGCGACAGCTATCAACGCGGGGTGGTTTACGCGCTGAAACGCACCGGGCGTTATCTGTTGATCTACGGCGTGCTGCTGGTTGGCCTGGGGCTGTGTTTCAGTCGCCTGCCCTCCTCGTTCCTGCCGGTGGAAGACCAGGGTTACACCATCACCGACATCCAGTTACCGCCCGGTGCGAGCAAGAACCGCACGGTGCAAGTGGTAGAACAGATCGAAGCGCACAACGCCACCGAGCCCGGGGTGGGTGATAGCACGGTGATTCTCGGTTTCAGCTTCTCCGGCAGCGGGCAGAACGCGGCACTGGCTTTCACCACACTCAAAGACTGGTCAGAACGCGGCAGCGACGATTCGGCGGCCTCCATCGCCGATCGGGCCAACATCGCCCTCAGTCAGATCAAGGACGCGGTGGCTTACGCGGTACTGCCGCCGCCAGTCAATGGCCTCGGCACCTCCAACGGTTTCGAGTTCCGTCTGCAAGACCGTGGCGGCGTCGGCCATGCCGCGCTGATGCAGGCGCGCACCGAGTTGCTGGCTGCCGCTGAGAAAAGCCCGATTCTGGCCAATGTCCGGGAAAGTGCTTTGGCGGAAGCGCCGCAAGTACAACTGGAAGTCGACCGCAAGCAGGCCAACGCCTTGGGCATCTCCTTTGCGGACATTGGCAATGTGCTGTCCACCGCCGTGGGTTCGGCCTATATCAACGACTTCCCCAACCAGGGACGGATGCAACGGGTGGTGGTGCAGGCTGAAGGCGACCACCGCAGTCAGGTGGCGGACCTGCTGAAAATCCATGTGCGTAACAACACGGGGAAAATGGTGCCGTTATCGGCCTTCGTCCAGGCCAGTTGGACCCAAGGCCCGGCGCAGTTGACCCGCTACAACGGCTACCCGGCCATCAGCATTTCCGGTGAACCGGCACCCGGCCACAGCACCGGCGAAGCGATGGAAGAAATTCAGCGGTTGGTGTCGCAACTACCTGCGGGGCTGGGTCAGGAATGGACCGGGCTGTCGTTGCAGGAACGCCTTTCCGGCGCTCAGGCACCGATCCTGCTCGGGCTGTCGCTGCTGATTGTGTTTCTGTGTCTGGCGGCACTGTATGAGAGCTGGTCGATTCCCACCTCGGTGTTGCTGGTGGTACCGCTCGGTGTGCTCGGTGCGGTGCTGGCGGTGACGCTGCGAGGGATGCCCAACGATGTGTTCTTCAAGGTCGGGCTGATCACCATCATCGGTCTGTCGGCGAAGAATGCGATCCTGATCATCGAGTTCGCCAAAAGCCTGTACGACGAAGGCCATGACCTGATCGACGCCACCGTGCAAGCCGCCCGCCTGCGGCTGCGCCCTATCGTCATGACCTCACTGGCGTTCATCCTTGGCGTGGTGCCGCTGGCGATTGCCACCGGCGCCAGTTCAGCCAGTCAGCAAGCCATCGGCACCGGGGTGATTGGCGGGATGATCACCGCGACATTGGCGGTGGTGTTCGTGCCGGTGTTTTTTGTGGTGGTGATGAAGGTGGTGCGTAGGCGGCACAAGGACCTCTAACCCCACCACCGGCCCAATGTGGGAGCGAGCCTGCTCGCGATGAGGTCGTCACATCCAACATCGATGTTGACTGATCCACCGCTATCGCGAGCAGGCTCGCTCCCACATGGATTTGCATCGTTTCAAGGATTATGGTCACAACCAACCGCGCTGGGCTAAGGTGTTGGAACACCCTGGCCCATTGAGTTCACATGCCGCACCTCGCCCGCACCCATCCTCGCCTGTCCTCCGCTGCCGTGCTCGGCATGGCCGTCGGCATTCTGGTTCCGGCCGATTCGGTGATCAGCAAAGTCCTTATTGGCTGGAATGCCGGGGTCTGGACCTACCTGGTGTTGATGCTCTGGCTCACCGCACGCTCGCGGGCCGATGACGTGAAGCGAATTGCCGAGGTCGAAGACGAAAATGCCGGACTGGTGCTGTTGGTGGTCTGTATCGCGGCAATCGCCAGCCTCGCCGCCATTACGCTCGAACTGGCCGGCAGCAAAGACCTGGACACCGCCCACAAACTCTTGCGCTATGGTTTCACCGGGTTGACGGTGATCGGCTCATGGCTGCTGATCGGGGTGATCTTCAGCGTGCATTACGCCAGGCTTTATTACACGTGGGGTGGCAAGGAACCGGCCCTGCGCTTTGCCGAAGGCGAGGTGAACCCCAACTACTGGGACTTCCTGTATTTCTCCTTCACCATCGGCGTCGCAGTGCAAACCTCGGACGTCGGGGTGGCCACCCGTGGTTTGCGCAAAATTGTGCTGGCGCAATCACTGATCGGGTTTCTGTTCAACACCGCAATATTGGGTTTCTCGATCAATATTGCGGCGGGGTTGTTTGGGTGAGGTACATACGCACGCTTATCTGTTCCGGTTAGCCGCAGGACACTCGACGTCGGAAAACCTTCCGCCGGTATCAAAAACAGGTCCTGCGGCATCTCCGATCAACCCCTGATAGACGCAGGATCGGAGTATTTCCCATCGCGTATCGCGCGCACCTCGAAGAGATAGGTAGTACCAGCCGTCAAATCATTGAACATGAAATGAAGCTCTGAAAACTCCCGAATGAAGCGTCCATCACGGGACAGCTGATAGCCGGTGACGCCGCCACTTTCAATCGGTGGTGCCCATTGGATAGTTCCGACCCGGTTGGAAAGCCGATTAAATACCAGACTGGTCGGCGCATTGCTCGCCAGTGTGGTCACCTCAACAACCGCCGGTTCCGAGCGGTTCCCGGCAGTATCCACGGCGAGTACCTCGAAGCGGTAGGTGGTGGAGCCGCTTAAACCTGTGGCGTTGTAACGGGGATCGCCAACCGTGTCGAACGGCGTGCCAGGGCGGTAAACCTGATAGCCGCTGACTGCGACATTGTCCTCCGACCGGGCCCATTCAAGGACGGCGGAGCTGCTGGTTATCGCACTGGCTCTGAAGTTTCCCGGTGTGCTCGGCGGCGTTGTGTCCGAACCTGGTGTGCGGAGCGAAAGGGGGTCAGAGTCGCGAAAGTTTCCGGCGGCATCCAGAGCACGTATTTTGAAGGTGTAGTCGGTAGAACTGGTCAGGCCTTGAGCCAAGTAACGTAGGTAGCGGTCTGGGCTGTCGATGGTGTGGATCAGCTCGTCATCGCGGTAGATCTGATGACTGATTACCGCGACGTTGTCGGTCGCTGCCGTCCAGTCCAGGATGGCGAAGTTGTGAGTAACATAAAAGGCTCTCAGGTCGGTGGGTTTACTCGGCGGCATCACATCTTTCCAGCGGGCGGCCAAGGAGAGGTTTCCAGCAGCATCCCTGGCTCTTACCTCAAAATCCGACAAGCCTTCCGGCATCAAGGTAACGGCAAAACTGGTGCCCTCGACAGGGATAGCAGCCCCCCCATCACGTCGGACTAAATAACCAGTGACACCAACGTTATCTTGCGATGCACGCCAGTTCAGCATCGCATTGCCGGGTGTCAGGAAGGTGAGTTTGAGTGCCTGCGGGCGAGTGGGAGGCACTTGATCGTGCGTCACTACGCTAATCGACGCTGGCAACGCCGGGACGGGCCCTTCGGGTCTGCGGGGCTGAACCTTGAACAGATATCCCTTCTCGGGTGTCAAGCCCGTGGCGATGTGCTCGAGCGCAGTAGTTCGTACAGGTTCCCGCCCAGGGCAGGTAATTTCGTAATCGATCAGATACGAGGCGTCATCCGGCTTATCCCAAGTCAGCCATGTCTCGGAAAAGGTTCTACCCGGATTGCGCAAATTACGCGGTTGCGTCATGTCAGGACCGGTTTTTATCGTAGCCTGTGAAGGCGCCGAATATCCACTGACGTTGAAAGCGCGAACCTCAATGAAATATCGGCTGTCAGGGGCCAGATACTTGACAAGAAAATTTAAATGCTTAGTTGTCTCCCTACCGATAACGTCAGGAAATTTATCTTCCAGACCATAAGTAATTTCATATTGTGGGCTTTGGGGAGCCGGCCAGAAGACGCGAACCGTGTCGTAATTGACGAGTGTGTGTAAAGGGCCCGGACGCGACGGTATCGGCGGCCCGTCTTGGGTCTTTTGCGTGATACGAGCCGGCAACGAGGGCGGAGTCAGCGCCTGCGCTGACGCATGACTGATAGCTTGCGATGGCGCCTCTTCGTCAGAGCTCATCTCGATCTGTCCTGTCAGTGGAATCAGATTCCATTAAATATCCCTCCCGGCTGCGACGCCACTGACAGAACTGCTAGTCGCATCCGGCTATTTTTTATGCTAGCGCTCCCCCATTGGGCATGGCGATGTTGTTGCTTGGGCTCGGCACAGCTGAGTCTATGGGCGTAAGGTCATCATTGTCGCCGCAGTGCAAAATCCGGTCGCCGCAGAGCGCTTTGGAACCCGACGGGCTGCGTAATGTGGCGGGCACGGTGCATGAAGACACCGAACCCCACAATAAACGACCTGCCGAGCGAGACTTCTGACATGAAAAGACTGTTCAACCGCTGTCTATTGATTCTCTCCGGCGCCGCACTTCTCAGCACCAGCGTCATGGCCAATGAACCGGCCTCCTGCAAGACCGTGCGCATGGGCGTGGTCAACTGGACGGACGTGATGGCCACCAGTGGCATGGCCGACGTCCTGCTCACCGGTCTTGGCTACGACAGCAAACAGACCAGCGCCGTGCAACAAATCGTCTTCGCAGGCATTCGTGACAAGCGCCTGGACATCTTCCTCGGCTACTGGAAACCGGCGATGGACCAGAACATCGCGCCTTTTGTCGCCGCCAATCAGGTCAAGGTCATGGAAAAACCCAGCCTGGCCGATGCCCAGGCGACCCTCGCGGTGCCTGAGTACGTCGCGGCGGCCGGGCTGAAAACCTTTGCCGATATTGCCAAATTCAAAGACCAGCTGGGCGGTAAAATCTACGGCATCGAGCCCGGCAGCGGCGCCAATGCTGCGATCAAAACCATGATTGAGACCAATCACTTTGGCCTCGGCGGCTTCAAGCTGATCGAGTCTGGTGAAGCCGGGATGCTCGCCGCCGTCCAGCGGGCAGTGAATCGCAAGGAGTTCGTGGTGTTTGTCGGTTGGACTCCGCACCCGATGAACATCAACATGAAGATGGCCTATCTGACCGGTAGCGAAGACGTTTATGGCCCCAACGAAGGCGCCGCGACTGTCTCCACGGTGACCGCCCCGGACTACGCCGAGCGCTGCCCGAACGTCAACCGACTGCTGGAAAACCTGACCTTCACCGCTGCTCAGGAAAGCCAGTTGATGGTGCCGATCATGGCGCGCAAAACGCCCCAAGAGGTGGCCAAGCAATGGCTGCGCGCTCACCCGGACGATCTGCAGCGTTGGTTGGCCGGCGTGACCAGTGTCGATGGCAAGGATGGCGTCGCGACGGTACAAGCCAGTTTGAAACCTTAACGCCAAGCTGAGTGCCGTATGACCGATTACCCGCTCTCTCCCGAACTCAAGGCCTTCGTAGAAAAAACCTTGAGTTTCAATAGCCTGAAAAGCAGTCTTAAAGGATTGCGCGAAGCTTATAACCGCATGTGCCGGGCATTCACCCCGCCTCGGCCTGCGGGGTTGGCGGTGACCGATTTTCGTTTGAATGACGTGCCGGTACGCGCTTACTGCCCCACCTTTACGATGCCGGCCGATGGCTGGCCGTGCATCGTCTATGTGCACGGTGGCGGTTGGGTAGTTGGAGACCTGGACTCCCACGACTTCATCACCGCCGAACTGGCAGCCCGACTTCAGGTGCTGGTACTGGCGGTGGATTATCGGCTGGCCCCGGAGCATCCCTTCCCGGCAGCCTTCAACGATTGCCTCGCAGTGTGGCAAGCGCTGCAAAGTGGTGACTGCCCGTTTCAACTGGACCTTGAGCGGCGGGTAGTGGTCGGAGACAGCGCGGGTGGCAATCTCGCTGCCGCGATGTGCCTGGCGTTACGGGATGCCAATGAGCCGTTACCGGCCGCGCAGGTATTGATCTATCCCGGGCTGGGTGGCGCTGCCAACTTGCCGTCGCGCAGTCAATGCGCCGATGCACCGTTGCTTAGCACCAGCGATCTGGACTGCTATCACGCGCTGTACTTGCCGGGTCCGGCGCAGCGTTCGCCCTATGCCATGCCGTTGTTGGCAAACGACTTCAGTCGTCTGCCCCCGGCATTTATCGCGGTGGCGCAGTTCGATCCGCTGCGCGATGACGGCGTGTGTTTCAGTGAACGACTGAACACGGCCAACACGCCCGTCTTGCTTTATCAAGGTCAGGGGCTGGTCCATGGCTGCTTGCGGGCGCGTGGTCTTGCCGCTGAAGTTGATGAGCTTTATGAGGCGATTTTCGAGTATTTACGCGGGTTTCTTTTTTGAGAAAAGTTGACCCGAAAATCTAAGACAGGGTCATACGATTGCGTTGGTTGCTCTGACGTCTTCGCGGGCAAGCCCGCTCCCACAAGGTTTGCGCAATACTCTGTGGGAGCGGGCTTGCCCGCGAAAGCGATCCCACTGCTGACATAATTCTTTCATTCATCCCCTTCCCCCTCTTGACGGCCTATTGGGTTTTGGTGTCTTCTGAAACCGGTTTCAGCGAAGTCTCACCAGCGCTGCTTCCCAATAATTCCAATAAGAAGGTCGTGCACCGTGAACAGTTTTTCCGCCGCCCAACGCAGCCGCGTGACCATGCTCGATGTCGCCGAACGCGCCGGGGTCTCCAAGGCCAGCGTGTCGCGCTTTATCGGTGAAGACCGGCCCTTGCTCTCCGATGCCATTGCGTTACGCATCGAGCAGGCGATCAGTGAGCTGGGTTATCGCCCGAACCAGATGGCCCGCGGCCTGAAACGTGGGCGCACCCGCCTGATCGGCATGCTGGTGGCCGATATCCGTAACCCCTATTCGATTGCCGTGATGCATGGCGTGGAAACTGCCTGCCGTCAGCACGGCTACAGCCTTGTGGTGTGTAACACCGATCGTGATGACGAGCAGGAACGTCAGCATCTGGCGGCGCTGCGCTCGTACAACATCGAAGGTTTGATCGTGAACACCCTCGGTCATCATCTGGACCAATTGCTCGAGCTGCACCAGGAAATGCCTATGGTACTGGTGGACCGCAAGGTCGAGCAGTTGCACAGCGACCTGGTCGGCCTGGATAACCCCGCTGCGGTCCACACCGCCCTCGCACACCTTGAAGAGCAAGGCTATCGCGACGTACTGATGGTCAGCGAACCCTATGACGGCACCAGCTCGCGGATCGAACGGGTCAGCAGCTTCACCTCCGAAATCGCTCAACGCCCGGCCCTGCTTGGCGCGGTGGTCGAGACCGGTCCTGAGCTGACGGTTCGCCTGCATTCCTTTCTCGCCACGCCCGGCCCCGGTCCGAAAGCCCTGTTCTGTGCCAACGGCATTGCCGCGCTGGCCAGTACCCGCGCGCTGCGTGAGCTGGGTTGCGGGTTGTTCGAGGACGTGGGATTGATCGCCCTGGATGACCTGGATTGGTACCCACTGGTCGGCAGCGGAATCACCGCCCTCGCCCAGCCGACCGAAGACATCGGCGCCAGTGCGTTCGATTGTTTGCTCAAGCGATTGCGCGGGGATGAAGGGCCGGTACGGACGCTGGATTATCCGGCGCAGTTGATTGTGCGCGGGTCGACAACTAGACGATGAACAACTGTGGCGAGGGAGCTTGCTCCCGCTCGGCTGCGAAGCAGTCGCAAGGCGGCTGACACATTTTATCTGTTGGAATGCGGTTGCCGGATTTGGGACGGCTTCGCCGTCCAGCGGGAGCAAGCTCCCTCGCCACAGGTTATGTATTAGCCAAAAATTTTTGAACAAAAATGAAACCGGTTTCAGAGGTCAATAACAATGAATAAATCACCTGTCTCCATCAGTCTTTCCAGCTACGGCGCCGATCTGGTTCGCCAACGCGGGCAATTGGCATTCGTCGAGGTACTGGCCAAGGCCGGGGCCAAGCGCATCGAATGGCGTGAAGAACTGCTCACCGCCGAAGACCCGCGCGAATTGACCCGGGCCATCGAACAACAGGGGCTCGAGGCGGTGTTTTCCTCACCGCTGGAACTCTGGGTCGCCGGTCAATCGCAACCCAACCCGCTACTGGCCGCGACCCTGAAACGGGCACAGTCCTTCGGCGCAAAATGGCTGAAAGTGTCCTTGGGTTATTTCACTGACAACAACGATCTGCAGAGCCTCGCCTCGTGTCTGGCGCAGCATCCGGTCCAGTTGCTGGTGGAAAACGATCAGACCACGCAGGGTGGACGCATCGAGCCGCTCCAACGCTTCTTCGCCCAGGTCGAGCAACACAACCTGCCAGTGCAGATGACCTTCGATATCGGCAACTGGCAATGGCAGGACCAGTCGGCCGCCACCGCCGCGCGATTGCTCGGCCGCCATGTGGGTTACGTGCATTGCAAAGCAGTCGTGCGCCGCGCCGACAGCAAGCTGGTCGCGATACCGCCCGGCCCCAACGACTTGCATCTGTGGGAACAACTGCTGCAGCACATGGCCCAGGGCATTCCCCGGGCGGCGGAGTACCCGCTGCAAGCCGATGACCTGCTGCAGTTGACCACCGAGCACGTCGCTGTCCTCGCCCGCCTGGGTCAATCACAGCTGGAGAGCGCCCATGTCTGAGTTCGATGTTCTGTCGTTCGGCGAAACCATGGCCATGTTTGTCGCCGAGCAAACCGGTGATCTGGCGCAGGTCGGGCACTTTCACAAACGCATCGCCGGGGCCGACAGCAACGTCGCCATCGGTCTGTCCCGGCTAGGTTTCAATGTGGCCTGGCTGAGCCGGGTCGGTGCCGACTCACTGGGACGTTTTGTGGTCGATACGCTGCAAGCCGAAGGGCTCGACTGCACCCATGTCGAGGTCGATCCGCTGCACCCGACCGGCTTTCAATTCAAATCCCGCGAAGACGATGGCCGTGATCCGCAGGTGGAGTACTTCCGCCGGGGTTCGGCCGCCAGTCATCTGTCGATCGAAGCGATCCGCCCGCCATTGCTGCAAGCGCGTCACCTGCATGCGACCGGTATTCCACCGGCGTTGTCGGCCACCGCCCGTGAGCTGTCCCGCGAGTTGATGACCCAAATGCGTGGGGCTGGCCGCAGTGTTTCGTTCGATCCCAATCTGCGTCCGGCCTTGTGGGCCAGCGAACAACAGATGATCACGGAAATTAACAAACTCGCCGCCCTCGCCCATTGGGTATTGCCGGGATTGAGTGAAGGCCGCTTGCTCACCGGTTTCGAGGACCCGGCCGACATCGCCGCGTTCTACCTGGACAACGGCGCTAGAGCGGTGGCGATCAAGCTCGGTGCTCACGGTGCTTATTACCGTACCCATCTGGATGAGGGCTTTGTCGCCGCCGTGCCGGTCGCAAACGTCGTCGATACCGTCGGTGCCGGTGATGGTTTTGCCGTGGGCCTGATCAGTGCACTGCTGGAGAACTACAGCTTTAGCGACGCAGTGCAACGCGCCAACTGGATTGGCAGCCGCGCGGTGCAGAGCCGCGGGGATATGGAGGGGTTACCGACACGTGCCGAATTATCTGCCGAACTCAATGCCGCAATCGCGAGCAAGTCCGCTCCCACACTTGATCGCAGTCGTACACAAATTAAGTGTTCGCTGAGGATCTAATGTGGGAGCGGGCTTGCTCGCGATTGGCCATAACAGTCACCGAAAACGTTGAATCCAAACCGTTACCTGCTGCGACAAAAACAACAAGCTCAGGAGCACCATCATGCAAACGCCCACACTCGCCACCCGCCGCTGGTGGTACATCATGCCCATCGTGTTCATCACCTATAGCCTGGCGTATCTGGACCGGGCCAATTACGGTTTCGCCGCCGCCTCCGGGATGGCCGCCGACCTGATGATCACGCCGGGGCTCTCGTCGTTGCTTGGCGCGCTGTTTTTCCTCGGTTACTTTTTCTTCCAGATACCGGGAGCGATCTACGCGCAAAAGAACAGCGTGAAGAAATTGATTTTCGTCAGCCTGATTCTCTGGGGCGCGCTGGCGACCCTGACCGGGATCGTCTCCAACGCTTACATGCTGATCGTCATCCGCTTCATGCTCGGAGTGGTCGAAGCCGCAGTGATGCCGGCCATGCTGGTCTACCTCTGCCACTGGTTTACCCGCGCCGAACGCTCGCGAGCCAACACCTTTCTGATCCTCGGCAACCCGGTGACCATGCTTTGGATGTCGGTGGTGTCCGGCTATCTGGTGCAGCACTTCAGCTGGCGCTGGATGTTCATCATCGAAGGCCTGCCGGCGGTGCTCTGGGCGTTTATCTGGTGGCGCCTGGCCGACGATCGTCCGGCCGACGCCAAGTGGCTCAGCGAGACTGAAAAACAGGACCTGCAAAGCGCACTGGCCGCCGAACAGATCGGAATCAAAGCGGTGAAAAACTACGCCGAGGCCTTCCGTTCGCCGAAGGTGATCATCCTCGCGCTGCAGTTCTTCTGCTGGAGCATCGGTGTCTACGGCTTCGTGCTGTGGCTGCCGTCGATTCTCAAGCAGGGTACGAAAATGGACATGATTGAGGCCGGCTGGCTGTCGGCGCTGCCCTATCTGGCGGCGGTGATTGCGATGCTCGCGGTGTCGTGGGGCTCGGACAAGATTCAACGGCGCAAGCGCTTCGTCTGGCCGCCACTGCTGATCGCTTCCGTAGCGTTTTATGGTTCCTACGCCCTCGGCGCTGAACATTTCTGGTGGTCATACACCTTGCTGGTGATCGCCGGGGCCTGCATGTACGCGCCTTATGGACCGTTTTTCGCCATTGTCCCGGAAATCCTTCCGGCCAACGTTGCCGGTGGCGCCATGGCCTTGATCAACAGCATGGGCGCCCTCGGTTCTTTCGGCGGTTCCTATCTGGTCGGTTACCTGAACAGCTCCACCGGCTCACCCGGTGCGTCCTATCTGTTAATGAGCGGCGCGTTGCTGTTGTCGGTGGTGCTGACGATTTTCCTCAAGCCCGGGGCCAGTGATCGAGCGCTGCCCAAGGTCACGCCGAGACGTCCTCTGGCTGCGCACTCCTGAATTGAACTGAAGGTGAACACCATGAAAAAGCACGTCGTCCTCTACAAAAAGCTCTCGCCAGTGCTGATGGCCCGGTTGCATGAACACGCGCACGTCACTTTGATCGACAAGCTCGACAGCGACGGCCTGATGCGTCTGCGCGATGCCTTGCCCAGTGCTCAGGGTTTGTTGGGTGCCAGTCTGCGGCTCGATGCCGAGTTGCTCGATCTGGCGCCACAGCTGGAAGCCGTCGCCAGCGTCTCGGTGGGCGTCGACAACTACGACATCGACTACCTGACACTGCGCAACATTCTGCTCAGCAACACCCCAGACGTGTTGACCGAAACCACCGCCGACACGGGTTTCGCCTTGATCCTGGCCACGGCTCGCCGAGTGGTCGAACTGGCTAATCTGGTCCGCGCCGGGCAATGGACTCAGAACATCGGACCGATGCATTTTGGCAGCGACGTGCATGGCAAAACCCTCGGCATCATCGGCATGGGGCGGATCGGCGAAGCGTTGGCTCAGCGTGGGCATTTCGGCTTCGGCATGCCGGTCATCTATCACAGCCACTCACCGAAACCGGCGGTGGAGAAGCGCTTCAATGCGCAGTACCGCAGCCTTTCGGAGTTGTTGCAGCACGCTGATTTCATCTGCCTGACCTTGCCGTTGACCGCCGAGACTGAAGGTCTGATCGGCGCCAGGGAGTTTGCGCTGATGCGGCCGGAAAGCATCTTCATCAACATTTCACGGGGCAAGGTGGTCGATGAAGCAGCGCTGATCGAAGCGCTGCAACGGAGGCAGATTCGGGCTGCGGGGCTGGACGTGTTCGAGCGCGAACCCTTGGAACATGACTCGCCGCTCTTGCAGTTGAATAACGTGGTGGCGACCCCGCACATCGGCTCTGCCACCCATGAAACCCGTGAGGCGATGGCCCGTTGCGCGGTGGACAATCTGCTGGCGGCGTTGGCCGGCGAGCGGCCGGCGAATCTGGTGAATGGGGGGGTGTGGGAGAAGAGATTGCAGGTGGGCTGACAGACCTATGCCGCCTGTTACACCGCTATCGCGAGCAAGCCCGCTCCCACATTAGAACCGCGTCGCACACAAAATTGGTGTCCGGACACGGTCGAGTGTGGGAGCGGGCTTGCTCGCGATGAGGCCAGCCCTGACAACAAAGATATTCAGCCTGGCCGCTGTTCCAACAAATCCGCCGCACAGCGCACGATCCGCCGACACGCCTCGGCCAGGCGTTTCTGGTCCACCACCAGCCCGAGGCGGATATGCCCTGCCGCACTCGGCCCGAACGCCTCGCCGGCCAGCACCGACACGCCATAACCCTCCAGCAAGCGCTCGGCAAATGCCTGGGCGCCGAGGCCGGTTTGGCGAATATCGACCATGACAAACATCCCGCCGTCAGGCTTCACGGCATTGAGGCCCGGGCAATCGGCCAGGCGGGCACAAACCAGATCCCGACGCAGGCGATACTCGTCACGCATCTGCGCAAGCTCCGGCAAATCGGCATTCAGGGCGACCTCAGCCGCCTTCTGCACGAAATCCGGCAACCCGAACAGCATGCACAGCGACAAATGAATCAAGTGTTCGGTCAGAGGCTTCGGACCGATCACCCAGCCTACCCGCCAGCCACTCATGGCATGGGATTTGGACAGGCTGTTAAGGGTCGCCGTGCGCTCGGCCATGCCCGGCAGACTCGCCGGGCTGATGTGCTCGCCTTCATACAACAGGTCGCTGTACACCTCATCACTGATCAGCCACAGATCATGCTCGATGCACAGCTGCGCCAGTGCCTGCCAGATGGGCAACGACAGACTCGCGCCCGAAGGGTTGTTCGGACTGTTAAGCAGCATCGCCCGGGTCCTGGGCGTGATCAGCGCTGCGACGTCTGCCGGATCGACTCGAAAGCCATTCTCCGAACTCACCGCCACCGGAACCACCTTGGCACCGCAGGCGCCAAACACGCCTTCGTAGGTCACATACATGGGCTCGGCGACGATCACCTCATCGCCCGGATCGAGCAGGCATTGCACCACGGAGTACACCGCGCATTGCGCGCCGGGCAGCACCACCACGTGATCCGCATCAACCGCCTGGCCGCTGCGGCGGGCATGGCGCCGGGCGATGCTGTTGCGCAGCGAGCAGCTTCCACGCACCTGCGCCGGGTAATGGGTATCGCCGGCCAGCAGGCTGTCGATGGCCGCCTGGACAATCGGTTTGGGGGTGTCGAAGTCCGGGTCACCGATCGATAACAACAGCACGTCGGCGCCCTGCTCTATCAATTCCAGTGCTCGGTAGTGAATCTGCCAGGCCGCTGCTCCGTCGCCGGCAATTCGTTGGGTCAAGGCTGAATAGCGCATGTAGCTCTCCTGTTGCGCGAACTCCAGCCTGAACGGTAACTTAAATCACGAATCGCGCCACCATTGCATTCAAATCCACAGCCAGTCGCGACAGCTCATGGCTGGCGGCGCTGGTCTGGTTGGCACCGGCGGATGACTGGCTGGCCAGGTCGCGAATGTTCACCAGATTGCGGTCCACTTCGCGCGACACTTGTGCCTGTTCTTCCGAGGCGCTGGCGATCACCAGGTTGCGTTCGTTGATCAGATGGATCGACTGAGTGATCTGCTCCAGGGCAACGCCTGCCGCACGGGCCATCTCCAGGGTACTTTGGGTGCGTTGATTGCTTTGCTGCATGGACTCGACGGCCTGGCCGGTCCCGTTCTGGATGCCGGCGACCATTTTTTCGATTTCCTGGGTTGATTGCGCCGTGCGATGAGCCAGTGCGCGAACTTCATCCGCCACCACCGCGAAACCACGACCGGCCTCACCGGCACGGGCGGCTTCGATGGCGGCGTTGAGGGCCAGCAGGTTGGTCTGCTCGGCAATCGCCCGGATCACGTCCAGCACCTTGCCGATGTCACGGCCCTGCACGGCCAGGCCTTCGATCATGGCCGAGGTGTTTTGTACGTCCAGGGTCATGGTCTGGATCGCGCCGACGGTTTCCACCACACGGTCGCGGCCTTCGCGGGCGGCCAGGGTCGACTGGTTGGACGCCTCGGAGGTGGAGACCGCGTTGCGTGCCACTTCTTCTACGGCGGCGGTCATCTCGTTGACGGCAGTCGCTGCTTGTTCGATTTCATTGTTTTGCTGTTGCAGGCCGCGAGACGCTTCCTCGGTGACCGCGCTGAGTTCTTCAGCGGCCGAGCCGAGTTGCGTCGCCGAGCCGGCGATCTGCTCGATGGTTTTGCGCAGATTGGTTTGCATGGTGGACAAGGCACTGAGCAACCGAGCCGGTTCGTCGTTGCCGTCGATGATGATGGGCTTGCTCAGGTTGCCACCGGCGATGGTTTCGGCGGCAGCCACCGCGCGGCTCAGCGGCGTGACAATGCTGCGGGTGAGCAACCAGGCCAACAATACAGTAATCACGGCCGCGGCCACCGAAACGCCGATGATCCCTAGCTTGGCATTGTCATACTGGCTACCGGCCTCGGTATCAGCTCTTGTAGCGTCGGCTCTGTTGATAGCAATCAGTTTGTTGAGCTGCTCGCCCATCAAGTCGGTGCCGTCCTTGATTCGGGTATTGATCAAGTTGCGCATGTCATCGATCTTGTTCTGACGCGACAGCTCCATCATCTGGCTCTGCGCTTGCAGATAACTGTCCAGGGTGGCTGCAAACGCCTTGTAAAGCGCCGCCTCTTCGCCACCGGCAGGCAATGCCGCGTAGCTGGTTTGCCCTTGCTTGACCTTGTCCATCAACGCACTAATACGTGTTTCAGCTTCCAGCAGACCGGCCGCATCACGGTTGACCAGCACCCGAAACGACAAAATGCGCAAACGCAATACGTTTTCAGTGATGCTGCCCAGGAAACTCACGCTGGGCAGTTGGTTGCTTTCCATGTCAACCGAAGCCTGGCGGATGATCGTCATGCGATTCACGGCAAACACGCCGAGGGCGATGACAAGCAACGCAATGAACGCAAAACCGAGGAAGGCTCGAGGCGCGATATTCATATTTCGTAAGGACATAGGATGGCTCTCGGGTGATGAAGGGCTGCGAGCATCCATGCGGTTTCAGCTATCAGGCGAGCGTTAGCTCCGATAGTGCGGGCCGCTCTTGTTATAGGAAGTGGGCCCTGCCGCTGTATCGGCAGGGCTGCAGGTTTTATTCAGTGCCATATGAGCTCCGTTCATCGGTTGCTGCAATGCAGTCGAACGGGATAGTGAGGCGTGGCTCAGAAAATATCCGGAAAACCATTTTTATTTCGCGTCCTTGCGCGCACCGGAAAATACAAAAATGCTCAATTAATCAGTACTTTATTGTTCAAACTGTTGCGCAGGGGCGTTGTGTAGAAGATCCCTACATCGGGATATGCAACAGCTGACAGCCATACCAACAATCCCTCATTAAAGTGGCCTACCTGTAATTTCTGACAGGTTCCAAGGTCGTTGATTCGCGATATAACTAGACCGCGCCTACAGCCCTGACACAGGTGTCTGAAGGCCGGCCGCGCGAACTACGCCCTTATGAAGTAGGAAGATTCTGCCGCGCCCACGCCATCATTGATGATAAATGGGAGAGCCCGTTATGTACCGTACCAACCCAGCACCCGTCCGGTCATTGCCAGCCCAGGTCAATTTCCAGCCTCAGGAGCCCGAGCAACCAGAAGCGATAAAACTCACGGCCAGGGAGAGGGAAGTCTTGCAGTGGAGCGCGTGCGGCAAATCCTCTTGGGAAATCGGCCAGATCGTATGCTGCAGCGAAGCCGGGGTGAACTACCACTTTTGCAACATTCGCCGAAAATTCGGCGTGAGTTCGCGCTGGACCGCGGTGGTCAAGGCGCTGGAACGGGGTTTGATTCATTTGCCTTGAACCGGGCCGACTGCGGTGTACGGCGCTCCATCGGCCCTCACAGAGACACCGCATGAACCCGGAACACATGCCTCACCACACACCTGCTCCCAGCCCCCTCGGTAATGCCTGCGCCGATACTTCGGTATCGCGTCGACATTGCGCTCGCATCATCCTCGCCGACGACCACCCCGTGGTGTTGATGGGCGCCGAAATGACCCTTTGCCCCCCATCCGACACAACGTTCTCGATCGTCGCCCAGGCACACAACGCCGATGAGCTGATCGACCATCTGCAGCGAACACCCTGTGACATTCTGGTCAGCGATTACTCGATGCCTTACGGACGCTTTCCCGACGGTCTGGCGTTAATGGGCTACGTGAAACGTCACTTCGGCCATGTCTCACTGATTGTCATGACCATGTTGCGCAACCCTTCACTGTTGCAAGCCTTGCTCAATACGGGCGTCTGCGGCTTATTCGACAAACGCAGCCCGTTGATCGAACTGAAACGGGCCGTGCAGACCGTGGCCAAGGGGCGCCGCTACCTCAGCCCTTCCTTTGCTGACATTCTCAATGCCCAGACTTTGCCTTCCTCAAGCACTGAGGCGCCATCGGTGAGTCTTTCCCAACGAGAAATGGAAGTGGTGCGGCTGTTCGTCCAGGGCCTGTCCGGCCGACAGATCGCCGCGCAACTGAACCGCAGCGAAAAAACCATCAGCAGGCAAAAGCGCACCGCCATGGACAAGTTGGGACTTGAGCATGACGGTGGGTTGGTGGAGTTTGCGAGAGTGACTGGGTTGAGGGGGTGAGAACATGAAATGTACCCGCTGACGAGCGGGTACATTTAACGTTTCAACCGACCTAGGAATAGCGTAAATGGGAGTTTTTGGAGACGGTGGATTTTTCTGGTACGCGCACCGCAGTATTGTATTCAGACAAGCCGAAGATCTTGTCGACATATCCACTTTTAGTGGTTGTGACTATTTCGCCTTTCACCCCTTGTGGCGGTTTCCCTACAACTACTCCTGAAGCACTTTTCTTTTGTGCAGCTTGGTAGGCGCCTGGAAAGTTTTTTCTATTGTGCTCGTAGTCACCCTCGATCACTTTTGGTTGTTTCGGTTTGGCTACTTTTATCGGGCTTGCAGACTCTGTCGCCGTTGAAGAAGGCTGACTCACTGCTGCCCTCCCTCCTGAAGCTCGTTCGGGAGAAACCGAGTAGTCCGGTGTTACAGAACGCGCCCTTGCCGAAGGCTGACGCGCAGCTGATCTGGAAGGTCGAGCAGATACAGAGACTTTTGCTAATTCATCGGTGACGTTCGCTAATCGTCGAGAACTGCTGCCTGTTGTCTTCGAAACACTTGAGCCAACTCTACTTGCTGCTCCGACTACATCATCACCAGTGTACATAAACAACATAGCGAGTTTGGAAAAGACTGAGTGCCCTGTCTCATCCTTAAATCTAATCGGATTCCCCAAAACATACATATACGCATTCATCCCCCCGTCCCCAAACGGACTCCAACTGTCTGGGCTATGAAACCGCATCAACAACGGATTGAACGCCCGATACCCATTACCCAACAAATACCAACCCGTTTGCGCTTCGCGCAGTTCACCGTTGTAACCCAAATGACTGCTCACCGCCGCTTTATCCGCACGGTGGCCGTACGCCGAATAAGCGATTTCATTGTGCCCATCCTGGCTCACCTCGCACAGCACGCTGTTCTTGTCATCACTGGCCAGCAACAGGGACTTTGGGCCAGCACCTGCCTGGTGCTCGGCGAGCACAACTCCATCGGCCCGTACGAAGGTACTGCTGTTGGAACCCTGAATCTGGTTCGCCAATTCACCGTTCTGGTAGAAACGCTGTTCATTGCCGCCAGAAGTACTGCGTCCGTTCAGCGTGTCCAGTGAATCATAGTGATAGTCATTGGCCGTTTCGCCGGACAAGGCGCTGACGCTGATCAAGCGACCCAGGCTGTCATAGGCCAAAATACGACCGACTTCGTCCTGCAACAGATTGCCGTCAGCGTCATACGTGAAGTCGATTCTGGGCGGGTAGAGCGGATCGCCAGGTCGAGCCGGACTCAATTCATTGGTGAGCCCCATCAACTGACAGGGGTCGTTCTGGTTTGTGTATTCGTAATAGATCGAGTGACGTCCGCCCTCAAAGGTGGTCTCCACGAAGTCCAGATTGTCCTGCGCATCAAAGCCGAAAAGCTGACCCTTGATGACTTTGCCATAAGGGTCTTCGGGCCGTTGGCTGCCAGTGCAGCTGTACTCGACCAGGCGTCCGCGAGGGTCATAAACGTAGGTTTCGTCACGCAGCGACTCAGTGCCTTGCATCAACGTCCGCTGAGTCAGCCTGTCGACCTCGTCGTAGGTCTGGCTCAATGTCTGTTTGATGTCGTTGCCCAGATCGAATTTACGCAGCACCTCCCGGCCGAAATCATCGTACTCAAGATCGATCTTCAGCCTCTGCGCACCGTCGATTGTTTCGATCGTTTTGAGTTGGCCCAAATCGTTATAGGCGAACGTCGAGCGAGTGTCGCCCAGTTCGGTGGCCTTCAACCTGGCAAAATCGTCGTACTCGTACGTCTGGGTCTGCTCGAGAACATCGGTATAACTCATCAACCGTGCCTGCCGGCTGTACTCGTAAAACATGACGCGCGGCACTTCACCTGTCTGCTCACGGCTTTCGCTTTTCAGTTCGCCAGTGCTGAAATACTGACGCGCAAGGCTATGTTTAATGCCCGACTCGTCTACTTCTTCAGTGGTCCGCAGGCGCGCGTTCTCGCTGTCGTATGTATAGATGGCGGTACTCTCCACCGCAATCCGCTGCTCCGGATCTTCACCCAGTTCCGGCCGGTAGACGTAACCAGTTTCCACGCCACTGGGACGCTTCACACTTTTTGGCTGGGTTTGCCCCGGATCGAAGGTATAGACACTTTCACGCCCGCCAGTAATCGACAGGACCATACGATCGAGCCCATCGTAGCCCTGTTCCCCCAGTACAACGCCGTTGACACTGATCTTCACCGGCAGGTCTTCGCTGCTGTGCCCGGCGTACTGGCGCTCGACTTCGTTGCTGTCAGGCAACAGGGTTTTGGTCATCCGGTCGAAAGCGTCGTATTCATAGCGCGTCCAGTTGCCAGCCGCGTCATATTCCTCGGCGGTCCGCCCCATCCCATCGTAGTGGTAGGTGTGTTCACTGATCATCTGACCGCCCAGGTCGATTCGTTTGACGCTGTCGGGCTTGTCGAACAGGTTATTCGTCGTGACGGTTTTACCCATGCCCTCGAGCCATTGACTGGTGGTCTGGGCGATCGGATCGGTGACCTCGTGCTCCTCGACACCATCGGGTCGCACCACACTGCGTTGCTCACCCCAATCGTCGTAGTTGAAGAGACTGGTCAAGGGAACATCTTTTGCTCTTTCCCAGTCGATGACGGTTTCGCTCGTCATCTGTTCCCGGTTGTTGTAGGTCGCACGGTAAGTCTCGCGAAACTTTTGCGGGTCGCCGCCCAGGGCATCGGCATCGCGCCGGGTCTCCTTGATGACCCGATTGTGCCCGTCCAGGTAAGTGATGGTTTCGACGCCCTTGACGTCCTTGGCGCTTTGCCTGGCCTGTTGGCCAGGTTCATTGGTGAGTGTGTAGGTATAGGTGCGGCTGGCTTTGTAGTCATCAGAGTTCGGCGCCACGGTTTCCTTGGTCACCCGACCCAGCAGGTCATATTCGTAGGCGATTTCCACATCGTTGTCGTCACGGTTGAGCAGCGGCTCGCCGTTGAACAATGAATGCTGCAGGGTGATGACTTTGCGCACCGGTTGCACTATGCCCGGCTGGTCTGGGCCATAGTTCGAATAGTCGTCAAACCCGATCAAGGTACTGACTGTATGCAGTACGGCTTCTCCGCTACGGGCATTGCGGGCCTTGCTGTAGGTGTAAGCGGTGGTGGTGGTTTTGCCGTTGAGGGTCACGGCGTCCTGCAGCTTGCGTCCGTGCTCGAGGGGGTTGTTTGGTTCGTTGATGTATTTGTAAGCCGTGTGTTGCAGTGGCTGGTCCTGGCCATTGACGACCTGCACCAGCGTCTCATCCCTGATTGCTAACCATGGCCCGGAACCGGTCAGGCCCAGCTCTGCGGTGTAGCGATAGCGGGTTTGCAGGGTCGGGGCCTTACCGTATTGGGAGGGGGCCGGGGTCACAGTTTTGCTCTTGAGATTGCGCACAAACCCTTGCGGGTCGGCCGGGCAAAGCACATTGCCGTCTGCGTCGTCTTCACCTTTCGCGATGTACC